>CAZPLW010000138.1:0-11525 GCA_964587315.1 uncultured Lysobacter sp.
CTGCGCGTGCCTCCCGGCGCGGTCGCGGGGGGTTCCCAGAAGATCTGGTTCAACGTCACGGCGGAGGACGGCAGCGTCATCCAGGTGCGCGAGAAGGCCGCCTTCCTCTCGCCCCGGAAGGAGCAGAATTGAACGCAATGACCCTCCCCAAGCCGCCCGCCGCCACTGCGAAGCCCTGGTATCGCGAACCCTGGCCCTGGCTCCTCATGGCCGGCCCGGGCACCGTCATCGTCGCCGGCATCACCACGGCCTGGATCGCGTTCTCGGGCGCGGACGGCCTCGTGGCCGACGACTACTACAAGCAGGGACTCGCCATCAATCGCACCCTCGCGCGGGACGCCCGGGCGACCTCGCAGGGGCTCGCCGGCGACCTGGTCGTGCAGGACGGCGTCGCGAGGGTCACCCTCCTGTCGTCGCAGCCGCTGCCCGATCGCCTGTCCCTGCGCTTCGTGCACCCGGCGCGCGCCTCGGACGACCGCGTGGTGTTCCTCGCGCGGCGCGGCGCCGACACCTGGGAAGCGCCGGTGCCCGCCCTGGCGCCCGTTCCCTGGCGCGCCATCGTCGAGACGGAGCAATGGCGAGTCGCCGCGACCTACGACCCGCGCAAGGCCGTCCCGGCGCGACTCGAGCCGGGCGTGCGCTAGTCCGAACCCGCCCGACAGGAGGCTAGACCATGATCACGCAACGCGTCGCCTGGGTCCTGTGGCCGGCATTCCTCGTGGCCTGCGCGATGGAGTTCGTCTTCTTCACGCTCTTCGACCCCACGGAGATGCATCTCTTCGGCGAGCCGCTGGAAGCGAGCCGGATGACGATCTACTCCGTCGGCTTCTTCGTCTTCTGGATGATGGGCTCGGCCTCGAGCTTCCTCACGTGCTTCCTGCAACGCTCGCCGTGGGAAGTGAACCGCTGCCCCCTGCCCGGCGCCGGGCGCCCTGCGGGATGCCCGAAGCGCGAGGAACCCGGCGGCTGCGGCTGATCGTCCGCCGGGCTTTCGCCCGGCACCGTCCGGGCGTGCCGCCTAGAGCGTCTTCACGACGTCGACGAGGCTGGGGTCTTCCGCGTCCGGGAAGACCTCGAATCCCAGCCGCGCCATCAGTTCCAGCATCGACGAGTTCGACGCGAGCACGATGCCGCGGATCCTCATGATCCCCGCGTAGCGCGCGTGCGCCAGGAGGCGGCCCATGAGCTTCGAGGCGAGCCCCTTGCGCTGCACGCGGTCCGCGATCACGATCGCGAACTCGGCGCTCGCCGGGTTGGGGTCGCGCACGTAGCGCGCCACGCCGATGATGGCCTCGCCCCCGCCCGCCTCCCGGCGCGTGGCGATGATCGCCATCTCGCGGTCGTAGTCGACCTGGGTGAAGCGCGCCACCATCTCCGGCGTCACGTGGCGCACGAGGGACAGGAAGCGAAGGTAGCGCGACTCGTCCGAGAGCTCGGTGATGAACGCCGTCTCCATCTCGGCGTCCTCGGGGCGGATCGGGCGCAGCGTGACCTCCGTGCCGTCGCGCAGCTTCTCGATCGCCTCGAGCGCCGCGGGATACGGATGGATCGCGAGGTGGGAATAGCGGCTGTCGAGGCGGCGCCGCTCCGGATCGACCACCACGCGCGCGTCGAGCGCGATGGCGCCTTCCGGGTCGAGCAGCAACGGATTGATGTCCATCTCCCGCACCCAGGGCAGGGCGCACACGAGGTCGGATACGCGCAGGAGCACGTCGATGAGCGCCTCGCGGCTGGCCGCCGGCACGTTGCGGTACGCGCCCAGCAGGCGCGCGGCGCGCGTGCGGTCGATGAGGTCGCCGGCGAGACCCACGTTGAGGGGCGGCAGGCCGACCGCGTTGTCGCGCAGCAGCTCGACGGCGACGCCGCCGGAGCCGAAGCTGATCGCCGGGCCGAAGGCCGGGTCGGTCGTGACGCCGATCATGAGCTCGCGTCCGTCGCGGCGGGAGATCATCGACTGCACGAGCACGCCGGTCACGCGGGCGTCCGGCTTGCGGGCGGCCACGGTGGCGAGAATGTCGTCGAACTGGTTGCCGACCGACAGCGGGACCCGGATGTCGAGCCGGACGCCGTTCACGTCGGACTTGTGGGTGATGTCCTCGGAGAGGATCTTGAGCACCACCGGATAGCCGATGCGCTCGGCGGCCTCGATGGCCTCCTCGCGCGTGTGCGCGATCGCGAAGGGCGGCACCGGCACGCCGAAGCACGCGAGCAGGCCCTTCGCCTCCACCTCGTTCAGCAGCGTGCGCCCTTCGGCCAGCGCGGCCTCGAGAATGGCTTCGGCACCCGCGATGTCGTGCTCGGTCGTGGTGGCCCGCGGCGGCGGCGCCTCCAGCAGCAATTTCTGGTTCTTCACGTAGGACGCGAGCGCCGCGAAGGCCTGCACGCCGACCTCGGCCGCGCGGTAGGCCGGAATGCCCTCGGCCTCGACGCGATGGCGCGTCGGGATCACGCCGCTCTCGCCCAGCCACGCCGTGAGGAATGGCTTGTTGCTGTCCTTGGCGATCGGCAGCAGCGCGTCGGCGACGCCTTCGGCCGTGGAGATGCCCGTCGGGCAGTACACGGTGAGCACGGCGTCGACGCCCGGATCGGAAATGGCGAGCTTCGCCGCGCGGGCGAAGCGCGGCCCGTCCGAATCGCCGATCACGTCGATCGGATTGCCGCGCGACCAGTAGGGCGGCAGGAATTCGTCGAGCGCCGCGAGGGTCTCGGGCGCGAGCTGGGCCAGGTGCAGGTTGTGCGCGGCCACGGCGTCCGCCGCCAGCACGCCCGGGCCGCCGCCGTTGGTGACGACCGCGAGGCGATCGCCCCGGGGCTTGCGCCGCGAGGAGAGCGCGCGCGCAGCCGCGAACAGGTTCTGGTAGCTCTTCACGCGAACCACGCCGCAACGCGCGAGCACCGCGTCGAACACGGCATCGTTGCCCACGAGCGCGCCGGTATGCGACCGCGCGGCCTTGGAGCCGGCGTCGTGCTTGCCGACCTTGAGGACGATGACGGGCTTCGCCCGGGCGATGGCCCTCAGGCTGCTGATGAAGGCGCGACCCTGGTGCACGCCCTCGACGTAGAGCAGCACGCTCTCCGTCTTCGGGTCGAAGAGCAGGTAGTCGAGCACGTCGCCGAAATCGACGTCGGCGCCCGTGCCCAGCGAGATGACGCTCGACAGGCCCACGCGCGTGCTCGCGGCCCAGTCGACGAGGGCCGTGCAGATCGCGCCCGACTGCGAGACGAGCGCGATGCCGCCGGGCGCGCAGGCGGTGCGGGCGAAGGAGGCGTTCAGCCCGATCGAGGGCCGGAGCAACCCGACGCAGTTCGGTCCGAGGATGCGCACGCCACCTTCGCGCGCGGCCGCGACGGTGCGCGCCTGCAGCGCCTCGCCCTCGGGCCCGATCTCGCCGAAGCCCGCCGAGAGGATGAGCAGCGCCGGGATGCGCGCGCGCGCGGCCTGCGCCGCGATGTCGGGCATCTGGGCCGCCGGCGCCGTGACCACCGCGAGATCCACGCGCTCGGGCAGCGCCTCGAGCGAGCCGTAGCACGGGTCGTCTCCCAGCTTGTCGTGGCGGGGATTCACGAGCAGGATCGGGCCCTTGAAGCCGCCCTGCTTGAGGTTGGCGAGCACGACCTGCCCGAGCGAGCCGGGCCGCGCGCTCGCCCCCACCAGCGCCACGGACTTCGGGGCGAAGAGCGGGTGCAGCGGGTGGGTCGTCTTGGAGATGCCGACGGAGGCCGGCGGGGGTTCCGTGCGGGCACCACGAAAGCGCGCCGCGGCGCGCGTGAGGGTTTCGTTGTTCATTGCGTCTTGTCGGAGGTTTCGGGGTTCAACGCGTGGGGGTGCCGCGGTCGGGTCGCTCGCGAGCGCCCTGGCAGGCGATGCAGCGGCTTGCGGCGGGCGAGGCCGAAAGCCTAGCGAAGCCGATGGCGGCGCCGCAATCCTCGCACCAGCCGTACTCGCCGGATTCCATCCGGCGTTCGGCGGATCTCAATTGCGCCACCACGCCGCGGAACTGGGCCGCGGAGGCCATGTCGCGCTCGAACTCGGCCTCGGCGATGGCCCAGTCGCCGGTCGGACCGAGGTCGCGGAACAGGTCGGCATCCTCGCCCTTCAACTCGCCTTGCATGCGCGAGAGCGCGGACTGGGCCCGCGCGCTCAGCGAGGCGAGCTTCGCGCGAAGCTGCTCGCGTTCGGCAGGGTCGAGGGGCGCGGCATCGGCCGCGCCGGAAACGGGCTTGGCCGTCATCTCAGCGCACCACCAGCACGGGAACCTGCGTGCGGGCGAGCACCTTCTGGGTTTCGCTGCCGAGCAGCAACGCCTCGAATCCCTTGCGACCGTGCGAGGCCATCACGATGAGGTCGGCCTTCACGCGCTTGGCGGCGGCGAGGATCTCCTCGGCCGGCGAGTCGCCGAAGAGGTGGACGGTGTCCACCGCGACGCCTTCCTTCTGGGCCGTCACGGAATCCTTCTCGAAGACCTTCTCGGCCGCGGCCTTGCAGTCGCGCTTGTAGTCCTTCTCGCTCGGCCAGTCGATCATCACGCCGTCCGGATAGTACGGCGTGCGATAGTCGGGCGTGACATGGACGAGGGTGAGCATCGCGCCGGCATCGTGCGCGAGCACGGCGGCGGTCTTCACGGCATGGGCGGAACGCTTGGATCCGTCGGTGGCGCAGAGGATGCGTCGGAACATGGTTACCTCCTCTGGAACGGGATCGGTACGGCTTCGAATCCATGGTACGCCCGGCGCCCCTCACCCGGTTGACCGGGATCAACGGGATTGCTGCAACGCAACAGGGCGCACGGACGCTAGTTCGCGCCGTGGGCCTGCGCCATCACGCGACGCAGGCCGTCGATGTCGATGATGCGCACGTGCTTCTGGTGCACCTCGATCATGCCGTCCTCCTGGAAGCGCGAGAAGAGCCGGCTCACCGTCTCGAGCTTCATGCCGAGGTAGGACCCGATCTCGTCGCGCGTCATGCGCAGGACGAATTCGGAGGCCGAGAAGCCGCGCGCGGTGAGGCGCTGGGAGAGGTTCACGAGGAACGCGGCGAGGCGCTCCTCGGCGCGCATCGTGCCGAGCAGCATCATGACGCCGTGGTCGCGCACGATCTCGCGGGAGAGCACCTTGTGGAAGTGCCTCTGGAGCGGCTCGAAGCGCCGCGAGAGTTCCTCCACGCGCGAGAACGGCATGACGCAGACCTCGCTGTCCTCGAGCGCGGTGAGCGTGCACGTGTGCCGGTCCGCGCCGATGCCGTCCATGCCGAGCAGCTCGCCGGCCATGTAGAAGCCGGTCACCTGCTCGCGGCCGTCGCCGCTCGTGAGCGTGCTCTTGAAGAAGCCGAAGCGCACCGCGTAGAGCGCGGAGAAGGGCTCGCCGCCGTAGAAGAGGCTGTCGCCGCGACGCACCTTGCGGCGAGTGGAGACGAGGTTGTCGAGGCTGTTGAGCTCGTCGGCGTTGAGGCCGACCGGGAGACACAGTTCGCGCAGGTTGCACTGCGAACAGGCCGTGCGAAGCCGGCTTAGCGTTGCGAGGGCGGGCACATTCATGAGTCGCATTGTAGACGGCACCGAAGCGCCCGGCGACCCTTGATCCCCGTCAATTCCCCGCGACGTCGTTGACGGAAGATGCGATCCATGCTTACTGCCGCCTCCCCGGCGCCCACCCCCGCGGCGCCCCTGCCCCAGTCCCTTCCCGCCCAGATCGACCTCGACCTCGTCCGCCGGTTCGACAAGCTCGGCCCGCGCTACACGAGCTATCCGACGGCCGACCGCTTCGGCGACGCCTTCGACCACAAGTCCTTCGAGCAGGCCATGCGCATGCGCGCCGTCGGCGGCTCCCGGGCACCGCTCTCGCTCTACGTCCACCTGCCGTTCTGCAACACGATCTGCTTCTACTGCGGCTGCAACAAGGTGGTCACGCGCGACAAGTCGCGCGCGGAGCGCTACCTGCACTACCTCGCCCGGGAAGTCGCGATGCAGGCCGGGATGCTGGGCGAGGCGAAGCAGGTGCGCCAGATGCACTGGGGCGGCGGCACGCCGACCTTCCTCGCCCACCACGAGTTGCGGCTGGTCTGGGAAATGCTGCGGTCGAATTTCGATTTCCTCCCGGACGGGGAATACGCGATCGAGATCGATCCGCGTTCGTGCTCGCCGGAGACGATCGGACTGCTCGCCGAGCTGGGCTTCAACCGCGCGAGCTTCGGCGTCCAGGACTTCGACCCGGCGGTGCAGCGGGCGGTGAACCGCATCCAGCCCTACGAGATGACGCGCGACGTGATCCGGGCCTCGCGCGCGAACGGCTTCAAGTCGCTCAACGTGGACCTCATCTACGGCCTGCCGAAGCAGAGCGTGTCGAGCTTCACGGACACCGTCGAGCGCGTGCTCGAGCTTCGGCCGGACCGCATCGCCCTGTACAGCTACGCCCACCTGCCCCAGCGTTTCAAGCCGCAGCGCCGGATCCTCGACGCGGACCTGCCGAGCGCCGCCGAGAAGCTCTCGATCATGGCGCGCGCCATCGAGCACTTCAACCGCGCGGGCTACGTCTACATCGGCATGGACCACTTCGCGCTTCCGGACGACGAGCTCGCCCGGGCGCAGCGCGACGGCACGCTCACGCGCAACTTCCAGGGCTACACGGTGGGCCCCGACGGCGACATGCTCTCCTTCGGCGTCTCCGCGATCGGCAAGGTGGGCCCGACCTACAGCCAGAACGCCAAGGACATCCCGGCGTACTACCAGGCGATCGACGACGGGCACCTGCCGGTCATCAAGGGACTCGAGCTTTCGGCGGACGACCTGCTCCGGCGCGACGTCATCGTCGCCCTGATGTGCCAGTTCGGCGTGTCGATGTCGGGCATGGGCGCGACCCACAACGTCGACTTCGAGCGCCACTTCGCGCCCGAGATCGAGGCGCTCGCGGAATTCGAGGACCTGGGCCTCGTCGAGCGCGAGCCGGGCCGCATCGGCATCACCGTGAAGGGCCGGTTCTTCGTGCGGGCCATCGCGGCGGTGTTCGACAAGTACCTGCGCTCCGACCAGACGCGGGCCACGTACTCCAAGATCATCTAGGCCTGCCGTGTCGGGTCCGCTCATCCTGAGCGCCCTGCTGCTCGCCCTCTTCGGCACCGCCCACTGCGCCGCCATGTGCGGCAGCTTCGTTGCCGCATCCTGGGCGCCGCTCGCTCCGGAAGGCCGCCCGCGGCGTTCCCCGGGGCTTTACGCGGCCCTTCCGATGCACGCCGGGCGCCTGGCCTCCTATGCCATTGCCGGAGCCCTCGCGGGCGCCCTGGGGGCCACGCCGGCCCTCCTGGCCGGCTCCGCCCGCGTCCAGGGCGTCGTCTTCGCCTTGGGCGCCCTGGTCCTGGCCGTGACCGGGCTGCGCATCGCCGGCGTGCCCTTGCTGCCGGCACGCGAATCCCGGTTCGTCGGTCCCTGGTGGGAACGCGCGCGTTCGGCCGCCCGACGGCTGGGCCCGGCCGACACGGCCCCCAAGCGGTTGATCCTGGGAACGCTCTGGGGCTGGGCGCCCTGCGCGCTCGTCTATTCGGCCCTGCCCCTCGCCCTCGTGAGCGGCTCTCCGCTGGCGGGAGGCGCCGTGATGCTGGCATTCGGGGCGGGCACCCTGCCCGCGCTGGTCGGCGCCGGCTGGCTTGTGGGCAAGGGCAGCCGGCTGCTGCCCGGCGCGGTGTCACGCCGCGCGGTGGGCTTCGCCCTCGTGGCGCTCGCCATGGCGGGGATCCTGCAGGCGCTCGGCGTGGCCGACACTGCCTTGGGCGCGTTCTGCGTGAATCCGGCGCACTGAAGGCCTAGGGGCGGTCGTTCCGTGGCTCGATGCGCGTCGTGACGGTGTTCACGACGATCCCGCGCCGGTCCACCATCGCGGAGAACTCGGCCAGGTAGCCCCAGAGATCCCGGAAGCGGTAGTCCCAGGCGACCTGACCCAGGTTGTCGAAGGCGATGCGCCGCCAGGGCGGGCCGATCAGCCGGAGCAGTTCCTCCTGCGTGGTCTCGCCGCGGCGGATCCTCGCGAAGTGGCTCTCGTCCAGCACCTGCTCGAGCGCGATGAGCCTTCCGTCGGACCCCAGCCTCGCCAGGTGGGTCTCGCTGCCCCCGGGGCCGCGGGGATAGGCCAGGACCTTGCCGCCGGCCGGATCCGGCAAGACCAGCGCGGGCTCGCCGAGCGCGGCGCGAACCTGCGATTCCTCGGCACCGGCCGGCAGTTGCGGCACGACAGCGCAGCCGCCCATCGCCAGGGCGGCCAGGACCAGCGGAACGACGGATGCGACTCTCATGAGCATCTCCCGCGACCGAAAGGAACCTGCCCCGAAAAGACTACCGCGGCGACCCGGGATTGGCGAATCGCGCCATGCCGGCTACAGGTCGGGGTGGGAATCCAGCCGATGGAGCGCGCCGACCAGTCCCACCGTCGCGAGCGCCAGGTAGACCGGACCGAAGAGCCAGAAGACCAGCGGCACGGCGAAGAAGAAGGCGCGCATGCCCGCCGCGAAATGGCCGCCGGCGCGATTGAGTCGCCGCGCCACCTGCTCCGGCTCGAGAAGCGGGTGCGCCGCCGGGCCGGGCACGTTGATCATGAACACCACGTGGTTCGCGAGGCGCACCGCCATCGCGAAGGCGAAGAAGGCGAAGATGAAGTCCGCGAGCAGGCAGATGACCTTCACGATCCAGATCTCCACCGTGCTCGACCCCAGGGCGTTGATGACGTGCCAGCTGCGCGAGATGCTCTCGGCCTGCCCGGACAGCGTGAGCGTGCCCAGGATGAGGAATGCCGCGGTGGTCGCCATGAGAGAGGCGCCCATGATGAAGTTGCGCAGCGTCTGGACGGCCATCACGTCCTTGGCCGCATTCGCCATCACCGCCTTCACCCACTGCGCGCGCGCGAGCTCGTTCAGGCCGTGGATCGTTCCCGCGGGATCGCGGCGCGATCGGACGGCGCGGGCGACGTAATAGAGGGCGACGATCGTGGCGCTCGACGCGAAGGCGATCGCGTCGGCGCCGATTTCGCGCAACCAGGGCATGGCGGCCTCCCGGCAAGCCGCCCCGCGTCCCGCGCGAGGCGGAAATGAAAAAGGGGCCCGGGTGCGACCCGAGCCCCTTCGATGACTGGTGGGCCGTGAAGGATTCGAACCTTCGACCAACGGATTAAGAGTCCGCTGCTCTACCAACTGAGCTAACAGCCCGTGCTTTCCGGTTCCTGCCTGCCCTGCCACGACATGGGAATCGTGGTAGGGCGTGGCGGATTCGAACCGCCGACCAACGGATTAAAAGTCCGCTGCTCTACCAACTGAGCTAACGCCCCGGAAAGACGCGGATTATAGCTTTTCGCGCGATCCCCGGTCAAACCGGAACGCGGCGCTAGCCTGCCCGCTCGAGGCGCCAGTACTGGTACTTCTGCGCGGCCCAGGAGCCCGCGAGGATCGAGCCGGTCGCGAGGACCGACCCGATGGAGAGGGTCGACAATCCCGTGATCCCCTGCCCGATCGTGCAGCCCAGCGCGGTCACGCCACCGAATCCCATCAGGATGCCGCCCACGACGTGGTTGGCCGTGTCCTCGAGGGACACGAAGCCTTCCCAGCGGAACGTGCGCGTGGCGAGCGAGTAGGCCGCGGACCCCGCGACCACGCCCAGCACGAGCGCGACGCCGAAGGTGAGGCCGAGCGACTTGTCGCTCCACAGAAGCAGCAGTTCGAGCAGGTAGGCCGAGGGCGCGATGAAGGAGAGGGACTCGAGCGTGCGGCTGTTCGTGCCGAAAAAGGTGTTCTCGAGCGTGTCGGGATTCTCGGCGAAGCCCACGTGCCCCGTGACGTACCACCCGGCCACCACGAGGCCGCCGGCCACGAGACCGCCGACGATGTGCTCGCCTTGCGTGCGGAAATCGCGGCTCTTGAACACGAAGGCGAGGATCGCGAGGCAGGCGAAGGCGGCGATGGCCGCGGTCGCCGTCCGGCGTTCGGCTCCGGCCGCCACGGCGAGGGAGGGAAGGTCCTGCCCCGCCAGTCCCCGTGCGCCGAGATCGAGGGCCACCGGGTCGAGAAAGCCCACGCGCCACACGCCGAAGAGCCCCTTCATCGTCATGTAGGCGGCGATGGCGAGGAACGCGAGCACCACCACGGACTTGAGGTTGCCCCCGCCCAGGCGCACCAGCGTCTTGTTGCCGCAGCCCGAGGCGAGCGTCATGCCGACCCCGAAGAGGAATCCTCCCAGGATGTGCGACAGCCACGTGAGGCCCGGCCGGACGTAGAACGACTTCGAAAGGTCGATCCAGCCGCCGACGTGCAACGCCGACGCGCCCGCGATGGCGACCGCGATCGCGAGCAGCCACATGCGCATGCGGCCCCAGTCGCCCATGTTCACGATGTCCGACACGGCGCCCATGGTGCAGAAATTGGTGCGCTGCGCGACGGCGCCGAACACGAAGGCGAGGCCGAAGCCGGCGGCGGCGACGGTGGCGGCGAGTTGTGCGGTGGAGACCATGGCCTCAAGTCGGGGTCGAGGGCGCCATTATAGGGCCCGGCCACCCCGGATCGTCAGGCCGGGGCGCGGTACCGGGTCGGGTCGGGAACGCCCGCCTGCGCGAACCCCTCGCGGCGAAGGCGGCACGAATCGCATCGCCCGCAGGCGAGCCCGCCGGCGTCCGCGTCGTAGCAGGAGACGGTGAGCGAATAGTCCACGCCGAGCGCCAGTCCCCGCCGCACGATGTCGGCCTTCGACAGCTCGACGATGGGCGAGCGCACGACCAGCGGATGCCCCTCCACCGCCCGCTTCGTCGCGAGGTTGGCCATGCGCTCGAAGGCGGCGAGGTACTCCGGACGGCAGTCGGGATAGCCCGAATAGTCCACCGCGTTGGCGCCCGTGAAGATCGCGTCGGCCTCGATCACCTCGGCGTAGGCGAGCGCGAGGGAAAGCATCACGGTGTTGCGCGCCGGCACGTAGGTCACCGGGATGCCCGGCGCGGGCTCGGTGGGAATGCCGATCGACCGATCCGTGAGGGCGGAACCGCCGAAGCCGCCCAGCGCCACGCTCACCACCCGATGCTCCGCGGCACCCAGCGCCCGCGCGACCCGGGCGGCGGCGTCCAGCTCCGCGCGATGGCGCTGGCCGTAGTCGACCGAAAGGGCATGGCAAGCCCATCCCTCGGCGCGCGCCATGGCGAGCACCGTGGCCGAATCGAGGCCGCCCGAGAGCAGGACGACGGCGCGGGCCATGCGCGGGCGCCTAGCGCCGTTGTGCCGCGAGCCGCGTGCGCGCCTTGCCGGCGGCTTCGGAGCCCGGGAAGCGCGCGATGATGTCCTCGAGCGTGTTGCGCGCCGAGCCGGTGTCGCCCTGCTCCGCCTGGATCGCGGCGATGGCGAGGAGCGCGTCCGGCGCCTTGGGCGACTGCGGGTAGCGGGTGATGAGCGCCTCCTGCGCCGCGAGCGCGCTCTTGAAATCGCGCGTGTTCGCGTGGCAGATCCCGATCCAGTAGAGCGCGTTCGGCGCGAGGGTGCTCTGCGGATAGTCCTTGAGGAAGGCGCCGAAGGC
>CAZPLW010000139.1:0-11510 GCA_964587315.1 uncultured Lysobacter sp.
CTTGTCGGCGAAGCGGTGGATCTTGTCCTCGATGGACGGGCAGTACCGCGGCCCGACCCCTTCGATGACCCCGGTGAACATCGGCGAGCGGTCCAGTCCGCCGCGGATGATCTCGTGGGTGCGCTCCTGCGTGTGAGTGATCCAGCACGGCAACTGCCGGGGGTGCATCGCCCGGTCGCCCAGGAACGAGAACACCGGTTCCGGCGCGTCTCCGGGCTGCACGGTGCACTTCGAGAAATCGATGGTGCGGCCATCCAGCCGCGGCGGCGTGCCGGTCTTGAGGCGTCCGACCGGAAGCTTGAGTTCCCGCAGCCGCGCCGCCAGCGACAGGGAAGGGGGGTCGCCCGCGCGGCCGGCCGCGTAGTTCTCGAGGCCGACGTGGATACGCCCCCCCAGGAAGGTGCCGGCCGTCAGCACGACGCACGAGGCCCGGAAGCGCAGGCCGATGGCCGTCACCGCGCCAACCACCCGATCGCCTTCCACCATGAGGTCGTCGACGGCCTGCTGGAAGATCCTGAGGCCCGGCTGGTTCTCGAGTCGTCGGCGGATGGCGGCCCGGTAGAGAACGCGGTCCGCCTGCGCGCGGGTTGCCCGGACGGCGGGTCCCTTGCTGGCGTTGAGGGTGCGGAACTGGATTCCCGCCTCGTCCGTGGCGAGCGCCATGGCCCCGCCCAGGGCATCGACCTCGCGCACGAGATGCCCCTTGCCGATACCGCCGATGGACGGATTGCAGGACATCTGCCCGAGGGTTTCGATCGCGTGCGTCAGCAGGAGCGTGCTTGCCCCGGCCCGTGCCGCGGCCAGCGCGGCTTCGGTGCCGGCATGGCCGCCACCGACGACGATCACATCGAAGCGCGAAGGGAAATCCATGGGGTCGCAGGGGGGCCGGAGAGGCCGGAAAAGCGAACCCGGAATTCTACGGGAATTGCCTCCCGCGACCTAGCGACGTTCCACGTGGAACCACCGGCCGGAAGGCGGGGCGCCGCGGATGTTCCACGTGGAACACCCCGGATCTCAGCGGACGTTCGTGGGACGCCGCTCGACACAGTAGGAGTACCCGAGGGCGGCGAGCTCCTCTTCGGACAGGTGCTCCGCCCGCGACGCGGCCAGCAGCATGTGGGTCTGGACGCCCTCGAGCCAGCTGTCCGCGACCTTTCGCACCTGCGAGGCCGGGTCGAGCCGGGCCCGCTTGGCGTACGCGATGGTGCGGGCCGTCTGCTCCGCCGTCGACCGGCAGGCCCGCTTCACGCCGTCGCTGACCTCCTGGGCCAGGACGCCCGGGGGCGCCAGGGACAATCCGATCGCGACAAGAATCACTCGATTCATGGAAGGGCTCCTCTTCTATTTCCCGATGCAGAAGCGACTGAAGATCTGGCCCAGGAGGTCATCCGGGGTGACCTCGCCCGTGATGCGCCCCAGGGCGCGCTGCGCCACCTTCAGATCTTCTGCCAATAATTCAAATGGTTGCAAGATATCCGCCGCGTGATCCAGGGCCCGGGACGCGTCCGCCAAGGCCGCCAGGTGCCTTTCCCGCGCCAGGAACACGCCCTCGCCGTGCGGCCTCCAGCCAGCCACCTCCAGCAGCCAGGCCCGCAGCGCCGCAACGCCCTCGCCCGTCTTGGCGGAGAGGCGGATCGTCGTCTCGCCCCCCACGTCCTCGCGCCCGGCTTCCACTCCCGCGGCGTCGATCTTGTTCACCACGCGCACATGCGGCGCATCGGCCGGGAGCCGCGAATCCAGCATGGCATTGTCCGCCGTTTCCGGGCGGGTGGCGTCGATCACGCGCATCACCGCCCCGGCTTTCGCAATGGCGTCCCAGGCCCGCTCGATGCCGATCCGCTCCACCTCGTCCCCGGACTCGCGAAGGCCCGCGGTGTCGATGAGGTGGATCGGCACCCCCTCGAGCAGGAGCGTCGCGCGGACGTGATCGCGCGTGGTGCCGGGTATCGGCGTCACGATCGCGACCTCTTCGCCCGCGAGCCGGTTCAGCAGGCTCGATTTCCCCACGTTCGGCGCGCCCGCCAGCACGACGCTCAGGCCGTCGCGCAACACCGCGCCCTGGCGCGCGTCCGCCACGACCGACGCGAGCGCGGTGCGCAGCTGCTCGCCTCGTGCCACTTGCCACGCACGATCCTTGGGGTCGATCTCTTCCTCGGGAAAATCGATGCAGGCCTCCACGTGCAGCCGCAGCTCGGTGAGGCCTTCCACGAGCGACGCGATGCGCGCCGAAAACTCCCCCACGAGCGAACGCGCCGCGCTCCGGACGGCTTCCGCGCTGGCGGCGTCGATCAGGTCCGCGACGCTCTCCGCCTGCGCAAGATCGAGGCGATCGTTGAGAAAGGCGCGGCGCGTGAACTCCCCGGGCTCGGCGTGGCGGGCCCCGGCCTCGACGCACGCCTCGAGCAGTTGCCGAAGCACGACCGGGCCGCCATGACCCTGGAGCTCGAGGACGTCCTCGCCGGTGTAGGAATGCGGGGCGGGAAAGAGGAGGGCGATGCCTTCGTCGAGGACCGCGCCGCTCGCGTCGCGAAAGCGTGCCAAGTGCGCGCGGCGCTCCGGCGGCGAGTGCCCCAGAAGCGCCAGCGCGATCGCGGGAACGCGGGGGCCCGAAATGCGGACCACGCCGATGCCGCCGCGCCCGGAAGCGGTCGCGATGGCCGCGATCGTGTCCGGCCGCTCGGTCACGGCGCTAGCGCTTGCCCTTCGCCTTGGCCGCGGCTTCGGCGGCGAGCGTCTTGTTGATGTGCCACTGCTGCGCGATCGACAGGAGGTTCTGGACGACCCAGTAGAGCACGAGGCCCGACGGGAAGAACAGGAAGAACACGCTGAAGACGATCGGCATCGCGAGCATCACGCGCGCCTGGACGGGATCGGCCGGCTGCGGGTTGAGCTTCGTCTGCACGAACATCGAGATCGCGTAGATCACGGGCAGGATGTAGAACGGGTCCGGCGCGGACAGGTCCTGGATCCACCCGAGCCAGGGCGCATGGCGCAGCTCGATGGATGCGAGCAGCACCCAATAGAGCGCGATGAAGACCGGGATCTGCACCACGATCGGCAGGCAGCCACCGAGCGGGTTGATCTTCTCGGTCTTGTACAGCTCCATCATCGCCTGGTTGAGCTTCTGGCGATCGTCCCCGTAGAGCTGCTTGAGCTTCTCCATCTTCGGCCCGAGCACCTTCATCTGCGCCATCGAGCGGCCCGCCTTGTGGTTGAGCGGGTAGAACATGGCCTTGATGAGGATGGTGAGCAGGATGATGGCCCAGCCCCAGTTGCCCACGAGGCCGTGGATGGTCTTGAGCACCCAGAAGAGCGGGGAGGCGAGGATGTAGAGCCAACCGTAATCGACGACGAGCTCGAGCCCGGGGGCGATCTTCGCGAGCTTGTCCGTCTCCTGGGGGCCGATGTACAGCGGCACCGTCACGGTGGCGCTCGCGCCCGGGGCGATCGAGCCGACCGGCACCACCACGCCGGCCGTGAAGAGGTTGTCGCCGACCTTGCTGGTGAAATACTCGCGATCGGCGCCGGGCTTGGGCAGCCAGGCCGACACGAAGTAGTGCTGCACGAGGCCGATCCAGCCGTCTTTCGCCTTCTTCGGGTGGGCCTGCTTGCCCTTCTCGATGTCCTTGAAGTCGATCTTCACGAACTTCGATTCCTCTGTGAAGAGGGCCGGGCCGGTGAAGGTGGCGACGCCGGCGAACGAGCTCGTCTGCGCGGCCTCCTGGCTGGGCGGATTGCCGTCGCGCAGGAACTGGAAGTAGGCGAAGGGCGACGCGGGCTTCTCGCCCGCGTTCTTCACGTCGTAACTCACCGCGATCTCGTAGCTCCCGCGGCGGAAGGCGAACTTCTTCGTGACTTCCACGCCCGCGGCGTCCTTCGCCAAGAGCCGCACTTCCAGGGTGTCCTGCCCCTGCGCGAGCGAGAACTCCTTCGCCTCGGCCGCGTACATCGTCTTGTGGTTGGGCAGGCCCTCGCCGAGCAGCCCCGATTGCGTCACGAAGAACTGCTTCGGATCGGGCTCGAGCAGCGTGAGGGGCTTGGTGCGATCGAGCGCCGAGAACACGTTGTGAAGCTTCACGCGCCGGATGTCGCCGCCCGCCGTGTTGAGCTCGACGTCGAACATGTCCGTCTTCACGACGATCGGCTCGCCGCCGGTGGCGATCGTGCCGCTGGCCGGCGCGGCGGGCGCCGTCGCTGGCACGGCGCCGCCGGCAGCGGGGATAGGCGGCGTGAGCGAAGTGGAAGGTGTCGGCGTCGCTCCCGGCGTAGCCGGCGTCGCGATGGCCGCCGGCGCTGGCTTGGGCGCGCTGTGCTTCTGCCAGGCATCCCAGAGGAGCAACGCTGAGAAGCTGAAAACCACGAAGGCGATGAGTCGCTGGATATCCATCAGGGCGGGGGAATCAACGGTTCGTCGAAGTCACGCGCGAGCCCACGGGCTCACGGGACGGGATCATAGCCACCGGCGGTCCAAGGGTGGCAGCGAAGTATGCGGCGTACGGCCAGCCAGGAACCGGTGATCGCGCCGTGGCGCTCCAGCGCCTCGATCGCGTAGTGCGAGCACGTGGGGGAAAAACGGCATTGCTGCCCCCACCACGGCGATAGCGCGTACTGGTAGCCACGGACGAGCGCGATGAGGATCGCCTTCACGCTAGCCTGCCGCGGTCCGGTCGAGCAGCGCGATGAAATCGTCACGCCAGGCCTGCTCGCGCTCCCGCGCGAATTTCTCGCGTGTCGTGAACACGAGATCGAGCCCGCGGTCGCGGGCCGCATGCTGGCGAAAGGCTTCCCGGGCGAGGCGCTTGAGCCGATTGCGGTCCACGGCCCGCGGCGCCTGGCGCTTGGGCACGGACAGACCGAGCCGGGAGTGGCCGACCGTGCCGTCCGCGACATGCAGGAGCATCGTCGTGCCCCGGAGCTTGCGGGAGGAATGAAGCGCGGGCGCGAAGGCGCCGCGACCCACAAAGCGGTGGCGCCGCGAAAGGCCTGCCTTCCGGGCGCCGCGGGTCATTCGCGAATCAGACGGCGACGCGCTTGCGGCCCTTGGCGCGGCGGGCGTTGATGACCGCGCGGCCGGCGGCCGTCTTCATGCGCACGCGGAAACCGTGCGTCTTCTGGCGCCGCGTATTGGACGGCTGGAAAGTGCGTTTCATGGGAACCTCGTTGGGTGACGGGCTTCGCCCCTGTTTCTGGCGAAAAGCACGCGATTATAGAGGATTGCGGCGGTCGACGCCATCCTTCCGGCCCCGAGGCACGTGGCACCGGCCTGTGGATAACCCCCCGCTTTCCCTATAGAATTGCGCTTCCTTCCGCCCCACCCGCTCCACCTCCGAACCGCCCTCCACCGTGCCCATGGATTCGCTCTGGCATTCCCTCGTTTCCGAGCTCAAGAAGGATCTGCCGGCGCAGCAGTACGACACGTGGATCAAGCCCCTCAAGGCGGAGCGTCACGGCAATCACCTTCGCGTGGTGGCACCCAACCAGCACGTGCTGCGCTGGATCCGCACCAACCTGCTCGCCAAGCTGGAAACGCGGGCCGAGAAGGTCACGGGATCGTCGTTGCACGTGGACCTGGTGCTCGACGACGCCACGGCCGAGTCGGAGATCATCGTGCCCGAACAGGTCCCGATCCCGGCCGCGCCCGAACGGCCCGCCCGCGACGAGCACCGGCTCAATCCCTCCTTCACCTTCACGAACTTCGTGAACGGCAAGGCCAACCAGATCGCGCGCGCCGCCGCGATCCAGGTGGCCGAGAACCCCGGCACGGCCTACAACCCGCTCTTCATCTATGGCGGCACGGGACTGGGCAAGACGCACCTGCTCCAGGCCATCGGCACCGAGGTCCTCAAGCGCAACCCGAAGGCGAAGGTGCGCTACATCCATGCCGAGCAGTTCGTCGCGGACGTCGTGAGGGCCTACCAGCACAAGAGCTTCGACTCGCTCAAGCGGTACTACCGCTCGCTCGACCTGTTCCTCATCGACGACGTCCAGTTCTTCGTCGGAAAGTCGAGATCGCAGGAAGAGTTCTTCTACACCTTCAACGCCCTATTCGAGGCGCACAAGCAGGTCGCCATCACGAGCGATTGCTTTCCCCGCGAGATGACGGGCATCGAGGACCGCCTGATTTCACGGTTCGGCTGGGGCCTCACGGTGGCCGTCGAGCCGCCCGAGCTCGAGATGCGTGTTGCGATCCTGCTCAAGAAGGCGGAGATCGACGGCCTCCACGTGGACGAGGCCGTGGCCTTCTTCATCGCAAAGCATATCCGCTCGAACGTGCGCGAGCTCGAAGGGGCGCTCAAGCGCGTGATCGCCTACGCGCGCTTCAACAACACGACGGTGACGGTCGCCTCGGCGCGCGAGGCGCTGAAGGACCTGCTGGCCGTCCTCACGCGGCAGGTGTCCATCGAGAACATCCAGAAGACCGTGGCCGACTACTACAAGATCAAGGTGTCGGAGATGTATTCGAAGAAGCGGTTCCGTTCCGTGGCCCGCCCCCGCCAGGTGGCGATGGCGCTCGCGAAGGAACTGACGCAGCAAAGCCTGCCGGAGATCGGGGAATCCTTCGGCGGACGCGACCATACCACCGTCCTGCACGCCTGCCGCAAGGTGCTGGAGTTGCGCGATGGCGACCAGGACTTCGCGCGCGACTATGCGCAACTGCAGCAGATTCTCCTCGGATGATGGGCAGCTCAATGCCCCGGGAAAACCTGTGGATCGTTTCGGAGCTCCTCGCGAGGCCCCTTTTTATCCACAGGTTCCGGCGTGGTCCGGGCGATTTCATCCCCAGCCCGGAAAGCTGCCAACGCATTGAAGCGCAAGGCGTTACGGAGTTATTCGCGAAACGGGCCGTCTCCTATTAACTGTTAACTAGTTTGAGATAACCAATATGGTCAAGATCAAGGCGACCAACCAGGCCCTTCTCGGTCCCCTCCAGCAGGTGACCGGCATCGTCGAGCGCCGGCACACGCTTCCCATCCTTTCGAACGTCCTCATCCTCGCGCAGGGCGGGTCGGTGGATTTCATCGCCACGGATCTCGAGGTGCAGATCACGGCGAAGGCAACCCTCGAAGGCGCTCCGGCGGAGGGTGCCGTGACGGTGGGCGCGCGCAAGCTCTACGACATCCTGCGTTCGCTGCCCGACGATGCGGAGATCGCCCTGGAGGCCAAGGAGAACCGCATGGTCGTGCGGGCCGGCAAGAGCCGCTTCAACCTGCAGACGCTCGCCGCGGCGGATTTCCCGCGCATGGTGGATTCCAAGGACGCATCCCGCTCGCTCACGCTGCCCCAGAAGGCCCTCAAGCACGCGCTGGGCCTCGTGCAGTTCGCGATGGCCGTGCAGGACATCCGCTACTACCTGAACGGCGTCCTGCTCTCGGTCGAGAAGGACACGCTGCGCGTGGTCGCCACGGATGGCCACCGCCTATCGTACGCGGCCGAGAAGCTCGACCACGAGCTCGAAAGCCTGGAGGCCATCCTGCCCAGGAAGACCGTCCTGGAGCTGATCAAGCTCCTGTCGGACAGCGACGATCCGGTGTCTCTCACCATCGGCTCGAACCAGGTGCGTTTTTCCTTCGGCGGCATCGAGATCGTCTCGAAGATCGTGGAGGGCAAGTTCCCCGACTACCTGAAGGTCATCCCGACCACGCACAAGAACCGGGTCTCGCTCGACCGCGTCACCCTCGCGCAGAGCCTCAACCGCGCCGCCATCCTCTCGAACGAGAAGATCCGCGGAGTCCGGCTGGTGTTCACGAAGAACGCGCTGTCGATCATCTGCACGAACAACGAGCAGGAGGAAGCCGAGGAGAGCCTGTCGATCGACTACGACGGCGACCCCCTGGACATCGGGTTCAACATCTCCTACCTGCTCGACGTGCTGAACCACGTCGATTCGGAAACCGTGACCGTCACGATGGGCGATTCGAACTCGAGCGCCCTCGTCCAGATGCCGGGCCAGGACGACTTCAAGTACGTCGTCATGCCGATGCGCATCTAGCCACCGCAGGCGCACGCCCGAGTCCCACCGAACCAGGAAACGAATGACCACGCAGAACGAACCACCGCAGAACGGGCGTCCCGCAGACGACTACGATTCTTCCAGCATCAAGATCCTGAAAGGCCTCGAGGCGGTGCGCAAGCGCCCCGGGATGTACATCGGCGACACCTCCGATGGCACCGGCCTGCACCACATGGTCTTCGAGGTGGTCGACAACGCCATCGACGAGGCCCTCGCGGGCCACTGCGACGACATCAAGGTCGTCATCCACACCGACAACTCGATTTCTGTCGTCGACAACGGCCGCGGCATCCCGACGGACATCAAGGACGACGACGAGCTCAAGCGCTCCGCCGCCGAGATCGTCATGACCGAGCTGCACGCGGGCGGCAAGTTCGACCAGAACTCGTACAAGGTCTCCGGCGGCCTGCACGGCGTGGGCGTGTCGGTCGTGAACGCGCTCTCGCAATGGCTGAAGCTGCGCATCTGGAGAAACGGCCGCACGCACTTCATGGAGTTCCGCCACGGCGAGCCGGTGGCCCCGCTCAAGGAAGTCGGCGAAACCGACCGTCGCGGCACCGAGGTGCACTTCCTGGCTGCCAACGAGACTTTCGCGCACGTCGAGTTCCACTACGACATCCTGGCGCGTCGCCTGCGGGAGCTCTCGTTCCTCAACAACGGCACCAAGATCGAGCTCATCGACCAGCGCACCGGCAAGAGCGAGAACTTCGCCTATTCGGGCGGGGTGAAGGGTTTCGTCGAGTACATGAACCGGGCGAAGAACGTCCTGCACGGCAACATCTTCTACGCCATCGGCGAGAAGGAAGGCATCACGGTCGAGGTCGCGATGCAGTGGAACGACTCGTACGGCGAGTCCGTCCAGTGCTTCACGAACAACATCCCGCAGCGCGACGGCGGCACCCACCTCACGGGCCTGCGCACCGCGATGACCCGCACGATCAACACGTACATCGAGAAGGAGGAGATCGCCAAGAAGGCGAAGATCGAGACCACGGGCGACGACATGCGCGAGGGTCTCACGTGCGTCCTCTCGGTGAAGGTCCCGGAGCCGAAGTTCTCCTCGCAGACCAAGGACAAGCTCGTCTCCTCGGAGGTGCAGCCCGTGGTGCAGGAGGTGGTCTCGCAGAAGCTCGCGGAGTTCCTGCTCGAGCGTCCTGCGGACGCCCGGACCATCTGCACGAAGATCGTCGAGGCGGCCCGTGCGCGCGAGGCCGCGCGCAAGGCGCGCGAGCTCACGCGGCGCAAGGGCGTGCTCGACGGCGTGGGGCTTCCCGGAAAGCTCGCGGATTGCCAGGAGCGCGATCCGGCCAAGTGCGAGCTCTACCTGGTGGAGGGCGATTCCGCCGGCGGTTCCGCCAAGCAGGGCCGTGACCGCAAGTTCCAGGCGATCCTGCCCCTCAAGGGCAAGATCCTCAACGTGGAGAAGGCGCGCTTCGACAAGATGCTCTCGTCCCAGGAAGTGGCGACGCTCATCACCGCGCTCGGCACGGGCATCGGCAAGGACGAGTTCAACCTCGAGAAGCTGCGCTACCACCGCATCATCATCATGACCGATGCCGACGTGGACGGCGCGCACATCCGCACGCTGCTGCTCACGTTCTTCTACCGGCAGATGCCCTCGCTCGTCGAGAACGGCCACATCTACATCGCGCAGCCGCCGCTCTACAAGGTGAAGAGCGGCAAGGACGAGCGCTACCTCAAGGACGAGCTCGCCCTCAAGCATCACCAGCTTCGCCGCGCGCTCAACAGCGCGCAACTCATTCCTTCCGAAGGGGCCGTGCCGCTCGCAGGCGATACTTTCGAGCGCATCGCGACCCAGTACCTCATGACCGAGGCCGTGATCGAGCGGCTTTCGCAGGGCATGGACGCGAGCGTGCTGCGCGCCCTGCTCGGCATGCCGCGCATCGCGCTCGATTCCAAGGAAGGCGCGGCCGAGGCCTCAAGGTCCATCTACACCGCCCTGGCGCCGAATGCGCCCAAGGCGCACATCGAACGCGATCCGACATCCGACGGCTGGCGGCTGCGGCTCGAGAAGCTCGTCCACGGCAACAAGGTGGAGACCGTGCTCGACCAGGCGTTCATCGGCAGCGGCGACTACACGCAGATCGTGGGGACGTCCGAGATGCTGGCGGGCCTCATCCAGGCCGGCGCACAGGTGAAGCGGGGCGAGACGGCACGTGCCATCAAGTCCTTCGAGGAAGGCCTCGACTGGCTGCTCGCGGAAGCCAAGGGGAACATGTCGATCCAGCGCTACAAGGGCCTGGGCGAGATGAACCCGGAACAGCTCTGGGAGACCACCATGGATCCCACCAAGCGCATCCTCCTGCGGGTGCAGGTGGAGGACGCGATCAGCGCGGACGACATCTTCTCCACGTTGATGGGCGACGAGGTCGAGCCGCGCCGCCTTTTCATCGAGAAGAACGCGCTCGGCGTGACCAACCTGGACGTCTGAGGGTCCGGGCAGGGCGGGCCGGAGGGCCCGTCCATCGTGAGTGCGCAGAAGCGGCCGGTGGTCAGGCCGCCTTCTTGCGTGCCGGAGCCTTTCCGCCCTTCTTCGTCGTCTTCGATTTCGCCGCGAGCAGCACGAGCGCTTCCTCGAGCGTCACGGTGGCGATCGCGTCCTTGTCGGGAAGCGTCGCGTTCACCTTGCCGTGCTTCACGTAGGGACCGTAGCGACCGGCGTACAGGGAAACGGACTGGCCGTCCTCGGGGTGCTTGCCGAGCACGCGAAGCGCCCCGCGACCGCCGGCCGCCTTGGGCTCGTTCAGCAGGGCCACCGCGCGATCCAAGGCGATATCGAACACGCTTTCATCCTTCGGGATCGACTTGAACTGGCCGTCGTGGTTCACGTACGGCCCGAAGCGCCCGATGTTCGCGATGACCTTCTTGCCGGACTCCGGGTGGGCGCCGAGGTCGCGCGGCAACGCCAGCATCTTGAGGGCGATGGCGAGGTCCGCCGCTTCCGGAGCGACGTTCTTCGGCAGCGAGACGCGCTTGGGTTTCTTGTCGCCCTCGGGCTCGCCGAGCTGGAAGTACCAGCCGTACGGACCCTGCAGCAGCTGGATGGGCAGCTTCGTCTTCGGGTCGATGCCGATGTCGCGCTTGGCCGGGCCTTCCGACGAATCCCCGCTGCCGTCGAGGTTGCGCGTGTAGTCGCACTCGGGGTAACCCGAGCACCCGATGAACCGGCCGCGGCGTCCCAGGCGGATGGTGAGCGGATGCGCGCTGCACTTCGGGCATTGCTCCTCGAGGACTTCCTGCGTGACGTCCTTGCGCGAGACCGATTCCTTCTCGCCGATCTGCGCCGAGAAGTCCTTCCAGAAGCGCTCGAGGACCGGGACCAATTCCTCCTTCCCGTTCGAGATGTCGTCGAGTTCGTCCTCGAGCTTCGCGGTGAACTCGTAGTCCACCCAGTGCGCGAAGTGCTCCGTGAGGAACTTGTTCACCACGCGGCCGACGTCGGTCAGCCGATGAGCTCTCCCACGGGTGCCAGCTCGAA
>CAZPLW010000140.1:0-3269 GCA_964587315.1 uncultured Lysobacter sp.
GGGCGGCGGCCGTTGGGGCCGGGGGTGCCGGCGGGGGGGGTGCCGCTGGCGGCGGTCTCGAGGTAGGTGTTCGGCCCGATGGCCTGCAGGCCCGCCGGGTTCATGAAGTTGACGAGCTGCAGCGCGCCCACGTTGTTGGGCGTGGCGGAGCCGGCGACCACGACCGAGACCGTGCCGTCCGGGGCCACCGTGACCGACTGCGCGGTCGAGGGAATGGTGATGGCCGGCTGCACGGCGAAGCCGTTGGAGGTGACGAGGTTGCCGTTCGCGTCGACGTGGAAGCTGCCGTCCCGCGTGTAGCCCGTCGAGCCGTCGGGCATCTGCACCTGGAAGAAGCCCTGGCCGTTCACGGCGAAGTCGAGCGAGTTGCCCGTCTGCTGCAGGTTGCCCTGCGTGAACAGGCGCGCGGTGGCGACGGGGCGCACGCCCGTGCCCACCTGCAGGCCCGCGGGCATCGTGCTCTGCTGCGAGCTCGCGGCGCCGGGCTGGCGGATGGTCTGGTACAGGAGGTCCTCGAACACCGCGCGCGAGCGCTTGAAGCCGTTCGTGCTCACGTTGGCGAGGTTGTTGGAGATGACGTCGAGCTGCGTCTGCTGCGCGTCGAGGCCGGTCTTGGAAATCCAGAGGGAGCGGATCATGTCGGGTCGTTCCTGTCGGTTACGGCGCGAGAAGCTTCGCGGCGGCCTGCTTGTCGTTCTGGTCGGTGTCGGCGAGGAGCTTCATCTGCATCTCGAACTCGCGCGCGAGGCTGATCATCCCCACGAGCGTGTCCACCACGTTCACGTTGCTGCCCTCGACGGAGCCGCCCACGACCGAGACGGTCTCGTCGGCGGAGGCGCTCTCGCCGCCGCGCAGGCGGAAGAGCCCGTCCAGGCCCTTGGCGACGTCCTTCGTGTCGGGATTCACGAGCTTCAGGCGGCCGAGCACCTGCGGCTTGCCCGGCTGGTCGCCGGTGGTCGCGCTCACGGTGCCGTCCTTGGCGATCTCGATGGCGGCGTTCTCGGGCACGGCGATGGGGCCGCCGTCGCCGATCACCGGCAACCCGCCGTAGGTGACGAGGTTGCCCTCGGCATTGCGGGTGAAGCTGCCGGCGCGCGTGTAGGCCTCGTTGCCGTCGAGGCCCTGCACCACGAAGAAGCCCGCCCCGTCGATGGCCGCGTCCAGCCCGTTGCCGGTGCGCTGGATGGCGCCGCTTTCGAAGTGCGAGCCCGGCGAGCCCTGCACGGCGTACGTGCGGGTCGCGAGGCCGTCGCCCCGGCCGGCCACGGCCGTCGAGGCGTCGAAGTCGGCGCGAAAGCCCGTGGTGCCGGCGTTCGCGAGGTTGTTCGCGAGCACCTCCTGCCGGTGCATCAGCTGCTTCGCGCCGGTCATCGCGACGTAGGCTACGCGGTCCATGGCTGTTCAGGCTCCGGGCGGGTCGCTTCTAACGCAGGTTGACCAGCGTCTGCATCACCGAGTCCTGCGTCTTGATCGTCTGCGCGTTCGCCTGGTAGACGCGCTGCGCGGTGATCATGTTGACGAGTTCCTGGGTGAGGTCGACGTTGGATTCTTCGAGCGCGCCGCCCTGGAGGGCGCCCAGCGTGCCCGTGCCGGGCGAGCCGACGAGCGGCTGGCCCGAGGCGGAGGTCTCGCCCCAGAGGTTGCCGCCCAGCGGGGACAGGCCCTGCGGGTTCACGAAGTTCGCGAGGGCGACCTGGCCCTGCGCGAGGGTCTTGCCGTTGGTGTAGCGCGCGAGGATCGTGCCGTCCGCGCCCACGCTGAAGCCGCTGATCTTGCCGCTCGCGTAGCCGTCCTGCGTGAGCTCGTTCACGGCGGTCGCGGAGCCGAACTGCGTCGAGCCGGTGAAGTCGAGGTCGACCGCCAGGGGCGTGACCGAGCCGTTCGTGGTCGCGATCGACAGGGCGAAGGGCAACGTCGTCTTCGTGGTGTCGATCGTGCCGTCGGTGGCATAGCTCAGGACGCCGACCGCGCCCGCGCCCACGGCCGCGCCGTCGGCCTGCGCGAAGACGCTCCAGGTGTTGGCGGCCGTCTTCACGAAGTAGAGCGCCACCGCATGCTCGTTGCCCAGGCTGTCGTAGGCCGACATCGAGGTCGAGCCGTGATAGGTGGTCGGGTCCGTCGCCTTGAAGCCGGCGGCCGGGAGGATGCCCTTGCGCGAGTCGAGGTTCATCGAGATGCCCGCCTCGGTCGTCACCTTGGGCGCGAGGTCGCCGCGGTCGATCCGCAGGTCGCCCGGCGTGCCCACGGCGATGTTCCCGGCGGCGTCGGCCGGGTAGCCCGTGAGGCGCGAGCCGTTCATCGTGACGATGTAGCCGTCCTTGTCGAGCTCGAACTGGCCGTTGCGCGAGTAGCCGATCGTGCCGTTCTGCGAGACGCGGAAGAAGCCGTCGCCGTTGATGGCGATGTCCAGCGGATTGCTGGTGGCGGTGAGGTTGCCCTGCCCGAACTGCTGGGACACCTTCGACAGGTTCGTGCCGATGCCCACGGAGCCGCCGGAGCCGAGCGCGTTGGCGTAGATGTCGGCGAACTGGGCGCGCGAGCCCTTGAAGCCGATCGTGCTGGAATTGGCGACGTTGTTGCCGATCACCTCGAGGTTGCGGGCGGCGGCGTTGAGGCCGGAAAGGCCTTGCTGGAAACTCATCGGGAACTCCTGGCGGGAAGTGGAGGGGTCGGGGACAGGTTCGATTCGGGGTCAGCTGCAGTTTCGTTTCTCAGAGCACCTGCAGCACGTCGCCGAAGGCCACGGTGCCGAGGCTGCCCAGGTCGAGCTGGATGCCGCTGGCCGAGCGGTTCACGCCCTCGACCCGGGCGGCCGCGAGGGCCTGCGAGGCGACGGTCGCGGTGCCCGAAGTGGCGGCCACCGTGAACGTGTAGTTGCCGGCCGGGAGGGCCTTGCCGTCGTCGCCCAGGCCGTCCCACTTGAAGCTGGAGACGCCCGCGGCGCGCGCGCCCAGGTCGATCGTGCGCACGACGGCGCCGGCGGCGTTCTTCACCTGCACCTTGACGCTCGAGGCGTCGCCGGCGAGCTGCACGCCGCCCCTCGCCTCGAGGCCCGTGCCGGTCGCCGGCGCGGCGAGCGCGAGGCGGTCGCCCGGCACGAGGACGGAGCGGCCCGAGAGCGTCATGGCCTGCAGGTTCTGGAATTCGCCCAGCAGCTGCGTGAGCTGCGCGTTCATCTGGTTCACGCCCTGCACCGTCGAGAGCTGCGCCATCTGGCTCGTGACCTGCGCGGTGGCGCGGGGATTGAGCGGGTCCTGGTTCTTAATCTG
>CAZPLW010000140.1:3279-11401 GCA_964587315.1 uncultured Lysobacter sp.
GCCACCAGCAGCGCGAGGAAGCGGTTCTCGGTCGCGGCGAGCTGGTTGGTCGAGGCGCCCGCGGACGAGGACGTCGCGGCGGCGGCGGTGGCGGAATTGACGGCGGAGAGGGCCATGGGGTGCGGTTCCTGTTCGGGGAGGTTCGTCAGCTGCCGAGCTGGAGGGTCTTCTCCAGCAGCGACTTGGTCGTGGCGAGCATCTCCACGTTGTTCTGGTAGGCGCGCGAGGCGCTGATCATGTTCACCATCTCCTCGACGACGTTCACCGCGGGCATGGTGACCATGCCCAGTTCGTCGGCGTAGGGATGCCCGGGGTTGTGCACCTTGCGGGGTTCGGCCGGGTCCTCGACGACGCCGCGCACGCGAACGCCCGTTGAGGACGCGTCGTTCGGCTCGCCCAGGGGCGTCGCCTCGAAGACGACCTGCTTCGCCCGGTAGGCCTTGCCGTCCGGGCCGGCGACGCTCTCGGCGTTGGCGATGTTGGAGGCGGTGGTGTTCAGGCGCATCGACTGCGCCTGGATGGCGCTGCCGGCGATGCCGAAGATCTTGCCGATGCTCATCGCTATTGCCCCTGGATCGCGGTCAGCATCTGCCTGATCTGGCCGTTCATGAACTTGAGGGAGGCCTCGTAGCGCACGGTGTTCTCGGCGAAGCGCGCGCGCTCGGTGTCGATCTCGACCGAGTTGCCGTCGAGGCTCTGCTGGCCCGGCTGCCGCCACGCGAGGGAGACCGTCGAGGCCGCGTTGCCGGTGACGCCCAGGTGCCGGCCGTGGGTGGCGCTGAGCGAGCCGGGGGTCGACCCGCCCGCGCCGGTGGCCTCGGCGAGCGCCTTGGGGAAATCGAAGTCGCGTGCCTTGTAGTCGGGGGTGTCCGCGTTCGCGATGTTGGAGGCGATCACGCGCTGGCGCTCGGCGCGCAGCTTGAGCGCCTCGCCCTGGAAATCCAGCACCTTGCTCATGGCATCCATCGTCGGGGGTCCTCGCCGCCTTGCGGTCGGTGTGGGGAATCGGATGAGGCGATCATGGCAAAGGCTTGAGCGCGCCCAAGCCCCGATAAAAGGGGTCAAACCCGGCCTTATCCCCGGCTCGGCCCCGCGCGCGCGCGAGGACAATCCGTGGCATCGATCGAATGCCGCCCCCGACTGGACTCCCATGAACCGCCCGGCCCGCATCCTCGCTTCCGCCTGCCTCGCCGCCCTCGCCCCCCTCGCGCTCGCCCAGACCCCCGTGGGCGATCTCGACAAGGTGCGGCTCTTCGTCGAATCCCAGGCCGGCGGCCTCGCGGCGCGCGTCGAGGTGACGGTCGGCCAGCCGGATTCGCGCCTGGTCCTCGCTCCGTGCCTCAAGGCCGAGCCCTTCCTGCCCTCCGGCAGCCGCCTCTGGGGCCGCAGCTGGGTGGGGCTGCGCTGCGTCGAGGGCGCCCGCTGGAGCATCACGGTGCCGGTCGAGGTGAGGGTCTACGGCCCGGCGCTCGTCGCCGCGCGCGCCCTGCCCGCCAACCAGCCCGTCTCGGCCACCGACGTCCAGTTGCAGGAAATCGAGCTGTCCCGGGAAAGCGCGTCTGTCTTCGCCGACGCCCGCAGCCTCGAGGGCAAGCTCCTCTCGCGTCCCCTGGCCGCCGGCCAGGCCATGCGCACCGATTACTTCCGCGCCGCGCCCGTGATCGCCCAGGGCGACGCGGTCCGGCTCGTGGCCCAGGGCCCCGGCTTTTCCGTGAGCACCGACGCCCTCGCCCTGCAGCACGCGGGCGACGGCCAGGCGATCCGGGTCAAGACCGAGGCCGGCCGCGTCGTGACCGGGGTGGCTCGTCCGGGGCGGGTGGTGGAGGTCTCCCTGTCCGACTCGGGAGGCGCCCGCTAAAGAACGTTCGGAGGGTGCCGTAGATGGCGGTGTAGGAGTTTGTCCGACACGGTGCGGCGGGGGGGGTCCCCAAAGACCGTGACGACCAGGAAACGCCATGAAAATCAAGAACGTAAACGAAGTCCAGCCGCAAACCACGACGGTGTCGCCGCGCACGGCCGGCAGTTCGCCGGCGCCGGGCAAGGCGGCGGTCGCCTCGTCGTCGTCGGTCACGTTGTCCGCGCTGTCCACGAACGTGGCCGCGGCCGCGAGCGGGCTCAAGAATGCCGACGGCGATTTCGACGCCTCCCGCGTCGCGGAAGTGCGCCAGAGCCTGGATGAGGGCAACTACCGGATCGATGCCGGAAAGATCGCCAACGCCATGATTTCCCAGATGACCCTTTCCGCGAGCCCGCCGCTGCAGTGAACGCGAACCGCACCGCGCCGCATCCCGCCCTGGACCTCGTGAAGGACCTGGAGCGCGCCGCCCACGTCCTGCCGCGCGCCAAGCCGGTGGAAGCGGAGGCGCTGCTCGCCCACCTGACCTCCCGCATCCAGGGCCTGGGCCGGGGCAAGGAATTGCCTCCCGAGGTCGCCGAGCGCGCCTGCAAGGCGCTGGCGGCCTTCGCCGCGTCCGTCACGGTGATGCGCGCGAGCAACGAGGCGCGCCTGTCGGCCCTCATGAACGCCGCGCGCCCCGCCGCCGGCTACACCGACGCCGGCCAGTTTTCCCGCTCCCTCGACTTCACGGTCCGCGGCTCGGCCTGAGCCGTCCCTCCCCGCCCGGCGATCGCCGGCACATTGATGTATTCGAAATGACGCTTTGGCGTCCCGTGGAATCATGGCGGCGGTCCCTTTCGCACGCCCGCGCCCCATGCCCCCCCTCATCCTCGCCCCCGCCGCCCTCGCCCTCGCCGTCCTGGTCGCGCATTTCTACCGCGCCCAGTCGTGGATCGCCTTCGGCCTCGTGGTCGCGCTCTTCGTCCTGTTCTTCATCCGCGCCCGCTGGGCCGGCGTGGCCCTGCAGGTCGCGCTGGTGGCCGGGGCGTTCGAGTGGATCCGCACGGCGGCGAACCTCATCGCCGTGCGCGAGTCGATGGGGCAGCCGTGGACGCGTCTCGCGCTCATCCTCGGCACGGTCGCGCTCGTCACCGCGGCGAGCGCCCTCCTCGTGCGCTCCGCCCGGGCACGCCGGCATTTCGGCGCCTAGCCGCCACCGCCCGGCGCCGTCCTCCGGGTTCCCGGGTTACCCTTCGAGACATGGATAGAACCCGCCTCGACATCGCCTTCGTTTCCGACGTGGCCTGCCCGTGGTGCGCGATCGGGCTCGCCTCGCTCGAGCAGGCCCTCGCGCGCCTCGCCGGCGACCTCGAAGCTGCCGTGCGCATCGAGCCCTTCGAGCTCAACCCGGACATGGGCGCGGAGGGCGCGGCCGTCGTGCCGTACCTCGCGCGCAAGTACGGCCGCACGCCGGAGCAGGTGGCGCAGGCGCAGGCGAGGATCCGCGAGCGGGGCGCCGCCGTCGGATTCGACTTCGCGGTCCGCGAGCGCGTGTGGAACACCTTCGACGCGCATCGCGTGCTGCACTGGGCCGGGCTCGAGGGCCGCGCGCTGCCGCTCGAGCGCGCCCTGCTCCGCGCCTACCACGGCGAGGGCCGCAACCCCGGCGCGGCGGACGTGCTCGCCGAAGTGGCCGGGTCCGTCGGCCTGGACGCGGCGCGCGCGCGATCGATCGCCGAACGCGACGAGTTCGCCGCCGAGGTCCGCGCGCGCGAGCGCTACTGGCAGGACCGGGGCGTCGCCGGCGTGCCGTTCGTCGTCGTGAACGATGCGATCGCGATCGAGGGCGCCCAGCCGGCGGAGGTCTTCGAGCGGGCGCTGCGCGAGATTGCCGTGCCCCGCCCGGGCCCGCGCTGAAGGAACCCAAGGAACATGGCCACTCGAACGAAACGCGCAGCGACCCCGAAGGCAAGGCCCGCTCCCGCCCGCAAGGCGAAGGCGCCCGCGCAGGCTCCCCAGCCCTTCCTTCGTTTCCATCACTCCACGGCGCTGCGCGAGAAGACGCTCCGGCTGCTGGGCCAGCTCGAGCAGGCCGAGGATGCCACCCGCCACCGCGACGCCCTCGCGGATCTCGTCGGGGAGCTGACCAACGCCGGCCTCGATTACTACTTCATGAGGCCCCTCAAGCTCGCGAAGGCCGGCTTCATCGTGGAGCAGTCGGCGGGCATCGGCATGGCCGGGGCGCAGAAGGTCATGGCGACGGTCGCCCGGCAGATCATCGGTCGCATGGAGAGCCCGCAGCTGCTTTCCGTGTGCGGCTCTATCCGGGAACTCATGCGCTGAGTGAAGCTTGCAGGGGGCGCGCGGCCCGTGCTCCGGGGCGGTTCGCGCACCTCATTTAAGCTGTATTATTGATACCTCTTTATACCCCCCGCCACCGGGCCAGCCCATGCCGCCGACACTCCCGCCCCTGAAGGCGAGCCCCGCACCCGCCGGGTTCGCGCTCTGGAATCTCGGCTTCCGGCCGTTCTACCTCCTGGCGAGCCTCTATGCCGCCGCGTCGATCGCGCTCTGGGTGTGCCAGTACACGGGGCACATGCCGGTGGCCTACGTGCGAGGGCCGGCGTGGCATGGGCACGAGATGCTCTACGGGTACACGATGGCGGTGGTGGCGGGATTCCTGCTGACGGCCGTGCGCAACTGGACCGCGCTCGAGACGCCCTCGGGCGCGCCCCTCATGGCGCTCGCCGCGCTCTGGGTCGCCGGGCGCGTCCTCACGCTCACGCCCTTCCCCATCGCGGCGGCCGTCGTCAACGCCGCCTTCCCCGTGGCCGTCGCGATCGGGATCGGCATCCCCATCGTGCGCAGCGGCAACCGGCGCAACTATTTCTTCATCGCCCTGCTCCTCGCGCTCGGCTTCGCCGTGCTGGCGTTCCACCTCGCGCCCTTGGGCGTGCTCCCTTGGCCGGAGCGGGTGAACCTGCAGGCGGGCCTCGACGTGATCCTGTTCATCATCGCCGTGATGGGCGGGCGGGTGCTGCCGATGTTCACCAACAACGGCGTCCCGGGCACGAAGGCCACGCGCCACCCGCTCGTCGAGAAGCTCGCGCTGGGCGGCGTCCTCGCCCTGCTGGCGGCCGACCTCCTGCAGGTCCCGCTCCCGGCGATCGCCGCGCTCACGCTCGCCGTGGCGGCCATCCACGCCGTGCGGCTCTTCCTCTGGCAACCCTGGCGCACGCTCGGCACGCCGATCGTCTGGGTCCTGCACGGGGCCTACGCCTGGATCGTCGTCCACCTCGTGCTGCGCGGACTGGCCGCGATGGGCCTCGTGAGCGAACTGCTCGCGGTCCATGCGCTCACCATCGGCGCGATCGGGGGCATGACGATCGGCATGATGACGCGCACGGCGCGCGGCCACACCGGGCGCTCGCTCGTGGCCGACCGCTTCGAGATCGCCTGCTACGGCCTCGTCTTCGCGGCCGCGGCGATCCGTGTCTTCGGTGGGCTGCTCGCGCCGGGCGCGTACCTGGCCACCGTGGTGGTCTCGGGCATCGGCTGGTCGACCGCGTTCGCCCTCTATGCCGTGCGCTACTGGCCGGTGCTGTCGCGCCCGCGCCTGGACGGCAAGCCGGGATAGCGGCCGGTCGCCATTCCCGGACTCAGTGGTCGCGCAGCTTCGTGCGCAGGCGGGCGACGGTCTGCGTGTGCAGCTGGCACACGCGCGATTCGGTGACGCCCAGGACGGAGGCGATCTCGCGGAAGTTGAGGTCCTGCTCGTAATAGAGGCTCATCAGCAGCTGCTCGCGCTCGGGCAGCGTCTCGATCGCGGCGACGAGCGCCTCGCGGAAGCGGCGCTCCTCGAGCCTCGCGCCCGGCTCCTCGTCCGACGAGCCCGGCAGGTGGCGGTCCAGGTAGCCGGCGCCGTCCTCGTCGTGGCCACCGAGCTCGTCGAAGTACACGAGCTGGCCGCCTTTCGCCTCGCCCAGCAGCTCCTGGTACTCCGAGAGCTTCATGCCCAGTTCCTTCGCGATCTCGTGCTCGGAAGGCGAGCGGCCCAGCTTCTGCTCGAGCCGGTGCAGGGCGCCCTCGAGCTGGCGCTGCGTCTTCCTCACGCTGCGCGGGAGCCAGTCGTTGGCGCGCAGCTCGTCGAGCATCGCGCCGCGGATGCGCTGGTTCGCGTACGTCTCGAACTGCGTGCCCTGGCATTCCTCGTAGCGCTGGATGGCGTCGACCAGGCCGATCATGCCGGCTTGCACCAGGTCGTCCAGTTCCACGTTCGCGGGAAGCTTGGCGAGCATGTGGTGCGCGATCCGCTTCACGAGCGGCGCGTACTGCCGCAGCCAGTCGTTGCGGTCGACGCGGGCCTGTCGGGAGTAGACGGCGGAGGCGGAGGCGGTGGCGGGGGCGGCGATCATGTGCGTCATCCTTCGAGCGGGGTGTCGTGGAAAGCGGTTTGCCAGCCGTCGAACGCGTCCGCCAGGCGGCGGAAGGCTTCGGCGGGCGGGCTGTCGGGGGCGTGCGCGATGACGGATGCGGCGAGTCGCGCGGCCTCGTGCAGGGCCGGGTGGTCGGGGATCACCCCGGCGAACTCGGGCTGGTGGCCGAGAAAGCGCTCGGCGGCGCGGGCGAGGCGAACGGCCAGGGCTTCGCCCGCGGCTTCGTCGCGCACGCCGGCCACGGCGATGCGCGCGATGCGGCCGGGAAAGTCGCGCTCCAGGCGCTTGATGGCCGCGTAGACGCCGGTGATCGATTCGCGCGCGGGCGAGGCGACGAAGACGATCTCCTCTCCCGGCGAGACGAGCGGCGCGATGTGCTCGAGCGGCCCGGTGGCGAGCAGCACGGAGGCCGGCGCCGGCAGCGAGAGGAAGGCGCCGAAGAGCGTCGCGGGCGAGTCGCCCGAGGCGAGGAACATCTCGAGGCCGCGAGGGGCCGGCAGCACGGACAGGTTCGGGGCGGCGGGCAGCACGGCCTCCTCGAACGAGCATTCGCCGGTGAGCAGGTGGCGCAGCTCCAGGCGCGCCTTGAGCCCGAGCGCCGGCGAGACGAGGCCGGGGCCCGCGTCGAGCACCAGCACGCGGCGGCCGCGTTCGGCGATCGCCGAGGCCGCGTTCGCGAGCCAGCTCTCCGAGGCCGAGTCGCGCCCGGGAATGCACACGGGAAGCACCGCGAGGCCGGGCCGCTGGAACGCGGCGCGAAGGCCCTGGGCCTGGTCGCTCATGAGGGAATCAGGCCGCATGGAAGGCCGCCTGGGAGGCCGCCTGGGCGGCGCGCTGCGAGGCGCGCGAGAAGACGATGCCCTGCTCCTCGTCCTTCAGCACGAAGTCCGGCGCGGTCGCCGCGCGCAGCGCGCGGTCCACGAGGAAGGCGGACACGGCCGGGTGCAGGTCCTCGGGCACGCGCTGGCCGTTGGTGATGAAGGCGAGCGGCAGGCGGTGGCGAATGGCGCTGTCGAGGGCGCCGCCCAGCTTGGCGGCCTCGTCGATCTTGGTCACGATGGCGCCCTGGATCCCCAGGGGGCGGTAGATGCGCACGACCTCGTCCAGCGTCTCGCCCTGCGAGGCGGCGTTGAGCAGCAGCACCTTCGTCGCGCGCGCCGCCTCCAGTTCCGCCATCAGCTCGGGCACGCGCGAGTCGCGCTGGCCGACGCCCACGGTGTCGATGAGCACGACCTTCTTGTCGCGCATCGATTCCACCAGCGCGGCGAGCGTGCTGGCGCGGGCGAGCTGCACGGGGATGCCGAGGATGCGGCCGTAGATCTTGAGCTGGTCGTGCGCGCCGATCCGGTAGCTGTCGGTCGTGACGAGTCCCACGTTCTTCGCGCCGTAGCGCATGGCGTAGCGCGCGGCCAGCTTGGCGGTGGTGGTGGTCTTGCCCACGCCCGTCGGGCCCACGAGCGCGAACACGCCGCCCTCGTCGAGGAACGCGCCTTCGCCGAAGCACGCGAGGTTGCGCGAGAGCGCGGCGGCCATCCACTTCTTCGCCTCGGCGTCGCCGAAGTCGGCGGGCAGGCGGTCGATGACGCCACGGGCGAGCGCGGGGGAGAAGCCGGCGGCCAGCATCTCGCCGGTGAGCTTCGCCTTGAGCGGGTGCTTGCGCGAGGAATCGGCCCACGCGAAGGCCGCGAGCTGGTCGGCCAGCATCGCCTTCATCGCCTGGATCTCGTCCATCACGCGCGGGTCGTGCGCCGGGGCGCTCGCGAAGAGGGCGGGCGCGGCGGCCTGCGCCGGGGAAGCCTTCGCGGACGCGGCGGCCTGGGCCGCTTCGCGCTCGGCCAGGCGCTCGGCG
>CAZPLW010000141.1:0-6204 GCA_964587315.1 uncultured Lysobacter sp.
AGCTGCTTTCGCGCGGCAACACGACGGCCGTCTTCCAGCTGGAATCGCGCGGCATGAAGGACCTCATCAAGCGGCTCAGGCCCGACCGCTTCGAGGACATCATCGCGCTCGTGGCCCTGTATCGCCCGGGCCCGATGGACCTCATCCCGGACTTCATCGAGAGGAAGCACGGCCGCGCCCGCGTCCAGTACGTCGACCGGCGCCTCGAGCCCATCCTGGGGCCCACCTACGGGATCATGGTGTACCAGGAGCAGGTGATGCAGATCGCGCAGGTGCTGGGCGGCTACACGCTCGGCGGCGCGGACCTGCTGCGCCGCGCCATGGGCAAGAAGAAGGCCGAGGAGATGGCGGAGCAGCGCGACATCTTCAAGGAAGGCGCCCTGAAGAACGGGCTCTCCGAAGCCCAGGCGCAGGAAACCTTCGATCTCATGGAGAAGTTCGCGGGGTACGGCTTCAACAAGTCGCACGCCGCCGCCTACGCGCTCGTCGCCTACCAGACGGCCTTCCTCAAGACGCACCACCTGTCGGCATTCATGGCGGCCAACCTCTCGGCGGTCATGGACGACACGGACAAGGTCCAGCTCTTCCACGGCGACGCGCGGGCGCAGGGCCTCGAGGTCCTGCCGCCTGACATCAACGCCTCCGGCTACCGGTTCTTCCCGCTGGACGCGAAGCGCATCCGCTACGGCCTGGGCGCCGTGAAGGGCACGGGCGAGCAGGCCATCGCCAACCTCGTGGCCGCCCGGGAAGCGGGCGGCGCCTTCCGCGACCTGGGCGATTTCTGCCGCCGCGTGGACCGGCGCATCGTGAACCGCCGCGCCATGGAGGCGCTGGTGAAGGCCGGCGCCTTCGACGGCATCGAGCCCAACCGCGCGAGCCTGCTGGCCTCCCTGGGCGCCGCCCTCGAGCTGGCGGAGAAGGGCGAGCACTTCAAGCAGCAGACGAGCCTCTTCGGCGGTGCGGAGGAGGCGACGGCCGAGGTCTTCGAGCTGCAGAGGACGCCGCCGTGGCCCGAGCGCGAGCGGCTCCTCGCGGAAAAGCAGAGCCTGGGCTTCTACCTGAGCGGCCACCCCTTCAACTCGTACCGCGACGAGCTGCGCCGCGTGGCCCGCACGGCCCTCGCGAGCCTCGTGCCCGCCAACGAACCGCAGATGGCCGCGGGCGTGATCTACGGCGTCACGATGCGCAATTCGCGCCGGGGGCGCATGGCCATCCTCCAGCTGGACGACGGCACGGCCCGCGTCGAGGTGGCCGTCTTCGGCGAGCTCTTCCACGAGCGGCGGGCCGCCATCCAGGAGGACCAGGTCGTGGTGGTGAAGGGGCGCGTCCAGCACGACGACTTCTCCGGCGGCATGCGCATCACCGCCGACGAGCTGATGGAGCTCGCGCAGGTGCGCAGCACGTACGCCCGCGCGCTGCGCCTGTCGATCAACGGGCAGGCCGATTCCGCGAAGCTGAAGGCCATCCTCGCGCCCTACGCGGGCGGCAAGTGCGCGGTGTCGATCCGCTATCGCAACGCGGGAGGCGAGTGCGACATCCGGCTGCCGGACGCCTTCCGCGTGAAGGTGTCGGAGCCGCTGCTCGCCTCGCTCGCCGACTGGCTCACCGAGCCCAACGTCGAAGTCGTCTACTAGCGGCTATTCGGTGGGGCGCTGCAGGAAGCCCGGCTCGAGGGGTCCGGCCTCGGGCGTGTCCTCCACCGAGTCGACGCCCGAGCCCGGCGGCCCGCGCCGGGCCCACGCGACGATCGCCTCGACGGCGAGCGCCTCGCCCGCCACCGCGGCCTCGACGCTGCCGTCGCGCCGGTTGCGCACCCAGCCCCGCACCCCGAGCCGCTTCGCCTCCTGCAGCATCGACCAGCGGTAGCCCACGCCCTGCACGAGCCCGCGGATGCGCAGGCGGCGCGCGACGGGCGCCTCACTCATCGCCGGAAACCCGCCCGCGCCCGCGCTTGGTCTCGCCGCGCTGCTTCTTGCCGCCGAGGCGGCGCTCCTTCGAGCCGCGGGTGGGCTTCGTGGCCACGCGCTTGCGGGGCACGTAGTTGAGCCGCTCGAGCCGCTCGGCCAGTCGCTCGTAGGCGATCTCGCGATTGCGGTGCTGGCTGGAGGAGTCCTGGGCGATCACCACGACCCCCGAAGGCGGGTGCACGAGCCGCAATGCCGACTCCGTCTTGTTGACGTGCTGCCCGCCGGGGCCGCTCGCACGGAAGACCTCCACCTCCACCTCGCGCTCGAGGGCTTCGCGGGAAGTGGAGTACGGGGGCGGGGAGAGGGGTTTGCGCCGGGTCATGAAAATATTCTGAAGGGTTACGCGTGAAATGTCGCGCTGTGCGATGCGTCACAGCCCGGATCGGGGCCGCCGAGCACGATGGGCCCATCTCACGAGGCGCGGTCGGGCGGCCGGGCCGGGGACCCACAGGGAAGGGGAAACGAACATGAACACGAAGATCACGGTGTCGATGGCGGCGGCGGCGGTGGTGGCGATCTCGATGGCGTTCGTGCCGGCCAGCGCCGATTCGCGCGAGGACTCGGCGGCGGTGGCGCAGGCGACGGTACTCGTGTCGGCCGAGACCCCGCAGGATGCGGTCTGGGACATGACCTACGGCGCCGAGAAGCCGGTGCAACTGGCCCACGAAACCGCTTCCGCGGCCCAGGAAGAAGAGACGGTCGACCTCTCGATGGGTTGATCGCTCCCCACAAGGCGCATTTCCGACGAGGGCCTGCCGGGCGACCGGCAGGCCCTTCGTCCTTTCGGCGGGGCGTGGCGCGGTGGCCGCCCGCGGCGCGTATTGACCGGGATCAGGATCGCGCCACGAATGGCTACCGCTGAAATCTTCCCGCGGCCGCGTTTGTGGCGCGCGTCACAGAAAGGCCGCGGCGGCCGGACCAAGATGGGGCCATCTCACGAGGCGCGGTCGGGCGGCCGGGCCGGGGACCCACAGGGAAGGGGAAACGAACATGAACACGAAGATCACGGTGTCGATGGCGGCGGCGGCGGTGGTGGCGATCTCGATGGCGTTCGTGCCGGCCAGCGCCGATTCGCGCGAGGACTCGGCGGCGGTGGCGCAGGCGACGGTACTCGTGTCGGCCGAGACCCCGCAGGATGCGGTCTGGGACATGACCTACGGCGCCGAGAAGCCGGTGCAACTGGCCCACGAAACCGCTTCCGCGGCCCAGGAAGAAGAGACGGTCGACCTCTCGATGGGTTGATCGCTCCCCACAAGGCGCATTTCCGACGAGGGCCTGCCGGGCGACCGGCAGGCCCTTCGTCCTTTCCCGCGGCTACTTGATGCGCATGCCGGGCGTGGCGCCGGCGTCGGGGGCGAGCAGGTAGATGGAACTGCCGTCGCCCGCCGCGAGCACCATGCCCTGGGATTCGCCGAAGCGCATCTTGCGCGGCGCCAGGTTCGCGACCATGACGGTGAGGCGGCCCACCAGGTCCTTGGGCGTGTAGGCGGAGCGGATGCCGGCGAAGACCGTGCGCGTGTCGATGCCGATGTCGAGGGTGAGCTTCAGGAGCTTCTCGGCGTCCGCCACCAGCTCGGCGTCGACGATGCGCGCCACGCGCAGGTCGATCTTGCCGAAATCGTCGATGGAGATGGTCTCTCCCACCGGCAGGATCGGCGCCGGCTTGGGGGGCTCGATGGGCTCCAGGCGGAATTCGGGAGCCTCCGGGGCGCCCGGCTTGGCCGCTTCCGGCTTCGTCTCGGCGGGCGGCTCGAGGAGCTGCTCGATCTGCTTGGGGTCGATGCGGGAGAGCAGGTGCTTGTACGGCTGCACGACGTGGCCGGGCTTGAGCGAGGCGGGAACGTCTTCCCAGGCGAGGGGCCGCGCGAGCGCCAGGAACCCCTCGACGTCCTCCGCCACCTTGGGCAGCACGGGCTTCAGGTAGATCGTGAGGATGCGGAAGAGCTCGAGGTAGAGCGTGCAGAACCACTGCAGGGCCGCTTCCTGGCCGGCTTCCTTGGCGATCTCCCAGGGCTTCTGCTCGTCCACGTACTGGTTCACGCGGTCGGCGAGGAACATGACCTGGCGGATGGCCTTGCCGAAGTCGCGCGCCTCGTAGTCGGCCGCGATCTGGTCGGCGAAGCTGCGCACCTCGAAGAGGATGGACGGCACCTGCTCCTCGTTGTCCGGGACGGGGGCCGCCACGTTGCCGCGCAGCTTGTGCTTCAACTCGCGCCCGGCCGAGAGCGGCTCGTCGGAGAGCTTGCCGCCGAAGCGCTTGGAGATGAAGCCCGCCGCGCGGCTCGCGATGTTCACGTACTTGCCCACCAGGTCCGAGTTCACGCGGGCGAGGAAGTCGTCCGGGTTGAAGTCGAGGTCCTCGACGCGGGCGTTGAGCTTGGCGGCCAGGTAGTAGCGCAGCCACTCGGGGTTCAGGCCGAGGTCCGCGTACTTCTGCGGGCTCACCGTGACGCCGCGGGATTTCGAGAGCTTCTCGCCCGTGAGCGTGAGGAAGCCGTGCACGTAGACGAAGTCGGGCACCTTGCGGCCGGAGAACTTGAGCATCGCCGGCCAGAAGAGCGCGTGGAAGTAGATGATGTCCTTGCCGATGAAGTGCACCTGCTCGACCTTCGGGTCGGCGATGTACTTGGCGAAGTCCAGGCCCTTCTTCTCCAGGTACGCCTTCAGCGAGGCGAGGTAGCCGATGGGCGCGTCCAGCCACACGTAGAAGTACTTGCCCTTGGCGCCGGGGATCTCGATGCCGAAGTAGGGCGCATCGCGCGTGATGTCCCAGTCGTTGAGGCCGCCGTCCAGCCACTCGCGCACCTTGTTCGCCACCTCGGGCTGGAGCTTGCCGTCCTGCGTCCAGGCCTTGAGGAACTCGACGCAGCGCGGGTCCGAGAGCCTGAAGAAGAAGTGGTCGGACTTCTTGAGCACCGGCGTCGCGCCCGTGAGCGCCGAGAACGGGTTCTTCAGGTCCGTCGGCGTGTAGACCGCGCCGCAGTTTTCGCAGGAGTCGCCGTACTGGTCCTTCGTGCCGCATTTCGGGCATTCGCCCTTGATGTAGCGGTCCGGCAGGAACATGCCCTTCACCGGGTCGAAGAACTGTTCGATCGTCTTGGTGACGATGAAGCCCTCGGCCTTGAGCGTGGCGAAGATCTCGCCGGCGAGCTGGCGGTTCTCCTCGGAGTGCGTCGAGTGGAAATGGTCGAAGCTCACCTCGAAGCGGGCGAGGTCGCGCCGGTGCGACTCCGCCACGCGGGCGATGAGCGCCTCGGGCGTGATGCCCTCGGCCTCCGCCTTCAGCATGATGGGCGCGCCATGCGTGTCGTCGGCGCACACGAAGTTCACCTTGTGCCCCTGCAGGCGCTGGAAGCGCACCCAGATGTCGGCCTGGGTGTACTCCATGATGTGCCCGATGTGGAACGGGCCGTTCGCGTAGGGGAGCGCCGTGGTGACGAAAAGCTTTCGGGGCATGAAACCGGGCGAGCCTGGTAAGGGGAGGTTTGAAGACGGCTCGTGAACGCGCGTGCGGCGTGGGCGAGTGATTGATCCGCAATGGAAAAGTCTCGCCCGGATTGTAGCAAATTGAATTAGAATTCGCGCTCGGTTTCCCCTCTCGTTGCCGCCCCTTCCCGCCCGCCCCGCCATGACCCCCACCGACAAGGACATCCACGCCGCGCTTTCCGAGCTCGTCGACCCGGTCACGGACCGCAACTACGTCGAGGCCCGGTGCGTGAAGAACCTGAAGATCGAGGGCGAGCTGGTCTCGCTCGACATCGTGCTGGGCTATCCGGCGCGCGGGGTGATCGAGGCGGTGCGCGAGCAGGTGGCCGCCCGGCTGCGGCAGGTCCCGGGCGTGAAGCACGCCTCGGTGAACGTGCTCTCGAAGATCGTCCCGCACGCGGTGCAGCGCGGCGTGAAGCTCGTGCCGGGCATCAAGAACATCATCGCCGTCGCCTCGGGCAAGGGCGGCGTCGGCAAGAGCACCACCGCCGTGAACCTCGCGCTCGCCCTGGCGGCCGAGGGCGCCTCGGTGGGCATGCTGGACGCCGACATCTACGGGCCCTCCCAGCCGACGATGCTCGGCATCACGGGGCGCCCTTCCTCGCGCGACGGCAAGACGATGGAGCCCATGGAAGGCCACGGCGTCCAGGCGATGAGCGTGGGCTTCCTCATCGAGCAGGACACCCCGATGGTCTGGCGCGGCCCCATGGTCACCCAGGCCCTGGAGCCGCTGCCAACCGAGACCCCCCTC
>CAZPLW010000141.1:6214-11294 GCA_964587315.1 uncultured Lysobacter sp.
GGGCAGCGGCTCACCGGAACGCGCTGGCGGGACCTCGACTACCTCGTGGTCGACCTGCCGCCGGGCACGGGCGACATCCAGCTCACGCTGTCGCAGAAAGTCCCCGTCACCGGTGCGGTCATCGTGACGACGCCCCAGGACATAGCCCTCATCGATGCCCGCAAGGGCCTGAAGATGTTCGAGAAGGTGGGCGTGCCCATCCTGGGCATCGTCGAGAACATGGCGATCCACGTCTGCTCGAACTGCGGCCACGCCGAGCACATCTTCGGCCAGGGCGGCGGCGAGAAGATGTGCAAGGACTACGGCGTCGAGTTCCTGGGCTCGCTCCCGCTCGACATCACCATCCGCGAGCAGGCCGACACCGGCAAGCCCACGGTGGTCGCCGACCCCGACGGGAAGATCGCCGGCATCTACCGCGGCATCGCCCGCAAGGTGGCCGCGCGCATCGCGAAGGCGGCCGAGGATCGCACCTCGCTCTTCCCGAAGATCGTCATCCAGAACACGTGATCAGCGGCCTTCGAATGGGCATCGGGGCGATCGTTCGAGCGGACGGTTCCCGCCGCTCAACTCCGGAGGCAGGAAATCAGGATCACCAAGTGCGACGTGTCGATTCGCCGCCCAACCCCGTGAGCAAGAGACCATGAGCATCAAGAGCGACAAGTGGATCCGCCGCATGGCGGCCTCCCACGGCATGATCGAGCCCTTCGAGCCGGGGCAGGTGCGCGAGGTGGACGGCAAGCGCATCGTCTCCTACGGCACCTCGAGCTACGGCTACGACATCCGCTGCTCGCGCGAATTCAAGATCTTCACGAACATCAACGCGACCATCGTCGACCCGAAGCACTTCGACGAGAAGTCCTTCGTCACCTTCGAGAGCGACGTGTGCATCATCCCGCCCAACTCGTTCGCGCTCGCGCGCACCGTCGAGTACTTCCGCATCCCGCGCAACGTCCTCACGGTGTGCCTGGGCAAGAGCACCTACGCGCGCTGCGGGATCATCGTGAACGTGACGCCCTTCGAGCCGGAATGGGAGGGCTTCGTCACCCTCGAGTTCTCGAACACCACGCCGCTGCCGGCCAAGATCTACGCCGGCGAAGGCTGCGCGCAGGTGATCTTCTTCGAGTCCGACGAGGTGTGCGAGACCTCCTACCGCGACCGCGGGGGGAAGTACCAGGGCCAGTCGGGCGTGACGCTGCCCAAGATGTGAGCATCGGGAGCCCCCTCGGCGCTCCCGGCACCCCCCCCCAAAGTATTACCGGCCCCGACCCGAAAATGCTGTGGTGGGCGGCCGGATTTGCCCTATACTTCGCGCATTTTTCGGCCCGGCTCGGTGGGCGGGCCGGCAGGTTCTGGCAGCGCCAACGCCCGGCAGGGATCAAAGGAGGTCATCATGACAAGAGCGAGGAAGTCCGTCGGACCGCAGCCCGCCGCCCCGGGCGCCTGCCGCGCCTCCCGTTTTGCCTCGCCCCGCCGTGACGAAAGACATCGATGCCCCGAGCCGTAGTCAAGAAGCTCCGCCCGACCCCCGAGTTCCCCCTCGATACCCATCCCGAAGTCAGCCTCGATTTCGGCGCCGTGAAGCAGTACCTCGCGCGCCACCCCTACAAGAAGCCCGTCCTGCTGGTCGACCTGGACCTCGTGCGCACCAAGACGCGCCGCTTCCGGGCCTCGCTGCCGCGCGTGCGCCCGCACTTCGCCGTGAAGGCGAACCCCGATCCCCGCGTCCTCAAGGTGCTCATGCAGGAAGGCGCCGGCTTCGAGATCGCCTCGATCGCCGAGCTGGACCTGCTCCTGTCCCTGGGCGTGCCGGTCGGCGAGATCTTCTACTCGAACCCGATGAAGTCCCGCGCCTACCTCGAGTACGCGTCCGCCAAGGGCGTCGAGTGGTACGTGGTCGATTCCGTCGAGGAGATCGTCAAGGTGCAGTCGGTCAAGGCCGACGCGAAGATGTACCTGCGCATCGACGCGCCCAACATCGGCAGCGACTGGCCGCTCGCGGGCAAGTTCGGCGCGCACATGAACGACATTCCCGAGCTCATCGAGGCCGGGGGCGGCGGAAAGGCGGACCTGGCCGGGGTCACCTTCAACGTGGCCTCGCAGTGCCTGAACCCGGAGAACTGGCGCGTCGGCACGGAGCGGGCGAAGAAGGTGTTCGCGTCGATGCGCACGGCCGGCCTCAATCCGCGCCTGCTCAACCTGGGCGGCGGCTATCCCGTTCGCCACGTGAAGCCGATCCCCTCGATCGAGACGATCGCCGAGGTGATCAACAAGGAGCTGCGGCACTTCGGGCCGGAGATCCAGGTGATCGCCGAGCCCGGGCGCTACCTCGTCTCGGACGCGGGCTACTTCATCTGCCGCGTCGTGGGCACCGCCACCCGCAACGGCCAGCGCTGGATGTACTGGGACGCGGGCGTCTTCGGCGGCGTCATCGAGACCACCGAGGGCCTGCGCTACAACATGTACACGGACCGCGATGGCGAGCCGGTGGCCTGGAACGTGGCCGGCCCGACGTGCGATTCGGTGGACGTGGTGATGCGCGACGAGCTGCTGCCGGGCGACCTGCAGGAGAACGACTTCATCTTCATCAAGAACGCCGGCGCCTACACGACGGCCTACGCGTCCAACTTCAACGGCTTCCCGCTGCCCGAAGTCGCCACCATCGGCCGGCAGTGAGTCCCGCCGGCGGGCCGGCTTTCACGCCGGCCGACGCGGCCTACGAGTCGCGCACGCGCGAGAGCTTCGCCCGGCAGGGCGCCATGGGCCTGCTGGGCGCGAGGCTCGAGCGCGTCGAGCCGGGCGCGTGCGAGGTCGGCCTCGATTTCCGCGCCGAGCTCTCCCAGCAGCACGGCTTCTTCCACGCCGGCATCCTCGCGGCCGTCGCCGACACGGCGTCCGGCTACGCGGCGGCCACGCTCCACCCGGCGGGCGACGGCGTGCTCAGCGTCGAATTCAAGATCAACCTGATCGCGCCGGCGCACGGCGAGCGGGTCGTGGCTCGCGGCGAGGTGATCCGGGCCGGCAAGTCGATCACCGTGGCGCGCTTCGACGTCCACGTGCAGCGGGAGGGCCGGCGCACGCACTGCGCCACGGGCCTCGCGACGATGATGCGCATGGTGGCCCGCGCCGGCGTCACCGGCTAGGCGCGATGGCGCAGGACTTCTGGGCCTCCAGCGGCTTTCGCCACCTGCGCGTGGTCGAGGGCGGCTGGCACGAGCCCACCGACGATTACCTGAGGCACTTCCTTTCCCGCGACGAGCTCGCGCCGCCGCCCGAGGCGGGGCCGGCGGAGCGGCACCTGCACGCCCGGCTCGCCGAGAAGCCGCGCCTCGCCGTGCCGCCCGCGGACCTCGCCGCCGTGGAGGACGCGGACGCGCGCGACAACTGGCGCGAGTGGCTGCGCTTCCGCGATCGCCTGCTCGCGCAGGGCTCCGTCGAGGCGTGCTACGTCGATCTCTTCCGCCGGCCCGCGGTGGACCTCGCACCGCCGTTCGTCGACGCGCTCGCGCAGGCGATCGTGCGCGGGCTGCTCGAGGGCAGCGCCGATCCGTGGCTCGCCCGCGCCGGCGAGCTCTTCTTCCGCCGCCAGCGCGTGAGCATCGAGGAGGGACAGGTGCTCGCCGCCGACGCCACCACCATCGAGGCCTACGCGGAGACCGGCGGCTTCGGGAGCGTCGGCCGGCTGCTGCGCCAGCAGGCGACGCCCGTGGCGACCGTGAAGATGGACGTGCTCCATCACGAGAACGCGCCGTTCTACTTCCTGCGCGACGAGCTCTTCAGCTTCCTCCTCGACCTCACGCCGGGCCGCGAGGGGACGAAGGCGCTCGCCTGGCTGCTCGAGCGCTGGGCCCTGCACCTGCTGGGCGTGCGCGTGGCCATCGAGCCCGTGGCCCGGGTGGCGGACGAGAAATGGCGCTGGCACGCGGGGCTCGACGCGGAGTCGACCGCGATCCTGAACGCGCTCTATCTCGGCGAGGCCGTGTCCGAGGAGCGGCTCGCGCGGCTCGCCTGCCTCTTCCGGCTCGAGTTCGCGGACGCCTCCGACTGCGTTCCCGAGGCCGCGGGCCGCCCCGTCCACCTCGGCCTCGCCTTCCGCGAGGACCACACGCTCAAGATGAAGCCCCAGAACCTCCTCGTGAATCTTCCGCTGCGGCGGGCGAGCTGAGGCCCGGCAGCGGGTAAAATGGGGCAACCGCCGGATCGACGGCGATTCCCGGAGCGAGGCCATGCAGAACGTGGGCGAGAACACCGGCAGCTTCATGCTGGGCAAGGAACTGGACAACCTGATGGCCGAGCGGGCGCGCCTGCTCAAGGTCGCGGGCGCGGCGGCGCAGTTCGTCGCGTCCATGGATGGCAGCGAGCTGCCCGAGGCCGTCGCGACCGAAGCCGACATCCTCGCGCAGAGCGTGAATGCGCTGCCCGAGGACACGCTGCGAGACGCCCTCGCGGCCATCACCCGTACCCGCGAGGAGAACGCATGAACACCGAAGCCCTGAACATGAGCATCCGCACGTTCCTCAAGCGCGTGGGCGTGCAGTCGCAGCGGGAGATCGAATCGGCGGTCGAGAAGGCGCTGGCGGACGGCCGGCTCAAGGGCAACGAGTCGCTGCCGGCCCAGGTGACGCTCACGGTGGGCGGCGTCTCGCTCAACGTGGTCATCGACGGCAAGATCTCGCTGGAATAGGGGGCGCCATGAACGACCGAGCCGGCGGCGCGCTGCCCGTCGCCTGGGACGACGTCGCCTCGGCGGCCGAGCGCCTCGAGGGGGTCGCGCACCGCACGCCGGTGATGACCTCGGGCCAGTTCGACGCCCTCACGGGCACGAAGGCCTTCTTCAAGTGCGAGAACTTCCAGCGCATGGGCGCGTTCAAGTTCCGCGGCGCGTACAACGCGCTTTCGCGCCTCGATCCGTCCGCGCGCAAGGCGGGCGTCGTCGCCTTCTCCTCCGGCAACCACGCGCAGGCGGTCGCGCTCGCGGGGCGGATGCTGGACATCCCCCGCGCCATCGTGATGCCCGCCGACGCGCCGACCGTGAAGGTGGCCGCCACGAAGGGCTACGGCGCCGAGGTCATCCTCTACGACC
>CAZPLW010000142.1:0-11244 GCA_964587315.1 uncultured Lysobacter sp.
CCTCGTAGCCCTCGCGGCGCATGTTCTCGATGAGGATCGTGAGGTGCAGCTCGCCGCGGCCGGACACGCGGAAGATGTCGGCATCCTCGGTGTCCTCGACGCGCAGGGCGACGTTCGACATCAGTTCCTTGGTGAGGCGGTCGCGGATCTGGCGGCTCGTGACGTACTTGCCTTCCTGGCCCGCGAAGGGCGACGTGTTCACCTGGAAGTTCATCGTGAGCGTCGGCTCGTCCACGCCCAGGAACGGCAGCGCCTCGGGCTTCTCGACGTCGGCGAAGGTCGCGCCGATGGTGAAGTCCTCGATGCCGGTGACCGAGACGATCTCGCCGGCCGACGCGCTGTCCATCTCGACCTTCTCGAGGCCCTGGAAGGCGCGCACCAGGCCGATCCTGGCCTTGCGCGGCGCGTGGTCCCCCGCGAGGATCATCACCTCCTGCGCGCGCCTGAGCGTGCCGCGCCGGATGCGGCCCACGGCGATGCGGCCCAGGAAGTTGGAGTAGTCGACGGCGCTGATCTGCAGCTGCAGCGGGCCGGTCGGGTCGCCCACGGGCTCGGGGACGTACTTGAGGATCGTGTCGAAGAGGGGCCGCATGTTCTCGCCCTTCGTCGTGGCCTCGAGCGAGGCCCAGCCGTTGAGCGCCGAGGCGTAGACGACCGGGAAGTCCAGCTGGTCCTCGCTCGCGCCCAGCTTGTCCATGAGGTCGAACGTCTGGTTCACGACCCAGTCGGGGCGGGCGCTCTCGCGGTCGATCTTGTTCACCACGACGATGGGCTTGAGACCGAGCGCGAGCGCCTTGCGCGTGACGAAGCGCGTCTGGGGCATCGGGCCCTCGACCGCGTCCACGAGCAGCACCACGCCGTCGACCATCGACAGGACGCGCTCCACCTCGCCGCCGAAATCCGCGTGGCCGGGCGTGTCGACGATGTTGATGTGCACGCCGTGGTAATCCACCGCGGTGTTCTTCGCGAGGATCGTGATCCCGCGTTCCTTCTCGATGTCGCCCGAGTCCATGACGCGTTCGACGATGTGCTGGTGGGCCGCGAAGGTGCCGGCCTGCTGGAGGAGCTTGTCGACGAGCGTGGTCTTGCCGTGGTCGACGTGGGCGATGATGGCGATATTGCGGAGCGGGCGCGACATGGGGTTCCTAGGGGGCGGCTGCGAACGGCAAATATCGCAGGAAATTCAGCATTTTAGCAGAATTGTCGTGGCGGCGCGATAGCCGGGGACAGCGCCCATCATGCGCCGTGGCATGGCCGGGCGCGACCGGGGGCTTGCGCCGCCTCAGCCGGGCGTGTTTCGCATCCAGTCCGCGGTGCCGAAGAACGCCTCGGCGAGCCCTCGCTGGAGGGCGGGATCGACGCCCTCCTCGTCCATGGCCTGGCTCATGCACCGCAGCCACTGGTCCCGCTCGCCCACGCCGATGGAATACGGCAGGTGCCGGGCCCGCAGCATCGGGTGCCCGATCTTCTCGGCGTAGACGGGGGGACCTCCCAGCCAGCCGGAGAGGAACCAGAAGAGCTTGCCGACGGGGCCAGCGGGCGTCGGCGGATGCAGGGACCGGATGCCCGCGTAAGCCGGCTCGAGGTCAATCAGGTCGTAGAAGCGCTCGACGGGCGAACGGGCGGCGCCTTCGCCACCGAGCTGTTCGTAAGGCGTCGGACCGGATGGCGCTGCGGTGTCGGTCATGGGGAGAATGGGGCGCGGGGCACGAGGGCGCTGCTGCGGGGGACAACGGGGTTGCGAGGGGCGCGTATGCTAGCATGCGCGCCGTTTCGCCTCCCTCCCCCCGCCGTGAAGCTCGCACTCAAGATCGACGTCGATACCTATCGCGGCACCCGCGAGGGCGTACCCCGCCTCGTGGAGCTGCTCGTGAAGCACGGCGCCGGGGCCACGTTCCTCTTCAGCCTCGGGCCCGACCACACGGGGCGCGCCATCAAGCGCGTCTTCCGCCCCGGATTCCTGGGCAAGGTGGGCCGCACCTCGGTGCTGTCGCACTACGGCATCCGCACCCTCCTCTACGGGACGTTGCTGCCCGGCCCGGACATCGGCAAGCGGTGCGCGCCCATCCTGCGCGGGGTGCGAGACGCGGGCTTCGAGGTCGGCATCCACACGTGGGACCACGTGAAGTGGCAGGACGGCGTCGCCACGTCCGACGAGGCCTGGACCGAGCGGCAGATGGCGCTCGCCCGGGACCGCTTTCGCGAGGTGTTCGCGCAGGAGCCCCGGGTGCACGGGGCCGCCGGCTGGCAGATGAACGTCCACGCGTACCGCCGGACCCAGCGCCACGGCTACAGCTACGCCTCCGACACGCGCGGCACGCATCCCTTCGTTCCCGTGTACCGGGCGGAGATCGTCTCCTGCCCCCAATTGCCCACGACGCTGCCCACGCTGGACGAACTCATCGGGCTGGACGGCGTGACCGAGGCGAACGTGGCCGAGGCCGTCCTGGCCCGCACGCGCGAAGCGCAGGACCACGTGTTCACGCTTCACGCGGAACTCGAGGGCATGAAGCTCGCGCCGGCCTTCGAACGCCTCCTCGAGGGCTGGAAGGAACAGGGCTACCAGCTCGTCGCCATGCGCGACCTGTTCGACGCCCTCGAACCCGGGTCCTTGCCCCTTCACGCGGTGGACGACGGGGAAATTCCGGGGCGCAGCGGCACCCTGGCGCACCAGGGGCCGGCCTTTCTGCCTTGCCCATCAACCCCATAGCTTGCGCATTTCAGGGTTTTTCGCCACCATGGGTGGTAGGCAACCCCCCGCGAGACTCTTCTGGATGAGCGACCGCCCGGCAGTCCCCGATTTCGAGCTCGCCGCCACGGGCAACCAGCGTTTCCGCCTCTCGGCCTTCAAGGGCCACCCCTTCGTCGTCTACTTCTACCCGAAGGACAACACCCCCGGCTGCACCGACGAAAGCCTCCAGTTCCGCGACCTGCACGCGGAATTCGCGAAGGCGGGCTGGGCCGTGTTCGGCGTGTCGCGCGACAGCGTCGCCTCCCACGAGAAGTTCAAGGCCAAGTTCGGCTTCCCCTTCGACCTGCTGTCCGATCCCGACGAGACCGCCTGCGGGATCTTCGGGGTCATGAAGATGAAGAACATGTACGGCAAGCAGGTGCGCGGCATCGAGCGCAGCACCTTCGCGATCGACCGCGAGGGCCGGATCGCCCGCGAGTGGCGCGGCGTGAAGGTGCCCGGGCACGCGAAGGAAGTGCTCGAATTCGCCAAGTCCGCCTGACCGCACGGCCCTTTCCATCCCCGTCGCCCCGACCTGATGCCCAACGACAACCTGCGTGACTCGCCGTCCTCCGGGGGCGGCGAGGCGTCCGCCCACGCCTCGAGTTCCGTGGAGGCCCCCATGACCAAGAAACGCGAAGGGCACGGCGAGAGCCGCACCGCCCGCCATGCCGCCGCCGTCAAGCTCTTCGTGCTCGACACGAACGTGCTCATGCACGATCCGACGAGCCTCTTCCGGTTCGAGGAGCACGACGTGTACCTGCCGATGGTCACGCTCGAGGAGCTGGACGACAACAAGAAGGGGATGAGCGAGGTCGCGCGCAACGCCCGCCAGGCGAGCCGCTTCCTCGACGAGATCGTCTCGCACGGCGAGGGCGACATCGAGAACGGCTTCTCGCTCAAGGGCAAGAGCCACGGCGAGGCCCTGGGCCGACTTTTCCTGCAGACGCACGCGGTCACCGTCGAGATACCGGATTCGGTCGCCTCGCAGAAGGCCGACAACGTGATCCTCGGCGTCGCGATGCACCTGAAGCAGCGCCACGCGAAGCGCCAGGTGGTGCTGGTGTCCAAGGACATCAACATGCGCATCAAGGCGCATGCGATCGGGCTGGCGGCCGAGGACTACTTCAACGACAAGGTGCTCGAGGACAGCGACCTCCTGTACACCGGCATGCTCTCGCTGCCCGGGGACTTCTGGGACAAGCACGGCAAGGACGTCGAGAGCTGGCAGGACCACGGCCGAACGATGTACCGCGTGAAGGGCCCGCTCTGCCCCACCCTACTCGTGAACGAGTTCGTCTACCACGAGGGCGACCGGCCGTTCTACGCGATCGTGAAGGACGTGAAGGGCCGCACGGCGACCCTGCAGACGCTCAAGGACTACTCGCATCACAAAAACAACGTCTGGGGCATCACCTCGCGCAACCGGGAGCAGAATTTCGCCGTCAACCTGCTCATGGACCCGGACGTCGACTTCGTCACGCTCCTGGGCCAGGCGGGCACCGGCAAGACGCTGCTCACCCTCGCCGCGGGCCTCATGCAGACGCTCGAGTACAAGGTGTACAGCGAGATCATCATGACGCGCGTCACGGTGCCCGTGGGCGAGGACATCGGCTTCCTGCCCGGCACCGAGGAGGAGAAGATGACCCCCTGGATGGGCGCGCTGGAGGACAACCTCGACGTGCTCATGAAGACGGACGACGAGGCCGGCGACTGGGGCCGCGCGGCGACGGCCGACCTCATCCGCTCCCGCATCAAGGTGAAGAGCCTCAACTTCATGCGCGGGCGGACGTTCATCAACAAGTACCTCATCATCGACGAGGCGCAGAACCTGACCCCGAAGCAGATGAAGACCCTCATCACGCGGGCCGGGCCGGGCACGAAGGTCGTGTGCCTGGGCAACATCGCGCAGATCGACACGCCCTACCTCACCGAGGGATCCTCCGGCCTCACCTACGTCGTGGACCGGTTCAAGGGCTGGGGCCACAGCGGCCACATCACGCTCACGCGCGGCGAACGCTCGCGGCTCGCGGATCACGCGGCCGAGGTGCTCTGAGCGCCGCGATGCCGGATCGGGTCCTCGTCACCGGCGCGGGCCGCGGCATCGGACGGGCGTGCGCCGAGCGCCTCGCGCGCGATGGGCTCGCGATCGTCACGCTCGACCGGAATGCCCCCGAGCGCCTGCTCCCCGGCGAGGTCTTCATCGCCGTCGACCTGGCCGACGAGAAGGCCACCGAGGCCGCCCTCGCCGAAGCCACCCGGGACCGCGCCATCACCCGGCTCGTGAACAACGTGGGCACCGTGCGACCGGGATCGGCGGAGACCGCCACGTCGGCGGACCTCGACGCCGTGATCGCGCTCACCCTGCGCTGCTCCATGCAATGCGTCCGCGCGGTGCTCCCGGCGATGAAGGAGGCGCGCTTCGGCCGCATCGTGAGCATCTCGAGCCGGGCGGCGCTCGGCAAGGAGCTGCGGGTCGTCTACTCGGCGGCGAAGGCCGGCCTCGAGGGCATGACCAAGACCTGGGCACTCGAGCTCGCGCCCTTCGGCATCACCGCCAATGCCGTCGGCCCGGGCCCCATCGGCACGGAGCTCTTCCACCGCAACAATCCCGCCGATTCGCCCCGGACCCGCGCGATCATCGAGGGAATCCCGATGAAGCGCCTGGGCACGCCGGACGACGTGGCCCACGCCGTCGCCTCGCTGCTCGACGAGCGCGCGGGCTTCATCACGGGGCAGGTGCTTTACGTGTGCGGGGGAATGACGGTCGGCAACGCCGGCGCGGGCTAGGGACCGGCCGCCACCTCAGGGCTTGAACGCCGCGAAGGCGGCGACGGCCTTTTCCACATCCGCTGCGCTCACGTCCAGGTGCGTCACGAGCCGGGTGCGCGGCGTGACGATGGCCGTGACGCCGCAGGACGCGAGGTGCGCCTGGAGCGCGGCGCAGCGATCGGCGGGCACCTTCGCGAACACCATGTTGGTCTGGACGGGCTCGACTTCGTAGCCCGCCCCGGCGAGCCCCTGCGCCAGCGCCTGCGCGTGGTCGTGATCCTCGGCGAGGCGCGCCACGTGGTGTTCCAGCGCGTGCAGCCCCGCCGCCGCCAGGATGCCCGCCTGCCGCATCCCGCCGCCCAGCATCTTGCGATGGCGCCGCGCCTTCTCGAGGAGTGCCTTGTGGCCCACGAGCACGGTGCCGGCGGGAGCGCCCAGTCCCTTGGAGAGGCAAACGGACACGGTGTCGAAACCCGCGCACAGCAGGTTCACCGGCATGCCGAGCTTCACCGAGGCGTTGAAGATCCGGGCGCCGTCGAGGTGGGTCGCGAGTCCCTTCTTCCAGGCGAGCGTCACGGCGCGCGCGAGGTAGTCGCGGCCGATCACCTTGCCGCCGATCGTGTTCTCGAGGGCCAGCAGCCGCGTGATGGCGAAATGCGCGTCATCGGGCTTGATGGCGGCCGCCACCATGTCGAGGTCGAGCGTGCCGTCGGGCCGGTTGGCGATCGGCTGCGGCTGGATCGAACCGAGCACCGCCGCGCCGCCCCCCTCGTAACGGTAGGTGTGGGCGTCCTGGCCGAGAATCACCTCCTCGCCGCGGGCACAGTGGGCCATGAGTGCCGCGAGGTTCGATTGCGTCCCCGAGGGAAAGAAGACGCCCGCCTCCGCGCCGAAGAGCTCCGCGGCCCGCGCTTCCAGGCGGTTCACGGTCGGATCGTCTCCGAAGACGTCGTCCCCCACTTCCGCGCGGGCCATGGCCTCGCGCATGGCGGCGGTCGGCCGCGTGACCGTGTCGCTCCTGAGGTCGATCACCGGGGCGTGTCCGCTGCCTTGGGCGCTTCGGCCGGCGCCGCGTACCACTGGTCCTTCGGCACGATCTTGGCCTGCGCCGGATCGGCGAGGTAGTGCGGGGACATGATCTGCACGCCGTACTCGTTGAAGACGTCCTGGATATGGGTATGGAGTTCCGAGATCACGCGCGCCCGCGGGCGAGGGTCGCTCGGGATGGCCTGCGCCACCAGCCGGTACTCCGGATAGAAGTCCGAAAGACCCGTGTTGAAGACCACGGGCTTGGGCACCTCCAGGATGCCCGGCGTGCGCCGGGCCGCCTCGACGAGCATCGCCTCCACCTGCCGCCAGGGCGTGTCGTAGCCGATGGTGACGTTGGTGTCGACCACGAACCCCTGCCCGTTCACGGCCCGCGAGTAATTGCGCGTGACGGTGCCCGCGACGAACGAGTTGGAGAGCGTGAGTTCCTCCCCCAGCCCCGTGCGGATGCGGGTGGTGAACGCCCCGAGTTCCATCACGGTGCCCTCGTGCTCGCCGATCCGGACGTACTCGCCCGGCCGGATCGTGCGGGTGAACATGAGGATGAGCCCGTTGGCCGCCTGTCCGATGATGCTGGTGGAGCCCAGCGAGATCATGAGGCCGACCAGGACGGAGAGCCCCTTGAAAGCCTCGCTCTGGGAGCCCGGCAGGTACGGGTACGACATGGCGATCGCGAAGATCCAGACGAACGCGAAGGCGAGATTGCGCGTCGGCCGGGCGGTGTCGCGGTCGAGCCATCCGTGGCGCGTCTGCCCGTCGATGAACGGCTGCAGGAACCGGTTCACGCCACCCACGACCAGGGCGGCGATGCCGAAGATCACCAGGGCGACGGCCAGGTTCGGCAGGGCGCCCACGACGCCCGTGGCGATCGTGACCGCCAGGCTGACCGTGGCATCCTGCAGGCCCTCTCCCCACGGCCGGGTGTAGGGGAACTTGGCGAGGCCGTACCCGAGCCATTCGTAGACGGATACGCCGGCCAGCAGCCAGAAGATGGCCGTGGTGATGCCGCGGGCCACGGCGAAGACCTGCTCGCGACCCACCAGGGCCTGGCCCCCGACGCGAAGGCGTTCCGCGTGGCGGCTGCCGAGGCTCGCGAAGGCCGACGTGATCCAGCCGCGCACCCGCACGAGCACCCAGAGGATGGCTGCGAGTATCGCCGTGGCGATGCCCAGGGCGATGAGCGATCGCCCAAGCGCGTCGAAGCTGCGCGCCTCGCGCGTTTCCTCGACCACCTGGCGCAACGCGCGCGCGGACTTCGCCGCCGCCTGGTCGAGCGTTTCGCCGGCCAGGACGTTGGCGTCGCCCTCCAGGACGAGGAAGGCCGACTTCCCGTCGAGGGAAATGGAACGCCCCTCGGGAATGGGCTTCACCGTCACCTCGCCCGGGCCGGCCTGGGTGAGGAGCTCGCGGATGACGCTCTCGGCGCGGGAGACGCGCTCGGCGGGCTGGAAGCCCAGCAGCGTCGCGCGCATCTCGACGATCGTCCGGTTGTAGACGCGAAGCGTGGCGGGCTCGCCCCCGGCCGCGCTGATCGCCGTGGCCGGCGGCGGCTTGGCCGCAGCGACCGGCCCCTGCCCGACCGCCGGGAGCGCGGCCAGCGCGAACGCGGCGAGTACCGCGCTAGCGAAGCGACGCATTGAACTGCAGGAGGGCCGCCGATCCGGGACAGAGTTCCTTCTCGCCCAGCTCGTTGAGCGGGCGGGTCGTGGTCCCCAGGTGCTCGTGCAGGTCGATCGCTTCCGGCTCGACGTAAAGCAGGCCGGTCACGATCTCGCCGCGCGCGTAGTGGGACTGCACGTAGCTCATGGCGGCGATGCGGCTGGACGAATCGTAGTCGTCCGCCAGCTTGCGCAGGCGCAGCACCGAGCCGTCGTGCTGGCGCACCTCGGTCACGGTGCCCGGCGGGTACTGCGTCGTGATCTCCTTGTGCATCGTGATCACGTCCAGGCTGTTCACCGCCTCGTTGTGGTGGCGCACATAGTCGTAGCTGCGCGTGGAGCCCTCGTGGTTGTTGAAGGCCACGCACGGCGAGACCACGTCGATGAACGCCGCTCCCGGGTGCGTGAGGGCGCCCTTGATGAGCGGCACGAGCTGGTGCTTGTCGCCGGAGAAGCTGCGGGCCACGTAGGAGGCGCCCAGCTGCAGCGCGAGGCAGGCGAGGTCGATGCCCTCGTCAGTGTTCACGGCGCCACGCTTGGACTTGGAGCCGCGGTCGGCCGTGGCGGAGAACTGCCCCTTGGTGAGGCCGTACACGCCGTTGTTCTCGACGATGTAGGTCATGTTCACGCCGCGGCGCATGCTGTGCGCGAACTGCCCCAGGCCGATGGAGGCCGAGTCGCCGTCGCCCGAGACGCCCAGGTAGAGCAGGTCGCGGTTGGCGAGGTTCGCGCCCGTGAGGACCGAGGGCATGCGGCCGTGCACGCTGTTGAAGCCGTGGGACTTGTCCAGGAAGTACGTCGGCGTCTTCGACGAGCAGCCGATGCCGGAGAGCTTCGCCACGCGGTGGGGCTGGATCGCGAGCTCCCAGCAGGCCTGGATGATGGCGGCGCTGATGGAGTCGTGCCCGCAGCCGGCGCACAGCGTGGAGATGGCGCCTTCGTAGTCGCGGCGCGTGAGGCCGAGCTCGTTCTTCGGCAGGTCCGGGTGGTGCAGCTTGGGCTTGGTGAGGTAGGTCATGGCTTATTCTCCGCTCGCGCCGCCGGCCGCCGTGCGGCGCAGCGGCGTCACCTGAAGGGCAGACAGGCGCCTGGCGATGTCGCCCTGGATGAAGCGCGCCGTGATCGGCGTGCCGTCGTAGTGCAGCACCGCCCCCAGCCGCCCCGGATCGAGCGCGCCTTCGTTCAGCAGGAGCGTGCGCAGCTGCCCGTCGCGATTCTGCTCGACGACGAACACGTGGTCGTGGTCGTTCACGAAGTCGAGCACCGCATCCTGGAACGGGAAGCCCCGCACGCGCAGCGCGTCGAGGTGGACGCCTTCGGCCTCGAGCAGCGCCAGGGCCTCGTCCATCGCCGGCGCGGTGGATCCGTAGTAGATCGCGCCATAGCGCGAGGGCTTCGCGCCCGCGCGGATTTCCGGCTTGGGCATGAAGTGCTTGGCGGTCTCGAACTTGCGCAGCAGCCGCTCCATGTTGTCCACGTAGGCCGTGCCCTCCTCCGTGTACCGCGCGTAGCGGTCGCGGCTGGTGCCGCGCGTGAAGAAGGAGCCCCGCGTCGGGTGCGTGCCCGGGTAGGTGCGGTAGGTGATGCCGTCGTCGTCGACGTCGAGGTAGCGCCCGAAACGGGCCCCGGCCTCGAGCTGCTCGCGGGTGAGCACCTTGCCGCGGTCGTAGGTGCGCTTGTCGTCCCAGGTGAGCGGATCGCACAGCCGCTCGTTCATGCCGATGTCCAGGTCCGTGAGCACGAAGACCGGCGTCTGCAGCCGGTCGGCGAGGTCGAGGGCGTCCGCCGTGAACTCGAAGGCCTCCTTCGCGTCCTGCGGGAAGAGGATCGGGTGCTTCGTGTCGCCGTGCGAGGCGTAGGCGCACAGCAGCACGTCCGACTGCTGCGTGCGCGTGGGCATGCCCGTCGAGGGGCCCGCCCGCTGCACGTCCACGAGCGTCGCCGGGATCTCGGCGAAGTACGCGAGGCCGATGAACTCGCTCATGAGCGAGATGCCGGGGCCGGAGGTGCAGGTGAAGGACCGCGCGCCGTTCCAGGCGGCGCCGATGACCATGCCGATCGAGGCGAGCTCGTCCTCGGCCTGCACGATGGCGAAGTTGTTCTTGCCGCTTTCCTTGTCGGTGCGGTACTTGCGGCAGTGCTTGGCGAAGGCCTCGGCCATCGAGGACGACGGCGTGATCGGGTACCAGGCGCAGACCGTCGCGCCGCCGAACACGGCGCCGAGCGCCGCAGCGTTGTTGCCCTCGAGGAAGACCTTGTCGCCCACCTTGTCCGTGCGGCGCACGGCGAGCCCGATCGGGCACGGCAGCTTGGCGAGGGCGTACTCGTGCCCCATGCGCAGCGCCTTCACGTTGGGCTCGAGGAGCTTCTCCTTGCCCTTGTACTGCTCGGCGATGAGCTTCTCCACCTCGGCGAGCTCGATGCCCAGCAGGGCCGAGAGCGCGCCCACGTAGATGATGTTCTTGAAGAGCTGGCGCTGGCGCGGGTCGCTGTAGGTCGCGTTGCAGATCTCGGTGAGCGGCATCCCGATCACGAGGATGTCGTCGCGGAACTTGCCGGCCGGCATCGGGCGCGTCGAGTCGTAGAAGAGATAGCCGCCCGCGGTCACCTCGGCGACGTCCTTCTCCCAGGTCTGCGGGTTCATGGCGACCATGAGGTCCGCGCCGCCGCGGCGGGCGTTCCACCCGGCCTCGCAGACGCGCACCTCGTACCAGGTCGGAAGCCCCTGGATGTTGGACGGGAAGATGTTGCGCGGGCTCACGGGAACGCCCATGCGCGCGATGGACTTGGCGAAGAGCGTGTTGGCCGAGGCCGAGCCCGAGCCGTTCACGTTCGCGAACTTGATGACGAAGTCGTTGACTGCCTGGATGGTCTTCATGAGGCGCTCCTAGGCCGCCTGCCGCGTGGCGTCCCGGCTGCGGCAGCCGGGTCCCGCGTGCGTCATTTCGAGGTAGAACTTCTGCATGTCCCAGGCGCCGGTCGGGCAGCGCTCGGCGCACAGGCCGCAGTGCAGGCACACGTCCTCGTCCTTGGCCA
>CAZPLW010000143.1:0-11241 GCA_964587315.1 uncultured Lysobacter sp.
TCTCGCTGTCGTTCGGCGGCGTGAAAGCGCTGACCGACATCTCGTTTGACGTCAAACAGCATGAAATCCGCGCCATCATCGGCCCGAACGGCGCCGGCAAGAGCTCGATGCTCAACGTGATCAACGGCGTCTACCGGCCCCAGCAGGGACGCATCACGTACCTGGGCCGCACGCGCGAGGAGATGGAGCCGCACTTCGCCGCGAGCCACGGCATCGCCCGCACCTTCCAGAGCCTCGCGCTCTTCAAGGGCATGAGCGTGCTGGACAACCTGCTCGCGGGACGCAACCTCATGATGCGCACGAACCTCCTGCTGCAGGCGCTTCGCATCGGGCCCGCCCTGCGGGAGGAAGTCGCGCACCGCCGGCGCGTGGAGGAGATCATCGACTTCCTCGAGATCCCGCACGTGAGGAAGACGCCGGTGGGGAGGCTCCCCTACGGCCTGCAGAAGCGCGTCGACCTGGGGCGCGCGCTGGCCGCCGAGCCCCGCGTGCTGCTCCTGGACGAGCCCATGGCCGGCATGAACGTGGAGGAGAAGCAGGACATGTGCCGCTTCATCCTCGACGTGAACGACGAGTTCGGCACCACGATCGTGCTCATCGAGCACGACATGGGCGTGGTGATGGACATCTCGGACCGCGTCGTGGTCCTCGACTACGGGCGCAAGATCGGCGACGGCACGCCCGACGAGGTCCGGGCCAGCCAGGCGGTCATCGACGCCTACCTCGGGGTGCAGCACTGATGGCCGTCGAGAAGATCTTCCAGCGGCGCGGGATGACGTGGGCGCTGCTCGGGCTTCTCGCGCTGGGCGCCCTGGCGCCGCTCGTCGCGGGCGGGGCGCGGCTGCCGCAGTGGCTCGAGGTGGTGCTGGGCGGGCTCATGTCCGGCGTCCTCTACTCGCTGGTGGCCATCGGGCTGGTGCTCATCTTCAAGGCCTCGGGCGTCTTCAACTTCGCCCAGGGCGCGATGGTGCTCTTCGCCGCGCTCTCGCTGGTGCGCCTGATGGCGTGGATGCCGTTGCCGGTGGCCCTCGCCGTGACGGTCGCCATGATGGTGGCGCTCGCCTGGCTCATCGAGCGGCTGGTGCTGCGACCGCTGGTGAACCAGGAGCCCATCGTGCTCTTCATGGCGACGCTGGGCGTCACGTACTTCCTGGACGGATTCGGGCAGACGCTCTGGGGAAGCGACATCTACACGCTCGACGTCGGCATGCCCAAGGAGCCGAAGATCCTCCTGGAGGGCGTGTTCGAGGGCGGCATCCTCGTCGGCATGGAGGACGTCATCGCAGCCGTGATCGCCGCGGTCCTCGTGGGCGCCCTCGCGCTCTTCTTCCAGAAGACCGGAACGGGCAGGGCGCTCAGGGCCGTGGCGGACGACCACCAGGCCGCCCAGTCGATCGGCATCCCGCTCGGGCGCATCTGGGTCATCGTCTGGAGCGTGGCCGGCATCGTGGCCCTCGTCGCGGGCATCATCTGGGGCTCGAAGCTGGGCGTGCAGTTCTCGCTCCAGCTCATCGCCCTGAAGGCCCTGCCCGTGGTCATCCTCGGCGGCTTCACCTCGATTCCCGGTGCGATCGTCGGCGGGCTCATCATCGGCCTGGGCGAGAAGATCTCCGAGGTCTACCTCGGCCCGATGCTGGGCGGGGGCATCGAGAACTGGTTCGCCTACGTGCTCGCGCTCCTCTTCCTCCTGGTGCGGCCCGAGGGCCTGTTCGGGGAGCGGCACATTGACCGCGTCTAGGGGAGCGAGCGCGTGATCTACCGCGAAACCGGCCAGTACAAGACCTCGTACGAGGCCGACCAGCAGCTCTTCCCGATCCTGCAGGACCGGATCTTCGTGATCGGCGTGCTCGCGGTGGCGTTCGGCGTGGTGCCGCTCGTCGCTTCCGAATACCTGCTGCGCGCGATCCTCGTACCCTTCCTCATCCTGTCGCTCGCCGCGATCGGGCTCAACATCCTCGTGGGGTATTGCGGCCAGGTGTCGCTCGGCACGGGCGGGTTCATGGCCGTGGGCGCGTACGCCGCCTACAACCTCGCGGTGCGCATCCCGGACCTGAACCTCCTGGTCGTCTTCGTCCTCGCGGGTCTCGCCGCGACGCTCGTGGGCATCCTCTTCGGCCTGCCGAGCCTGCGCATCAAGGGGTTCTACCTCGCGGTGGCGACGCTGGCGGCGCAGTTCTTCCTCGACTGGGCGTTCGCGCGCATCAAGTGGTTCACGCACGACTCGTCCTCCGGCTCCGTGAGCGCGCCGCCGCTCGCGATCTTCGGGTGGCTGGTGGATTCGCCCGCGGAAAAATACCTGCTGGTGCTCGGCTTCGTCTGCGTCTTCGCCCTGCTCGCGCGGAACCTCGTGCGCGGCGCCATCGGGCGCTCGTGGATGGCGATGCGCGACATGGACGTGGCGGCCGAGGTGATCGGCATCCGCCCGCTTTACGCCAAGGTGACGGCGTTCGCCGTGAGCTCCTTCTTCGTGGGTCTCGCGGGGGCCCTCTGGGCCTTCGTCTACCTGGGCGCCTGGGAGCCGCTCGCCTTCGACGTGAACCGTTCCTTCCAGCTTCTCTTCATGGTGATCATCGGCGGACTCGGGTCGATCCTCGGCTCGTTCCTGGGCGCCGCGTTCATCGTGATCCTGCCGCTCGCGCTGAACCAGCTGCCCGGCTGGCTGGGCATCCCGATGTCGACCGCGCTGATCTCGCACATCGAGTTCATGGTGTTCGGCTCGCTCATCGTCTTCTTCCTCGTCGTCGAGCCCCACGGCCTCGCGCGCCTGTGGGCCGTCGGCAAGGAGAAGCTTCGCCTCTGGCCGTTCCCGCATTGACCGCAATACCCCGCATCGCACAACAAGGAGGAGGATCGCAATGAACCGCATGATCAGGACCCGGGCCGCCGCGCTGGCCCTCGCCGTGGCCGGTGCCCTGGGCGCCGCGACGGATGCCGCCGCCCAGTCGAACGAGATCTTCATCCCGGTGATCGTCTACCGGACCGGCGCCTACGCGCCCAACGGCATCCCCTGGGCCGACGGCTACGTCGACTACCTGAAGCTCGTGAACGAGCGCGACGGCGGCGTGAACGGCGTCAAGCTCGCGATGGAGGAGTGCGAGTTCGGCTACGCGACGGACCGCGGCGTGGAGTGCTACGAGCGACTGAAGAGCAAGAAGCCGGTGCTGATCAACCCGCTCTCCACGGGCGTCACCTTCGCGCTCACGGACAAGGCGCCCGCCGACAAGATCCCCGTGTTCTCGACCGGCTATGGACGCGCCGACTCGGCCGACGGCAGCGTCTTCGCCTGGAACTTCCCGCTCTTGGGCACCTACTGGTCCGCCGCGGACATGATCGTGCAGCACGTGGCGAAGAAGGGCTCGCTCAAGGGCAAGAAGATCGCCCTCGTCTACCACGACTCTCCCTACGGGAAGGAGCCGATCCGCGCCCTCGAGGAGCACGCCAGGAAGCACGGCTTCGAGTTCATCAAGCTGCCGGTCACGCATCCCGGCGTCGAACAGAAGTCCACGTGGCTGCAGGTGCGCCAGCAGCGGCCGGACTACGTGTTCCTGTGGGGCTGGGGCGTGATGAACTCGACGTCGATCAAGGAGGCGATCGCCGTGTCCTATCCGCGCCTGCAGATGTTCGGCGTGTGGTGGTCGTCGGCCGAGCCGGACGTGCTGCCGGCGGAAATGGCGGCCAAGGGCTACAACGGCATCACGCTCGGACACTCCGCGGAGAAGGGACTGCCGGTGCACAAGGACGTCCTGAAGCACCTCTACGACAAGGGCAAGGGCACGGCCAAGAGCAAGGACGAGATCGGCAGCGTGCTCTACAACCGCGGCATGATCTCCGCGATGCTCTCCGTAGAGGCCATCAAGCAGGCGCAGTCGAAGTACGGCAAGCGCGTGGTGACGGGCGAGGAAGTCCGCTGGGGCGCCGAGAACCTGAACCTCGACGCGGCGAAGATCAAGGCGCTCGGCTTCGCCGACACCGTGCAGCCGCTCAAGACCTCCTGCAGCGACCACGAGGGCGTGGCCCGCGGCCGCATCCACACGTGGGACGGCAAGGAGTGGAGCTACACGTCGGAGTGGTACGAGGCCGACAAGAAGTTCCTGCGCCCGCTCATCGAGGCCTCGGCGAAGGCCTACGCGGCGGAGAAGAAGATCACCCCGCGCGACTGCTCCAAGGAGAAGTAGCGCGATGGACGGCGCCGCGGCCAAGCCGCTGCTCGACGTGAACGGCATCGAGGTGATCTACAACCACGTGATCCTCGTGCTGAAGGGCGTCTCGCTGAAGGTACCCGAGGGCGGCATCGTGGCCCTCCTCGGGGCCAACGGCGCCGGCAAGTCCACCACCCTCAAGGCCGTCTCGAACCTGCTGAAGGCCGAGCGCGGCGAGGTGACCAAGGGGCAGGTCGAATTCCGCGGCGAGCGCGTGGACAAGCTCACCCCCGCGGACCTGGTGAAGCGCGGGGTGGTGCAAGTGATGGAAGGGCGCCACTGCTTCGGGCACCTCACCGTGGAGGAGAACCTGCTCACGGGCGCCTACACGCGAAAGCTCTCCCGCGGGCAGGTGAGGGAGGAGCTCGAGCGCGTCTACGCGTTCTTCCCGCGCCTGAAGACGCGCCGCCAGTCCCAGGCCGGCTACACCTCCGGCGGCGAGCAGCAGATGACCGCCATCGGGCGCGCGCTCATGGCCAAGCCCAACATGATCCTGCTCGACGAGCCCTCGATGGGGCTCGCGCCGCAGATCGTCGAGGAGATCTTCGGGATCGTGAAGGACCTCAACGTGAAGGAGCGCGTGAGCTTCCTCCTGGCCGAGCAGAACACGATGGTGGCGCTGCGCTTCGCGGACTTCGGCTACATCCTCGAGAACGGGCGCGTGGTCATGGAGGGCAGCGCCGAGGGGCTCGCGAGGAACGAGGACGTGAAGGAGTTCTACCTCGGCATCTCCACCGGCGGGCGCAAGAGCTTCCGCGAATCCAAGCACTACCGGCGCCGCAAGCGCTGGCTCGGCTGATGGACGCGCACTACGACGCGCTCGAGACGCGGGAGCCGGCGGCGCGCGAGCGCGAGATGCTCGCGAGGCTCCCGGCGCAGCTCGCGCACGCGAAGTCCCGCAGCGCCCATTTCGGGCGGCTGCTGGCCGGCGTCGATCCGGCCGAGGTCACCTCCCGCGAGGCGCTCGCCGCGCTGCCCGTGACGCGCAAGTCGTCCCTGCTCGAGTTGCAGAAGGCGTCCTTTCCCTTCGGGGGCCTCGCGGCCACGCCCGTGGGTTCGCTCGCCCGCGTGCTCGTCTCGCCGGGGCCGATCTACGAGCCCGAGGGACGGCGCGCGGATTTCTGGCGCACCGCCCGCTCGCTTTTCGCGGCCGGCTTCCGCGCGGGCGACCTCGTGCTCAACAGCTATTCGTACCACCTCACGCCCGCCGGCACCATGTTCGAGACGGGCCTGCACCGGCTCGGCTGCGCGGTGATCCCGGGCGGCGTCGGCCAGACGGAACTGCAGGCGCGCGTCGTCGCGCAGTTGCGGCCCGCCGGGTACGTGGGCACCCCGTCGTTCCTCAAGATCCTGCTGGAGAAGGGCGACGAGCTGGGCCTCGACCTCGCGTCGATCCGGCGCGCGCTCGTCTCGGGCGAGGCCTTCCTGCCCCCGGTGCGCGATTTCCTCGCCTCGCGCGGCATCGATGCCTACCAGGCCTACGGAACGGCCGACCTCGGTATCCTGGCCTACGAGACGCCGGGCCGCGAGGGCCTCGTTCTCGACGAGGACGTGTTCGTGGAGATCGTCCGCCCCGGCACCGGGCAGCCCGTCGCCGACGGCGAGGTGGGCGAGGTCGTCGTCACCGCGTTCAACGAGGATTACCCGCTCGTGCGCTTCGCGACGGGCGACCTCTCCGCGATCCTGCCCGGGACCAGCCCCTGCGGCCGCACCAACCGGCGCATCCGCGGCTGGCTGGGCCGCGCCGACCAGACCACCAAGGTGCGCGGCCTCTTCGTGCACCCGGAGCAGGTGGCGGCCGTGCTCGCGCGGCACGGTCTCGCCAAGGGGCGCCTCGTCGTGGAGAACGACGACGGCAACGACTCGATGGCCCTGCGCGTGGAGCGCGACGGCGCCCACGACGCGGACCTGGCCAGGGCGGTGGAGGAGACGCTGCGCGATCTCACCAAGCTGCGCGGCGAGGTGCGCTTCGTCGCGGGGGGATCGCTGCCGAACGACGGGAAGGTGATCGAGGACCTGCGGAAGTACTCGTGACGGCCGCCGCCGTCAATCATCGGCCCCATCGGCGCGCGGGAACGCGACCACGTGGTCGACGTGCAGCCGGATGCCGATGCGCTCGCCGATCGCGTGGTTGTGGTGCGAGGGAACGAGCGAGAGCAGCTGCTTGCCGTCCTCGAGCTTGAGCGTGTAGAGGAACTCCGCGCCGCGGAAGGCCTTCGCGACCACTTCCGCCTGCATGGCGCTGTCGTCGTCGTGCTGCACGTCGTCCGGGCGCAGCAGGAGGGAGACGGGCATGCCGGGCTTCAGCTCGCAGCCCGGGCAGTGCTTGAGCTCGCCCAGCACCGTGTCGATGCCGTCCGCCTGGGAGGCCATGCCGTCGATGAGCACGCCTTCGCCCACGAAGTCGGCCACGAAGCGCGTCGCGGGGCGATGGTAGAGGTTGTACGCCGAATCCCACTGCTCGATGCGGCCGCGGCGCATCACGCCCACCACGTCGGCCATGGCGAAGGCCTCGTCCTGGTCGTGGGTGACGAGCAGGGCCGTCGTGCCCTGGCGCTTGAGGATCGCCCGCACCTCGTGCGAGAGGCGCTCGCGCAGGTCCCCGTCGAGATTGGAGAAGGGCTCGTCGAGCAGCAGCAGGCGCGGGGCCGGGGCGAGCGCGCGCGCGAGCGCGACCCGCTGCTTCTGGCCTCCGGACATCTCGTGCGGGTACTTGTTGCCCTGTCCCGGCAGGCCCACCGCCGCCAGCAATTCGGCGGCCCGCTGGCGCCGGGCGCCGCGCCCCAGGCCCTTGAGGCCGAAGGCCACGTTCTCGAGCGCGTCGAGGTGCGGGAAGAGGGCGTAATCCTGGAAGACCACGCCGATGCGGCGCTTCTCCGGCGGCACGGTGAAACCCGGACGGCTGGAGACCTCTCCTTCGAGGCGGATCTCGCCCTCCTGGACCGATTCCAGGCCCGCGATGCAGCGCAGGGCGGTCGTCTTGCCGCACCCGCTCGGCCCGAGGAGGCAGCCGATCTGCCCCGGGGCGAGCGCCAGGGAAAAGCCGTCCACAACCGGGGGCATTCCCGGGTAGGCGAACCGCATTCCACGCACGACGAGGGCTTCGGTCATGAGAATCATTATAACGGGTCAGGCGTTAAGTGGTTGATAAGGCGCAAGGTGATTCCGGCCTCGGTGGGCGATCCTGGCCCTGAGTTGCACAAATGCGAATCATTCGTAATAATAACACCAAGATCAACCTGGGAGTTGCCATGACACGCCTCGCCTCCGCGCTGCTCGCCAGCGCCCTCCTGGCCGGTACCGCCGCGAAAGCCGCCGACCCGCCGGTCCTGAACCTCTATTCCTCCCGCCACTACCAGACGGACGAGGCGCTCTACGAGAACTTCACGAAGAAGACCGGCATCCGGATCAATCGCATCGAGGCCAACGAGGACGCGCTCCTGGAGCGCCTGCGCAACGAGGGGGCCCGCAGCCCCGCCGACGTGCTGGTCACGGTCGACGCCGGTCGCCTGTGGCGCGCCGAGCAGATGGGCCTCTTCCAGAGCGTGCGCTCCGCGGTGCTGGAGGAGCGCATTCCCGGCGAGCTGCGCCATCCGGAGGGCCTCTGGTTCTCGTTCTCCGTGCGCGCGCGCCCCATCTTCTATGCCAAGGGCGCCGTGAACCCGGCGGACATCAAGGACTACGAGGATCTCGCCGACCCGAAATGGAAGGGGAAGATCTGCGTGCGCTCGAGCGCCAGCATGTACAACCTCTCGCTGATGAGCTCGATGATCGCCGGCGTGGGGCCGGTGAAGGCCGAGCAGTGGGCGCGCGGCGTCGTGGCCAATTTCGCCCGCGATCCCAAGGGCGGCGACACGGACCAGCTCAAGTCGGTCGCGAGCGGCGAGTGCCGCGTGGCCATCGCCAACACCTACTACTACGTGCGCCTCGCCCGCAGCGCGAAGCCCGACGAGAAGGCCATCGCGGAGAAGGTGGGCGTCATCTTCCCGAACCAGGGCGGGCGCGGAACCCACGTGAACGTGTCGGGTGCGGGCGTGCTCAGGCACGCGCCGCACCGGGAAGCCGCCATCAAGTTCCTCGAGTACCTGTCGAGCGACGAAGCCCAGTCCTACTTCGCCGACGGCAACAACGAATACCCCGTGGTGGCGTCCATCAAGGCGAACGCGGCGCTGCAGTCGCTGGGCGCCTTCCGCAAGGACAGCCTCAACGTCTCCCTGCTCGGCCGCAACCAGGCGGCGGCGCAGCAGGTCTACGACCGCGCGGGCTGGAAGTAACCCGGTGGAATGTCACGAAATGTCACGGCGCGCACGGCGTCCCGGAAGGCGGGCTATCATCGCGGCTTCGCCATCCCGGAGAACCCGATGAAGCCCGTCCTTCCCGCTGCCGTCCTTGCCCTGTTCCTCGCCGGATGCGCCACGACCGAATCCGTCGAGCCGAACGAGCGTCTCGACCGCGAGTATGTGACCGGCAGCAACCTGCCGAAGAAGACCCGCCCGGGCGAGGTCACCACGTACGACAAGGAAACGGTCCAGCGCGCGCGCGATGCCGCCGTGCAGACGCCGCGCCCGGGCCTGGGCAATTCGGGTCCCTGACCCGCTACCGGGCGTTCGCGTCCTTTCCGGCAATCGCGCCGGGCTCCCTTCGCGGGTGCCGGGCGCCTTGCCGTCCGGCTAGGCGTTTCGAACCATCCGCCGCGACGCGGCGATGAGCGGCACCAGCCCCACCGCGACGATCGCGAGCGAGGCCGTCGAGGCCTCGGCGAGGCGCTCGTCCGCCGCGAGGTTGTAGGCCTGCACCGCCAGCGTGTCGAAATTGAACGGCCGCATGACGAACGTCGCGGGCAGTTCCTTCATCACGTCCACGAACACCAGCAGGGCGCCCGTCACGAGGCTGCCGCGCATCATGGGCAGGTGCACGCGCACGAGCGCCTGCGCCGGCGTGTAGCCCAGCGAGCGGGCCGCGTCCTCCATGCTGGGCGTGATGCGCGCGAGCCCCGAGTCCACCGTCTGCAGCGCGATCGCCTGGAAGCGGATCAGGTACGCGTACACGAGCGCGGCGACGCTGCCGGTGAGGAGCAGCCCGCCGCTCCAGCCGACGGTGCGCTCCAGCCAGTCGCTGGCGGCGTTGTCGATCGCGGCCGCCGGGACGAGCACCCCGATCGCGATGACGGCGCCGGGCACGGCGTAGCCCAGGCCCGCGAGGCGGTTCACGCCGGAGGCGATCCGGCTGCGCGTCACGCGCGCGCCGTAGGCCATCACGACGGCGAGGGCGATGGCGATCGCGGCGGTGACCGAGGACACCGCGAAGCTGTTGCCGGCCAGCGCGAGGAAGCGCGTCCCGAACTGCTCGTCGCCACCGGTGAGCGCGAGGCGGGCGAGGAGCACGCCCGGCAGGAGGAAGCCCGCGACGAGCGGAGCCACGCACACGGCGAGCGCGCCGGCGAGGGGGGCGCCGCGAAGGCGGACGCGCTCTCGAGTGCGCGGCACCGAGCCCTGGTGGAACCGCGCGCGGCGCCGCGCCAGGCGCTCGACCCACAGGAGCGCGCCCACGAAGGCGAGCAGCATCATCGAGAGCTTGGCCGCGGCGACCGGCTCGCCCATCGACAGCCACGCGCGGAAGATGCCGGTGGTGAAGGTCTGGACGCCGAAATAGGACACGGTGCCGAAATCGGCCAGCGTTTCCATGCACGCGAGGGCCGCGCCCGCCGCGATGGCCGGTCGGGCGAGGGGCAGGCTCAGCCGCAGGAAGGCGCGCGTGGGCGAAAGGCCCAGCGTGCGCCCCGCGTCGACCAGCGAGGGCGACTGCTCGAGGAACGCCACGCGGGCGAGCAGGTAGACGTAGGGATAGAGCACGCACGTGAACATCGCCGCCGCGCCCGGCAGCGAGCGGATCTCCGGAAAGTGGTAGTCCCCGGCCTGCCACCCGAACGCGCCGCGCAACGCCGTTTGCACCGGGCCGCTGAACTGGAGCAGGTCCGTGTAGGCGTAGGCGATGACGTAGGCCGGCATCGCGAGGGGCAGGACGAGCATCCACTCGAAGGCGCGGCGGCCGGGAAACTCGCAGGCCGTGACCACCCACGCGCAGGCGACGCCCACCACGACGGTGCCCGTGGCGACCAGCGCCACCAGCAGGGCGGAGTTGGCGACGTAACCCGGCAGCACCGTCGAGGCGAGGTGGTTCCAGGCCTCGCCACCGGGCCGGAAGACGCTCGAGCCCACGACGAGCATCGGCAACGCGAGCACGACGGCGATCGCGACGCACGCCGCGATCCAGGCGCCCCCCGTCGCGGGTGTCCGGGAGGGCGGGGTCGAGGCGAGCGCGGCGTCGGTCATGCCCGGAGTGTATCAATTGGCAAACGGCGCTTGACTGCCCGCGCGATGTCCCTATAATCGCGCCCTGCCTCACCCCCCAAAGGGGAGTAGCTCCCGCCGGGAGATCGTCAATACGGGCCGCGAGGCCCCGGTCCCCCGGGCAACCGAAAGTTGCGAGCGAGACCTTTGACCGCGTACCCGCGGCAAGGGTCTTTTTTCTTTCCGGGAGACATCACCATGTTCGACACCATCGGATCGCCGGGCCTGTGGGCCGCCTTCGCGCTCCTCGTCGCGGTCGCGCTCGCGATCGACCTTCATGTCATGGATCGCCGCACCGAGCAGGTGGTGGGCATCAAGACCGCCGCCATCTGGTCCGTCGTCTGGATCGCGCTCGCGCTCGCCTTCGCGGGCGGCCTCTGGCTCTACCTCGACGCCGCCGCGGGCCGGGAGGTGGCCAACAACAGCGCCGCGGAGTACCTCACGGGCTACCTCATCGAGAAGTCGCTCTCGGTGGACAACATCTTCGTGTTCCTCATGCTCTTCACCTACTTCGCGGTGCCGCCCGAGCGGCAGCGCAAGGTGCTCGTGATCGGCGTGCTGGGGGCGGTGGTCCTGCGCATCGTGATGATCCTCGTCGGCGCCTGGCTCATCGCGAAGTTCCACTGGATCCTCTACGTGTTCGGCCTTTTCCTGCTCGCCACGGGCATCAAGATGATCGTCTTCGCCGACGA
>CAZPLW010000144.1:0-11160 GCA_964587315.1 uncultured Lysobacter sp.
CAGATCGAGAACTGGCTGCGCGAGCGTCGCGGGGATGCCCTGGTGCTGCAAGGCTCCGAGAACCTCGCCCTTCGCGTCGAGCGCCTGCTGCGCGCGCCCGGCGACCTCGAGGAGCAGCGCATCGTCCGGGGACATTTCGAGATCCTGCGCCAGGCCTACGGCTACGAGGACGTGCTGCTGGCCGAGCCCTCGGGCCGGGTGGCGCTCGCCAGCGGCCCGCACGAGACGCTCACGCCGAGGATCAACGCCCTCGTCCTCGAGGCCCTGCAGCAGCGGGTGATCGCCCACAGCGACATCTACCGGGACGAGTCGGGGGCCCTCCACATGGACTGGGTCGTGCCCGTCGTCGTGCCGGATCGCGGCGGCTCGCGCGCCGTCGGGGCCATCGTGCTGCATTCCGACCCGCGCACCTTCCTCTTTCCCCTCATCGAGCGGTGGCCCACGCACAGCGAGACGTCCGAAAGCCTGCTGGTACGGCGGGAGAGGGATTCCGTCGTGGTCCTGAACAACACGCGGCAGCGCAAGGAGCCGGCCCTTTCGGTCCGCATCCCCCTCGACAGGACGGACATACCCGGCGTCGTCGCGGCGACGTCGACCGGCGCCGGGTCGATGCACGGGGTCAATCGCAACGGCGTGAAGATACTCGCCGCGTACCGGCCCGTCGCCGGCACCGACTGGCACGTCGTCTCGCGCGTCGAGCGCGGCGAGGTCCTGGAGCCCATGTGGACGGCGCTGGCCTGGGTCCTCGCCATCGCGACCGGCGCCGGGCTCGTCGTGGTCTTCGCGGCGTGGCGGGTGTGGCGCCAGCGCCAGCTCTTGCAGGATCTCGAGTTGCGGGAGGAGCGCAGCCGGTCCGACCAACTCCTGCGCAACTTCTACGACCTGCCGTTCATCGGCATGGCCATCACCGAGGCCGCCTCGCTGCGCTGGGTGCAGTTCAACGACCGCTTCGCGGAGATCTTCGGCTACCCGCGCGAGGAACTCGCGGACATGACCTGGGCGGACCTCGCGCACCCGGACGAGCGGGAGGCGGACGAGGCCGAGTTCGCGAAGCTGGCCGAGGGAACGACGGACGGCTACGTCGTCGAGAAGCGCTTCGTGCGCAAGAGCGGTTCCGTCGTCCACGCCATGCTCCACGTGCGGGCGCTTCGCGGCGCGGGCGGCGAGCTCGCCAACGTCATCGCCACCGTGCAGGACATCACGGAAAGGAAGCTCGCCGAGGAGGTGCTGCGCGACCAGGCCCGGCAGATCCGGTCACTGGGCGACAACCTGCCCGATGGCTTCATCTACCGCCTGCGGACCGAAGGCGACGACGCCCGTTTCGAGTACGTGAGCGCGGGCGTCGAGCGCGTGATGGGCGTCTCGCCGGCCGAGGTGATGGCCGATGCGGGTGTCCTGTTCGCCCTGCAGACCCCGGAATCGACGGCGGCCTACCGGGTGGCGGAGGCGAAGAGCCGGAGGGAACGCGCCGTCTTCTCGATCGTCGCGCACTGCGTCCTTCGCGACGGCCGGCACAAGTGGGTGCAGGTGCAGTCGCGGCCGCACGAGCTGCCCGACGGCGCGCAGGTCTGGGACGGCATCGCCCTGGACGTCACCGAGCGGCGCGACGCGGAGCTGGGCCTGCGCCAGAGCGAGGAGCGCTTCCGGCGCCTGTTCGAGGAGAGCAAGGAGGCCATCTCCCTGATCGAGGACGAGCGTTTCGTCGACGCGAACCGGGCCGCGCTCGACATGCTGCGCGTTGGCGGCCGCGAGCACTTGCTGGGAAGGACGCCCGCCGACATCTCCCCGGTGTTCCAGCCGGACGGGACGAGGAGCGCGGACAAGGCGAAGGCGGTGGTCGAGGAAGCCTTCGACAAGGGCGCCACCTCGTTCGAGTGGGAGCACATCCGCGCCGACGGCGAGCACATGTTCACCGAGGTGCTGCTCACCGCGATGACCTTCGGCGAGCGGCGGCTGCTGCACGTGGTCTGGCGCGACATCACGGAACGCAAGCGCGCCGCGGAGGAGCTCGAGAGATACCGTGTCCACCTGGAGGAACTGGTCGAGCAGCGCACCGCCGAGCTCTCGCACGCCAAGCTCGCGGCCGAGTCGGCCAACCAGGCGAAGAGCACGTTCCTCGCCAACATGAGCCACGAGATCCGCACGCCGATGAACGCGATCATCGGGATGAGCCACCTCGCCATGGGCACGGAGCTCACGCCGCGCCAGCGCGACTACCTGCAGAAGATCCAGGGCGCGGGCCAGCACCTGCTCGGCATCATCAACGACATCCTGGACCTGTCCAAGATCGAGGCCGGGCGCCTCGCCCTCGAGCACGCCGAGTTCGACCTCGAGAAGGTCGCCGACCACGTGGGCATGCTGCTCGCCGACCGCGCGAGCGGGAAGGCCATCGAGTTCGTGCTGGACATCGCGCCGGACGTGCCCTGCCACCTCGTGGGCGATTCGCTGCGCCTGGAGCAGGTGCTGCTCAACCTGGGCACCAACGCCGTCAAGTTCACCGAGCGCGGGGAGGTCGTCATCGTCGGGCGGCTCGCGAGCCGCACCGACACCCACGCCGTGCTGCGGTTCTCGGTGCGCGACACGGGCATCGGGCTCACGGCCGCGCAGAAGGCGCGGCTCTTCCACAGCTTCGAGCAGGCGGACGCCTCCACCACCCGCAAGTACGGCGGCACGGGGCTGGGCCTCGCCATCGCCCGGCGGCTCGTCGGGCTGATGGAAGGCGAGATCGGCGTGGAGAGCGAGCCGGGCCAGGGCAGCACCTTCTGGTTCACCGTGCGCGTCGGGCTGGGCACCTCGCGGCCGCACTCCCGGGTCCTGCAGGCCGGATTCGCCGGGCGCCGCGTGCTGGTGGTGGACGACAACGACACGGCGCGCGTCGTGCTGCGCGACCTGCTCCTCGCCATGAAGCTGCAGGTGAGCGTGTGCGCCGACGGCGCCGAGGCCGTCGAGGCGGTGCGCCAGGCCGATGCCGCGCGCGATCCGTACGCGATCGCCTTCCTCGACGGGCGGATGCCGGGGATGGATGGCGTCGCCGCGGCCCGGGCGATCCGCGCCCTGCCCCTCGCGCGGGCGCCGCACCTCGTGATGGTGACGGCCTACGGACGCGAGGACCTCATCCGGGAAGCGGGCGAGGCCGGGATCGAGGACTTCCTCATCAAGCCGGTGAGCGCCTCGGTGCTCTTCAACACGTCGCTCCAGCTCCTGCAGGGCGAGACGGCCTCGGGCGCCGCGCCGGCGCCCGTCCCCGCGGCGGCGCAGCCGGCGGGCGGGGCGCGCATCCTCGTCGTGGAGGACAACGACCTCAACCAGGAAGTGGCCCGCGACATGCTGGAGAGCCTGGGCCACCACGTGGACGTCGCCGCCGACGGGCTCGTCGCCCTGCGCCGCCTGGAGGAGTCCCGGTACGACCTCGTCTTCATGGACATGCAGATGCCCGTGATGGACGGGCTCGAGGCCACGCACGCCATCCGCCGGCTGCCGCGCTTCGCCTCGCTGCCCATCGTCGCGATGACGGCCAACGTGATGCGGCAGGACCAGGAGCGGTGCCTCGCGGCCGGCATGAACGACTACCTCGCCAAGCCGATCGATCCCGGGGCGCTCGCGGCGGTGCTCGGGCGCTGGCTCCCGGCCGGTCCCACGGCCACGCCGCCCGGGCACGCCGAAGCGGCCGAAGGCGGGGATTCGATCCCCTACGACATCCCGGGCCTCGACGCGGCGCAGGGGCTCTCGCGGATGCTGGGCAAGGCGAGGATGTACCGCTCGCTGCTGCGGCGCTTCGCGGACCAGGAGCGCGGTTCCGCCGGCGTCATCCGCGGGATGCTCGATCGCGGCGAGATGCCGGAAGCCGAGCGTCGCGCCCACACGGTGAAGGGGCTCGCGGCGACGCTGGGCGCCACGGAACTGCAGGCCGAGGCGATGGCGCTGGAGCTCGCGATCCGCGAGGCCCGGCCGGCCGGCGTGCTGGACGAGCGGCTGGCGGCGTTCGATCGCTGCATGGAAGCGCTGGTGACCGCCCTCGACGAGAAGATCCCGCCGCCGGGCGGGAGCCGCGCGGCCTAGCGAAGGGCCCGCCGGCCCCGTTCTACGGGGCGCGGCCCAGCCAGGGCATCGCTGCCTCGCGCCGCGCTTCCCAGTCGGCGATGGCGCCGGCGTGCTGGAGCGTGAGCGCGATCTCGTCGATCCCCTCGGTGAGGCAGGCCTTGCGGAAGGCGTCGATCTCGAAGGATTCCACGCTCCCGTCGGGAAAGCGCACCGTCTGCGAGGGCAGGTCGATGGCGACCTGCGCGCCGGGATTCGCCGCGAGCTGCGCGCGCAGGTCCGCGACGCGCGCGGCCGGCAGCACGAGCGCGGGCACGCCGTTCTTGAAACTGTTCTCGAGGAAGATGTCGCCGAAGGACGGCGCGATCCACGCGTCGAACCCGGCGCCCGCCAGCGCCCACACGGCCGCCTCGCGCGAGGAGCCGCAGCCGAAGTTCGCGCTGGCGACGAGGATCCTCGCCCCGCGGTAGGCCGCGCGGTCCAGCACGAAATCGGGGTCGGCCTCGCGCAGGTCGTGGAAGAGGAAGTTCTGGTAGCCCGCCGAGCGCGGCTTGCGGAGGAAGCGCGCGGGAACGATGCGGTCCGTGTCGCAGTTCACGAGGTCGAAGGGCACGGCGACGGCGGTGAGGGTGCGGAAGGGTGTCATGGCGAATCGACAAGCCGCCGCACGTCGGTGAGGGCGCCCGTCACGGCGGCCGCGGCGGCCATGGCGGGGCTCATGAGGTGCGTGCGCGCGCCCGGGCCCTGCCGTCCCTCGAAGTTGCGGTTGGACGTCGAGGCGCAGCGCTCGCCGGCGGCCACGAGATCGCCGTTCATGCCGACGCACATCGAGCAGCCGGCGTCGCGCCAGTCGAAGCCGGCCTCGATGAAGATCCGGTCGAGGCCTTCCGCCTCCGCCGCGCGCTTCACGAGGCCGGAGCCCGGCACCACGAGCGCGGGCACCACGGCCTTTCGGCCCTTCACCACGCGGGCGGCGGCGCGCAGGTCCTCCAACCGGCTGTTGGTGCACGAGCCGATGAAGACGCGCTGGATGGGAAGGCCCTCGAGCCGCCGGCCGGGCGCGAGGTCCATGTAACGCAGCGCCTTCTCGAGGCTGCCGCGGCGCGCGGGGTCGCGCTCGAGCGCGGGATCGGGCACCGCCTGCGTGATGCCGATGCCGTGCTCCGGGCTCGTGCCCCAGGTGGCCATGGGCTCGAGGTCGCCCGCGTCGAGCGAGACCTCCGCGTCGAAGCGCGCGTCCTCGTCGGAGGGCAGGTCGCGCCAGCGCGCGAGCGCCGAATCCCACTCGGCGCCGCGCGGCGCGTAGGGCCGGCCGTGCAGCCAGGCGCAGGTGGTGTCGTCCGGCGCGACGAGGCCGGCGCGCGCACCGGCCTCGATCGACATGTTGCAGATCGTCATGCGCCCCTCGAGGGAGAGCGCGCGGATGGCGGGGCCGGCGTATTCCAGCGTGAAACCGGTGCCGCCCTGCGCGCCGATCCTCGCGATGAGCGCGAGGATCACGTCCTTGGCGAAGATGCCCGCCGGCAGGGCGCCCGTCACCATGACACGCATCGTCCGCGACTTCGCCTGCCAGAGCGCCTGCGTGGCGAGCACGTGCGCCACCTCCGAGGCCCCGATGCCGAAGGCGAGCGCGCCCAGCGCGCCGTGCGTGGAGGTGTGCGAATCGCCGCAGACGAGCGTGAGGCCGGGCTGCGTGATGCCCTGCTCGGGTCCGACGACGTGCACGATGCCCTGGCGCGCGTCGCCCACCGGGAAGATCGCGATGCGCGCGGCGTTCGCGTTGGCCGCGAGCGTGTCGACCTTTTCCTTCAGCTCGGGGTGCGCGATCGGGTCGCGGCCCCGCGTGGGCACGTAGTGGTCGGGCGTGGCGAGCGTGAGGTCCGGGCGGCGCACGGCGCGGCCCGAGGCGCGCAGGGCCTCGAAGGCGTGGAAGCTGCCTTCGTGCACGAGGTGGCGGTCGACGCCCAGCAGCGTGCGCCCGCCCGGCCCGCTCGCGATGGCGTGGGCGTCCCAGACCTTCTCGTAGAGCGTTCGTCCCACGGCTACCTGGGCTGGTGGCCCACGGAGCCGGCGTACTTGGCCATCGCCTCCTCGCCGAGATACTCGCGCTCCCACGCGCGCACCTGGTCGAAGCCGGCGAAGGTGTGCAGGTCGGCGAGCGGGTGCTTCCGGAAGCCTTCCATGAAGCGCGTCTCCGCCACGGGCCCTTCCGCCTTCATCTGCGCGGCGAGGTCGTGCATGGCGGCGAGGGCCGAGCGCAGCATGGCGTTGGGCGAGATGCACACGGCGATCCCCAGGGCGCGCATCTCCTCCATCGTGTAGCGGGGCGACACGCCCGTCATGTTGTAGAAGACCGGGCCCTTCACCTCGCGGCAGATCCGCTGCACCTCCTCCCCCGACGTCGGTCCCTCGATGAAGCCCAGGTCCGCGCCGGCCTCGAGGTAGGCGTTCACGCGGCGGATGGCCTCGTCCAGCGAGCCGCCGTGGGCGCCGCGCGCGTCGGTGCGGGCGACGAGCACGAAGTCCGGGTCGAACTCGTCGCGCGTGTCGGCCGCCGCGCGGATCTTGCCCACGGCCTCTTCCACGGGAATCACCAGGCGGCCGGCGACGTGCCCGCAGCGCTTGGGGCTCACCTGGTCCTCGAGGTGGATGCCGGCGACGCCCGCGGCCACGTACTCGCGCACGGTGCGGATCACGTTGATGGCGTTGCCGAAGCCGGTGTCCGCGTCGGCGATGAGCGGCAGGCCCGAGGCGGTCGCGATGTAGCGGGCGTTCGCCACCATCTCGCTCATCGTCGCGAGGCCCACGTCCGGGTAGCCCGTGAGCGAGAGCGACGTGCCGTAGCCCGTCATGTAGATCGCCTCGAAGCCCGCGTTCGCGAGCACCTTGGCGCTCATCGCGTTGTAGCAGCCCGGGACGTAGAGCGTGGGGCCGCGGGCGAGGAGCTCCCGCAGCCGCGTCGAGGCGCGGGGCCTCACTTGAGCTTCCCGGCGAGATCCTTCACCACCTTGGACCAGGTCCTGTACTCGGATTCGATGAGCGCGCGGAACTCCTCGGGCGAATTGGCGACGATCTCGGCGCCCAGGTTCGCGAAGCGCTCCTTCGTCGCGGGCTGCGTGAGGCCCTTCACCGCGGCGGCGTGGAGTTTCGCGAGGATGTCCTTCGGCACGCCCGCCGGCGCCATGATCCCGTACCAGGTGTCCGAGTGGTAGCCCTTCACGGTCTCGCCGATGGTGGGAATCTCCGGGTTGGAGAGCGCGCGCTTGCTGCTCATGATGCCCAGGGCGTTGAGACGGCCATCCTTGATGAGGGGCTGGAGCGGAAGCAGGCCGTCGGAGGCGAGCTGCACCTGGCCGGCGAGCACGTCCTGGCGCGCCTGCGTCGAGCCCTTGTAGGGCACGTGCAGGATGTCGATGCCGGCCATGGAGAGCATCAGCTCCATGTTGAGGTGCGTGGCCGAGCCGGTGCCGGCCGAGCCGTAGTTGAGCTTGCCCGGGTTCTTCTTCGCGTAGTCGATGAGGTCCTTCATCGTCTTCAGCCCCGTGGACGGGTGCGCCACGATCATCTGGTGCGTGTTCGCCATCACCGTGACCGGGTCGAAGCTCTTCATCGGGTCGTAGGTCTTCTTGTCCGCGTGCAGCAGCGGGTTGATGACGTGCGAAGGGCTCACCGCGAGGAGCGTGTAGCCGTCCGCCGCCGCCTGCAGCGTGCTCTCCGCGCCGACGAGCCCGCCCGCGCCGGGCTTGTTCTCGATGATGACGGGCTGGCCCAGCTCCCGCGTCATGGCCTCGGCCATGGTGCGCGCGAGCGTGTCGCCGGTGCCTCCCGCGGCGAGCGGCACGATGATCCGGATGGGGCGGGTGGGGAAGGACTGCGCGAGCACCGCCTGGGGCAGCGCGAGCAAGACGAGGGCCGCGGCGACGAGCGCGCGGCGAAGCGGGTGACGGTTCAATTTCTCCTCCGTGGGTGGGGCCGGGCGCCGTGGGCGGCGACTCCCTCCGAGTGTAGGGCCGCGCGGCCTCGTGTCAATGCAGGGCGAGAGAAGGCTTTGCAACCATCAGCCACACGATGGCGAGCACGGCGGCGAACGCCGGGATGCCGAGCGCGAACCAGCGGCGGAAGAGGGCGTGGTATTCCGCGGGGAGCGGCCCCGCCTCGGCGGCGGCCTTCCGGGCGAGATCGCGCAGGCGCAGCTGGATCGCCACGACCGGCAGCCAGCACAGGCCCGTGAGGACGTACAGCGCGAGGGAAAGGGCGACCCAGCCCGACAGGACGGGCCAGCCGGCGAGGTGCGCGAGCGCGAGGCCGGTGACCGGCTGCGCGATGACGGCGGTGGCGGTGAAGACGAAGTCGGCGATCACGACGACGCCGGCGGTGTGCGCCACCACCTTCGCGTCGCCCGTGCGGTGCGCCATCAGCATGAAGAAGGCGATGCCGGCACCGGTGCCCAGCAGCACCGCGGCGCCGATCACGTGAAGCCAGCGCAGCAGGTCCAGCATCAGCGATCCTCCAGGATGGTGGCGGCGACGAGGGCGGCGAGCGCTGCCGGGACGACCTTCACGAAAGGTCCGAGCGGATCGAGCCACAGGCCGGGCGCAAGGAGCGTGCCGGCGGCGAGGTAGAAGGCGGAAACGGCGGCCATCCCCAGGCAGGCGGCGCGCGCCCACGGACGCCAAAGCAGGGCGAGCGCGAGGGCGATGTCGACGAAGGCGCCGATGACGACGAAAGCCTTCGCCGTCGGGAAGGAAACGACGCTTCCGGGCAAGGTGCGGGCGGCGCGGTCCACGTCGGCGAGCGCGATGAGGCCGGAAACGGCCCAGAAGGCCGCGAGCGTGGCGACCAGCACCGGCAGCAGGAGCTGCAGGCGCGCGAACCCCCGTTCCTGCTGTCCCGCGGGCCGCGCGGCGAGCAGTTCGTCGAGGCTGGCGAGGGGGCGGCCGCGATGCGCCTCGAGGGGCGCGGGGTCGCCGATCACCTCGGCCTCGAGCGCGCGCACGGCCGTGGTGCGAAGCGGCGAGCGCCAGCCCAGGCGACCGAGGGCGTCGGCAATCCGGCACACGACGCCGACGAGGGCTTCCGGGCAGGCGACGACGGCGCGCGGTGCCGGCACGCCCATCCACGCGCGGATCTTGGCCACGACCTCGCGCAGCGGGTGGGGCGCGTTTTCCACGAGGTCGAATTCGGCGTGTTCGGGAAGCGAGCCCTCGACCGCTTCGACCACGATGCGCGCCACGTCGTCGAGCGCGACGCATTGCACGCGCTTGTCCGGCAGCGCGAGCGGCATCACGAGGGGAAAGGCCGCGAGCGCGCGAAGGAGCGCCGAGCCGCCCCAGGCCTGGGCTCCGAGCACGAGACCGGGACGCAGGATCACCCACCTCCCGCCGCTTCGCCGGATGGCCTCCTCGGCCCGCGCCTTCGTGCGCATGAAGTCCGTGGTGGCGTCCGGCCGCGCGCCCGGCGCGGAAACCTGCACGAGGCGAATCGTTCCCGCGATCGCGCACGCCTCGGCAAGCGTCGCGATGGCCGTGTGGTGGACTCGCTCGAGATCGTCCCTCGGCCCGTCCTGCAGCGCGCCGGCGGCGTTCACGACGGCATCGACGCCGCCGAGGTACGGCGCCCAGTCGGCGGCCGCCCGGAACTGCGCGAGATCGGCGCACACCCAGTCGATCGAAGGCAGCACGCGCGGGCCGATGGCCGGATCGCGCCCGAGGCCGGTGACGTCGTGCCCGGCCGCCCGCAGCGCGCGCGCGAGGGCGATGCCGATGAAGCCGTAGGCGCCGAGGACGAGGACTCGCATGGAAGGGATCACGGGATTCCGGCCCCGATTATCCCCTCTCCGGGCAGCCGCCCGCGGGGCCCGCGGTGCCGTCTCCGGACAGCCGGCCTGGGGCGAGAGGCGCCAAGGGCGCGCTGTGACAGAATCGGGGAATACCAGAACCCGCCGGGTCGTTCTCCTTCCGTGTCACGCGTCCTGCCGCTGCTCGCCGCGCTCGTCCTTTGCGCGCCCGCCTTCGCCGCGGAGGCGCAGTTCCGTCGCGTCGTCGTCACGCCGACGGCCGAGGGCTTCGCCTGCGATTCGGAGATCCTGATCCCGGTGCCGCCCGCGCTCGCGTGGGAGGTGATGACCGATTTCGACTCGATGGCCCGGTGGGTGCCGAACCTGCGCGCGAGCCGCGTCCTCAAGCGCGAGGGGCCGGTGGTCCACATCGAACAGGTGGGCATCGCCGCGTTCGGGCCGTTCTCCTTCGATTTCACCATGGTGCGGCGGCTGGAGCTCGATCCGCCCACGGGCATCCTGGCCGAGCAGGTCCGCGGCACGCTCAAGCGCTACCGTTCCACGCTGCGGCTCGCCGCGGAGAAGGGCGCCACGCTCATGACCTATCGCGTGGAGATCGAGCCGGGAATCCTCGTGGGCGCCGTCCTGACGAAGGACTTCATCGATCACGAGCTGCGCGAGCAGTTCGTGGCCATCGCCGCCGAGATGATCCGGCGCGACGCGGCGCGGGGCACCGCGTCGCCGGCCTCCGCCCGCTAGGGCGCGTCCGGGCGCAGGCCCGGGTCGCGCCCGCTCGTGGCCAGGTGCATGCGCCGGCCGTTGGGCGGGATGAAGAACTCCTGGAAATAGAGGACCGTCCCGCCCGCCGACCACGCGAACGCCTCCAGGAGGTTGCCGGTCGTGCCGCGCTTCACGCCGACGTGGCGGGCGACGTCGTCCGGCAGGCGCTTCACCGAGAGGAACTGCTGCACCGCGCCGATGGCCTGCCCGGTGTGGCGCCAGATCACGTCCTTGAAGTTCTCGCCGTCGAGCTTCCTCACCGGCAGCTCCTCGAAGACCGGCAGCACGTCCGGCCGCACGTAGATGCGGCTCACCCGCCGGAACTCGTCGCCGATATGCATGAGGCGCTCGATCATGAGCACGCGCCCGGCGCCCAGCGCCTCCGTCCAGGGCCCCGCCTTCGTCACCGGCGCGCGCGAGAGGATCTGCGGGCGCACGGGCAGGTAGTCGCGGCCCGTGTCGTCGACGAAGCGGCAGTGCAGGGGCGCGTTCATGCGCCCGATGCCCGTGGGCGCGACGAAGGTGCCGTGGCCGCTGCGCCGCACGATGAGGCCTTCCTCCACCAG
>CAZPLW010000145.1:0-11072 GCA_964587315.1 uncultured Lysobacter sp.
AGAAACAGCGAGGACCGGCACAAATCGAGGTCCCTCGAATAGACCTCAGTTACCGTGCAAAGCACATGGGGGACGGCTACAATTCGCATCCGTTCTTGTTGATTTGAAGATCGCCCACCCGCCAGCGCTGCAATGTCTGCCTCGTTAGCCCACTCCATTCGCCAAGGTTTCTCGCTGCTGGTTGCCCTTGTCGCAACTGTCGCCTGCGCCGAAGACTGGCCCCGTTGGGGAGGACCGCGACTTCGGGGCCCGGAACGCGCTCGCGGGCCAGGTTCGCGAGCCGGGCGGAGGGGGCGACGACGCGGGCCGCGGCGGGCAGCACCGGCGCCGTCTTCGCGAGCCAGTCCGCGTCCCCCGCCAGCGGATCGGCGCGATCGAAGGCGCGGTCATCGAGGAAGAGAACATCGTGCAGCGTGACCACGAGCGGGACGCCGAGTTCGCGCGCGGCCCATTCGGCCCGCTCGCGCGGCGCGTCGCCCAGCGCATGCAGGTGGACCAGGCCGACGCGGCGCGAGGCGAGCCACGCCGCCAGGCGCGAACGCGAACCGGCGAAGGCGCCGGCCGCGAGCGGATGGAAGCGCTTGGCCCGCGGCTCCTCGATCGCCTCGCCCGCCTCGCCCGCGTGCCACACGAGCGGCGGGCGCGCGACGCCGGCCACCACGTCGCGCAGGTGCCGGTCGACGCCACCGCCGAAGAGGCTCGTGACGTGAAGGATCGCGGGCAGGCTCATGGCTCGGGCAGTCGGAAAGGTAGAATCATGCCCGAAAGTGTCCCGCCTCCCTTCGCTCCCCGTCGTCTCCCTGCTCGTCGGCGCCTCTCTCTGGGGCGTCGTCTGGTATCCCTATCGCCTCATGGGCGCGGCGGGGCTGGACGGCGCGTGGTCCACCGCGCTCACGTACGGCCTCGCTCTCGTCGTCGGCACGGCGATCTTCTTCCGGCACTGGCGCGACGTGACGAAGGCGCCGCTCGGCTGCGCGGTGATGGGCCTCGCCATCGGCTGGAGCAACCTCGCCTGGGTAATCGGCGTGCTCGAAGGCGAAGTGATGCGCGTCATGCTGCTTTTCTACCTCGCGCCGCTGTGGACGGTACCGCTCGCGCATGGCCTCCTGGGCGAGAAGCTCGACGCGCGGGGCGCAGCGGTGATGGCCATCGCGATCGCCGGGGCCGGCGTGATGCTTTGGCATCCGGAAATCGGCTTCCCTTGGCCGGCGAGCCGCGCGGAGTGGCTGGGCGTGGCGGCGGGCTTCCTCTTCGCGCTGGGCAACGTGCTCGTGCGGCGGCTCTCGCAGGTGAGCGACCCCGGGAAGTCCCTCGCCATCTGGGCGGGCGTCACCGCGGCCGCCGTCATGTTCCTGCCTTTCGCGCCGACGCAAGCCGGCGCCGCGTTTCATGCCGCCGCGCAGACATGGCCGCTTTGGGCCGGCGTCGGTTTCGCGCTCCTCGCCATGAGCCTCGCCCTGCAGTACGGGCTCTCCCGCGTGGCGGCCAACCGCGCGATCGTCATCCTGCTCTTCGAGCTGGTGGTGGCGACGGCCGCCTCGTACCTGCTCACCGGCGAGCGCCTGCGGCCGCAGGACTGGGCCGGCGGGCTGCTCATCGTGCTGGCCAGCCTCGCGAGCGGCTGGAGTGCCGCGAAGGCCTAGGCCGCGGCAGCCCGGGCCGGCGCGCGCCGCGTCACCTCGCCCGTCACCGGGTCCACGCTGTCACCCGGCTCCACGATCACCACCTTCGCGTTCGGCAGGCGCCTCTCGACGGCGGCCTTGAACTCGGGCCAGGGCGAGGACGTGACGCCCATCATGCGGTGGAAGTGGTCGTGCGGCGGGTAGAGGACGACGAGCTTCGGGTCGAGCGCCTTCGCGCCGCGCGCGACGTCCTCCATGAAGTCCAGCTGCATGCCGGCGAGCAGCACGTCCGTCTTCAGGCGCGTGCCGATCTCGGCGATCTCCGCGTCCGTCATCTTGGTGTTGAAGCCCTCGTTGTAGTTGAGGATCCTCGGGCAGCCGGGCACCTCGACGTGGAAGCCCGTGTAGTCGGAATAGAAGGGCGCGTTCGTCGCGCTGGACCACGCCCACGAGAGCTGCGTCGCGTTGCCCTGGAAGACGGCCTTGGTGAGCGCCTTCCACAGGTTGATGTCGCGGTGCTGCCACTTGAAGGTGGTCACGCGGAAGCCGCGCACGTCCACGGGGCTGAAGGGCTCCACGGGGTGCAGGCGCTCGCGCGGCACCTTGCTGCGCCAGGCGAGGTAGTCGGTGACGGCCTTCGTGCCGATCACGTCCGCGCCGCTTCGCTTCACCACGTCGGGGATGTCGAGGTAGTGCTCCTCGTGGCCGTGCGTGGCGCACACCACCGTCGCGTGCGCGAAGTCCTCCAGGCCGAACCACTGCGCGCCGCAGTAGGGGCGATAGAAGGGATCGAAGAAGAGCGCGCCCGCGTCGCACTCGACGGACAGGGCGGACCAGCCGAAATACCGGATCACGGGGTTCATGCGTTCACTCCGGGGCGATCTCGAAGACGCCGTCGACCTCCACGGGGGCGCCCGCGGGCAGCGAGGATACGCCGACCGCGGCGCGCGCGTGGCGCCCCGCCTCGCCGAAGACGGCCACCATCAGGTCCGAGGCGCCGTTCACGCACTTGGGCGCGTCGGTGAACTCCGGCGTGCACGCGACGAAGCCGCCCAGTCGCAGCACGCGCGTGACGCGGTCGAGGTTTCCGCCGCAGGCCGCCTTCAGGTGCGCGAGGAGGTTGAGGCCGCACAGGCGACCGGCCTCGTAGCCCTGCTCGACGCTCACGTTCGCGCCGAGCCGGCCGGTGACGGGGAGCTTGCCGTCCTTGAAGGGCAGCTGGCCCGAGACGAACACCGTCCGCCCGCTCACCGTGTACCCCACGTAGTTGGCCACCGGGGCGGCGGCGACCGGGAGCGCGAGCCCCAGGGCGGCGAGTTTCTCTTCGGCTTGCGACATGCGGGCAGTCTCCTCAGGGTTCGAACGTGCGCGGCTCGTGGCCGGTGGCGACTCGCTTGCCGCCCGGCTCGAAGCCCGCGCTGTGGCGGAAGATGTTGGGCTTGCGGTAGATGGCGAGAATCGTGCAGCCCTCGGCGCTGTGCGTCTCGTGCATCGAGCCGGGCTTCCTCCAGACGTACTCGCCCGCGCGCGCGATGCCGTCGTGGTCGGAGAACGAGCCTTCCAGCACCCAGGTCTGCTCGATCTCCGGGTGCTTGTGGAAGGGGAGCGTCGTCCCCGGCTGCCAGCGCAGCAGGCACGTCATCTCGCCCCGGTCCCTGTCCTCGTAGAGCACCTTGATCTCGATGCCCTCGAACTGCGAGGGCTTCCAGGCCATGTCGGCGGGCTTGAGGTACACCGACCCGCCGACGGTCGGCTCGAGCTTTCCCTGCAGGCGTTCGGCTGTCGTCGTCATCCGGCGGGCCCCTTTCCGAACCAGTGGGCGTAGGCGACGCGCTGGTCGACCTGCACCTCGTTGTGCCAGAACATCACGCGCTTCGCCCAGGCCTTCTGCGATTCCACGACCTTGGCGAAGAGCGGGTTGTCGGCGGAGAACTTGGCGATCACCTTCTCCCAGGCCTTGAGCTGGGCGTCGAGGATGGCCTTGGGCGTGCGGTACGTGTTCACCTTCTGGTTGCTCCTCAGCTCGAGGAAGTCCTGCGACATGCGGTTCATGCTCTTCCATTGCATGTCCGCGCTGGCGGCGTGGCTCGCGAAGCGCAGGATCGCCTTGAGCTCGTCGGACAGCGCGTCGTATTTCCTCTTGTTGACCATGACCTCGCAGAAATTGTTCGACATGTGGTAGCTCTGCTGCAGGTAGTACTTCGCGACGTCGGGGAAACCCATGATGCGGTCGTCCGAGGCGCTCGCGAATTCGGCGCCGTCCAGCACGCCGCGGTCGATGGCGGGCACGATGTCGGCGGGCGCGAGCTGCACCGTCGACATGCCGATCTGGTTGAACATGTCCACCGCCAGGCCGGCGGTGCGGAACTTGAGGCCCTTCAGGTCGGCGAGGCCCTTGATCGGCTTCTTGAACCATCCCATCGGCTCGCAGGGCACCGGTCCGTAGAGCAGGCTCACGACGTCGAGCTTCGCGGCGGCCTGGATCTCCGCGTAAAGCTCCTTGCCGCCGCCGTATTCGACCCAGGCGAGGAGCTGGTTGCCGTCCATGCCGAAGTCGGGCCCGGCGCCGTAGAGGCCGAAGGCCGTGTTCTTGCCGAACCAGAAGGCGGGCAGGCCGTGGCCGCCGTCGAGGACGCCCTTGTTCACCGCCTCGATCACCTGCAGCCCGGGGACGACCGTTCCCGCCGGCATCATCTTGATGTCCAGCCGGCCGCCGGAGAGCTCGGCCACCTTCTTCGTCCAGTCGACGGCGAATTCCTGGTAGAGGAACTTGGCCGGCCAGGTGCTCTGGAAACGCATCGTGATGGGCGCCTGGGCGCGGGCGATCATCGGGAAGCCGGTGAGGGCCGCGCCCGTGCCCGCGGCGGCGAGGAAACGGCGACGGGACGGCTGGGCTTGCGCGGGGGCTTGCTCGGGGGCGTTGCGGGGCATGGACGGTCTCCCGGTGGGGTGGGGTGGTCGGTCCTGCGGAAGCGGCTTTCGCGCGGTTGTTTTCGCCCGGGTGTCGCGCTCGCCCCCGGTGGAAAAATATTGCCTATTGGGAAACATCCTGTCAACAGGCCCGCGAAATGCGAGTGGGCACTCTCCGTCGACATTTGACTAAGCATATGAAAGAATGGGCCTATCTCGGCACTTCGCCGCCTCGACCGGGTTTCCTGCCGAGGCCGGATCCGGGAAACCCGAAAGCCTCCATGCGCGCCGCGATCCTCGTCTACGAAGGCACCGAACCCATCGACCTCGCCACCTACGGGGTGCTGTCGATGGCGCGCCGCGTCGCGCCCGGCGTCTCGATGTTTCTCGTGGCCCGGGAGGCCGGCCCCGTCCGCCTCGCGAACGGTCTCGTGGTGATGGCGGACCACGGGTATGCCGATGCGCCGCCGTCCGACGTGCTCGTCATCACGGGGGGGCCGGGATGGGATCGCGAGTCGGGGGACGCGGCGACGATCGACTTCGTGCGCCGCTATTCGAAGGGCGCGAGCGTCGCCGCGGTGTGCACGGGCGGCCTGATCCTCGCCGCCACCGGCCTGCTCGATGGCAGGCCCGCGACCACCAAGCGCGAAGTGACCGGCGCCGAGCGCTCGCCGCTCGCGATCCTGGCCGAGCGGCATCCGGCGGTGCGGGCCATCGACGCGCGCCTGGTCGACTGCGGCGCGGTGCTCACGGGCGGCGGCGTCTCGCTGTGCATCGACATGACGCTGCACCTGCTGGCGCGTTTCGAGGGCGAGGCGGTCGCGCGCGAGACGGCGCGCATCCTCGAGTACTCGGCCGCGCTCGCCGCCAACGAGGCGAGGCTGCCGGCGGTGAGGGCGTCATGACGGGAGAAGCGCCCGGTTCCCCCGCCGTCGAGCAGGTGATCGGCGCGCGGGTGGGCGAAATGCGCGCGAAGCTCGGCATCACCCTCGACCAGCTCGCGGCGGCCACGGGCTTCAGCAAGGGGTACCTCTCGAAGATCGAGAACTCGCACAAGGTGCCCCCCATCGGCACGCTCTCGCGCATCGCGGCCGCGCTGTCGACGGACATCACGGCGCTGCTCAACGCGCCCTCCGGCGCGCCGGACAAGGCCTTCTCGGTGGTGCGCGCGAACGAGCGCCGCCCGGTGGTGCGCGGGGGCACGGCGTTCGGCTACGACTACGTGGGCCTGGCGGACAACCGGCGCGAGAAGAAGATGGAGCCGTTCCTCTTCACCTTTCCCTCGCAGATCGACAAGTACGTCTTCTTCGAGCACGACGGCGAGGAGTTCATGTTCGTGCTCTCCGGCCGCGTGGAATGGCAGTGCGGCGGCGAGAAGCTGGTGCTCGAGCCGGGGGACAGCGTCTACTTCGACGCGCGGCTGCCGCACCGCGGGCGCGCGCTCGAGGGCGAGGCGACCGCGCTCGTGGTGACGGTGGGGCCGAAGGGCGGCGGCGGCTGAACGCGCGAGCGCGGGATGCCGCGCTCAGCTGTCGCGGAAATGGAAGTAGGGGTCGAGGACGCGCACCGGCCGGACCGCGTCGACCGGGAGACCGCTGCGGGCGGAAGCGCTGCGGATCGCCGCTTCGTCGGGACCGTCGTAGATGCAGAAGGACTTCCGGAAATCCTCGCTCACGTACGAGTGGATCCAGGTGACGCCATCCCGGGCATTGCTGGCCACGACCGAAGCGCAGAACCGGGCGCCCACGGCGTCGGCCGGGATGCGGACGCCTTCGGGAAAGGTGCGTTCGACGACGAAGCGCGGCATCGCATTCTCCTTTTCGTGGACGAGTCGAATGGCCGGCACGGATGCGTGCCGGAAGAATGGTCGGCTATCCGCCGGGCGTGTCGCCCAGTTCCACGCGCTCCGGCGCCTTCCAGCCCGGCTTGCGATGCTCGGCGACGATCGTCGTGTAGATGCCGCCCCGGACGAGGAACTCGGCGGTGAGTCGCATGAAGCGCGGCTTCGTGGCGGCGACCAGGTCCTCGAGGATCTCGTTGGTCACGGCCTCGTGGAACTTGCCCTCGTCGCGGAAGGACCACACGTAGAGCTTGAGGCTCTTCAGCTCGACGCAGGCCTTGTCCGGAAAATAGTCGAGGTAGAGGGTCGCGAAGTCCGGCTGGCCCGTCTTCGGGCACAGGCAGGTGAACTCGGGGATCTCCATCCGGATGGCGTAGTCGCGACCGGGATTGGGATTGGGGAACGTCTCGAGGCTCTTCGCGGGCGCCGTGCGCGGGCCGCTGCCCAGGGCCTTCAGTCGGGGTGTATTTTTCGTGGCCATTGGGGGCGGGGATTCGATCCGGTAAAATCGGGCATTGTACGCGAACCCCCAACCCCACCGGCCGCCCGGCCTGGTGGGGTTTCTTCATAAGAACCAATACCTTGCGACTTACTTCCGTCAAGCTCTCCGGCTTCAAGTCCTTCGTCGATCCCACCGCCATCGCCGTGCCCGGCCAGCTCGTGGGCGTCGTCGGCCCCAACGGCTGCGGCAAGTCCAACGTCATCGACGCCGTGCGCTGGGTGCTGGGCGAGTCCTCCGCCAAGCAGCTGCGCGGCGAGCACATGCACGACGTGATCTTCAACGGCTCGGCGAACCGCAAGCCCGTGGGACGCGCGTCGGTGGAACTCGTCTTCGACAACTCGCTGGGCCGCGTGGGCGGCGCGTGGGCGCAGTACGGCGAGATCAGCGTGAAGCGCGTGCTCTCGCGCGACGGCGACTCGAACTACTACATCAACGCCCAGCACGTGCGCCGGCGCGACGTGCAGGACATCTTCCTGGGCACGGGCCTGGGGCCGCGCGCGTACTCGATCATCGAGCAGGGCATGATCTCGCGCGTCATCACCTCGAAGCCCGAGGAACTGCGCATCTTCCTCGAGGAGGCCGCGGGCGTCTCGAAGTACCGCGAGCGCCGCCGCGAGACGGAGCTGCGCCTGCAGGACACGAAGGAGAACCTCGAGCGCGTGGGCGACATCCGCGCCGAGCTCGACTCGCAGCTCGAGCGCCTCACCCAGCAGGCGGAGGTGGCCGCGCGCTACCAGGACCTGCAGTCCCAGCTCTCGCTCAACCACAACCTGCTCGCCTTCACGCGCCTGCGCGAGGCGGAGCAGGCGAAGAACCGCTACGGCAACGAGGTGCAGAAGGCGCAGGTCCTGCTCGAGCAGGAGACCGCGAAGCTGCGCGAGTCCGAGCGGGGCCTGGAGGAGCTGCGCAGCCGCCACTACGAGGAGACGGACCAGCTCTCCACGCGGCAGGGCGCGCTCTACGCCGCCAACGGCGAGGTGCAGTCGCTCGAGCAGGAGATCGCCTTCCTGGGCGAGAACCGCCGCCGCATGGGCGCGCAGCTGGAGGGCCTCGCGACCGAGATCCTGGGCGTGGAGCAGGCCATCGCCTCGGCGCAGTCGGATCGCGGCCGCTGGGAAGGCGAGATCGAGAACGCCCGCGCCGCCATCGAGGAGCGCGAGGCCGAGGTCGAAGCCGTCCGCGCGGGATTGCCGCAGGCCGAGGCCGCCGCGCAGAAGGCCGCGGCCGACGTGCGCGCCGCCGAAGCCGAGATGTCCGCCGCCGAGCAGGCGCAGGGCGTCGAGGAGACGCGCGAATCGCACGCGCTCAAGCTCCTCGCGCAGCTCGAGGCGCGCAAGAACCGCCTCAAGCAGGAAAACATGGCGCTCGTGTTCCCGGAGCCCGAGAAGCTCGCCGAGCTCGAGGCGAAGCGCGAGAGCCTCGCCGGCCGCCTGGCCGAGACCGAGAGCACGCACCACGCCGCCGAGGCGCGGCTGCCCGCGCTGGAGGAGGAGCGCCTCGCCAAGCAGGCGCAGCTGCAGGAAAGGACGCGCGAACTCGCGCAGATCGAGGCGGCCCTGTCGGCGCTCGAGGCGCAGCAGGCCAAGCTCGACAACAACTCCCGCCTCGGCGAATGGACCCAGTCCCACGCCCTCGACAGGGCCGAGCGCCTGTGGCAGGCCATTCACGTCGAGGCCGGCTGGGACGACGCCGTCGAGGCCGCGCTCGGCGTGCGCCTCAACGCAGCGCGCCTCGCGAACGAGGGCGACCTCGCCGAGCTGCTTCACGACGCGCCGCCCGGCAGCTTCGCGGTGTTCGTGGAGCGCGGCGCGCCCGATGCCGCTCCCGGCAGCACGCACCTGAAGCCGCTCTCGAGCGTCGTCTCGAGCGCGCGCGGCGGCGTGTCCGCGTACCTGCGGGACGCGCTCGCGCACGTCTACATCCTGCCCGAGGGCGAGAACGGCCTCGAGCTCGCGCGCATCCTCCCGCCCGGCGGCATGCTCGTCTCGAAGGCCGGCCATCTCTATTCGCGCCAGGGCGTCGTGTTCCACGGCCCGCAGTCGGAGCTGCACGGGGTGCTCCAGCGCCAGCGCGAGATCGAGGAGCTGCACGGCAAGCTTCCCTCGGTGGCCTCGGCCCGCACGGCGGTGGAAGAGCGGCTTCGCCAGCTCGACGGCCTCGTGCGCGAATCGCAGGAGGAGGCGAGGCGGCTGCGCGACGAGCTCTCCCGCGCCCGCCAGGAAGACCACGACCTCGAGGTCGAGCACCTGAAGCTCGCGCAGTCGAGCGAGCAGGCCGAGCGCCGGCGCGAGGCGATCCGCGCGGAGCTCGCCGACATCGAGACCGAGGAAGGCAAGGAACGCCTCGAGATGCAGGAGGCACAGCACGCCCTCGAGGAGGGCTCGCAGAAGATCGAGTCGATCGTGCAGCGCCTGCAGGAGCTCGAGCAGGCGGCCCGCGCCGCCACCGAGGCGCTCGCCGGCGCCCGTGCCGGGGTGCTCGCGGCCGAGCGCGCGGTGCAGGAGGCGATCTTCCACGAGAGGAGCTGCCGCGAGAAGGTCGAATCCCAGGGCCGCCTCGCGGTCACGATGGGCGAGCGTCTCGCCGCCCTCGCGCTCAACCGCCAGAACGTGCAGGCGGAGCTCGGCAAGCTCGAGGAGGGCACGGTGCGCGAGCGCCTGGCCGCCGCCCTCGCCGTGAAGGCCGAGCGCGAGCGCGACCTCGCCGACGCCCGCGCCGGGCTCGAGCACATCACGGAGGAACTGCGCTCGCTCGAGGAAGGCCGCATGGCCGTCGAGCAGGCGCTGGGCCCGCTGCGCGAGCGCATCACCGAGCTGCGCATCAAGGAGCAGGAAGCCGCCACGCACGCCGAGCAGTACGCGCAGCAGATCGCGGAGGCCGGCGCCACGCGCGAGGAACTCGCCGAGCAGATCGAGAAGCGGGTGCGATCCTCGGGCATGCAGGCGGAGATCAACCGCCTCACGGAGGAGATCGCCGCGCTGGGCCCGGTGAACCTCGCGGCGCTCACGGAGCTGAACACCTCCCGCGAGCGCAAGAACTTCCTCGACGCCCAGGCCACGGACCTCTCCCAGGCCGTCGAGACGCTCGAGGCGGCCATCAAGCGCATCGACCGCGAGACGCGCGACCTGCTGCAGGGCACGTTCGAGACGGTCAACAAGAACTTCCAGGAGATGTTCCCGGCCCTCTTCGGCGGGGGGCAGGCCTACCTCAAGCTCACGGGCGAGGAGATCCTCGACGCGGGCCTGCAGGTCTTCGCCCAGCCGCCCGGCAAGAAGAACAGCTCCATCCAGCTGCTCTCCGGCGGCGAGAAGGCGCTCACGGCGATCTCGCTCGTGTTCTCGCTCTTCAAGCTGAACCCGGCGCCCTTCTGCCTGCTGGACGAGGTGGACGCGCCCCTGGACGACCCGAACACCGAGCGCTTCTGCGAGCTCGTGAAGCAGATGTCGGCGCAGACCCAGTTCCTCTTCATCACCCACAACAAGATCACGATGGAGATGGGCCAGCAGCTCATCGGCGTCACGATGCAGGAACCCGGCGTCTCGCGTATCGTCGAAGTCGACATCGAAGCCGCGATGGAGTTTGCGCGCAAGCAGGCGGCATGAGTCACCGAGCAGGGGCCCCTCCGGGGATGCGAGCAAGACTCATGACGCCAGGCGCCGACACGATGACCGATCAACCTCGCACCGCCTCGAAAGAGGCGCCGGCTGCCTGAGGCCACCCCATGTCCGACCTCCAGCTCGCCCTCATCGCCCTCGGCGCCGTGTTCGTGGCGGCGGTCGCCGGCTACAACGTCCTCGTCGAGCGCAAGGCGCGCCGCCGCGCCGAGGCCGCCTTCCGCGGACCGCACGCCGATCCGCTGCTCGATCCGGCGGCCGAACGCAAGGAGCCGACGATCGGCGGCGTGCCGGACGAGCCGCGGCGCGATCCCGCGCTCGGCTCGATCGACGAGCTCACCTCGCCCATCGCCGACCCGGTGGCCCCGCCCGAGCCGGAGCCCGCCGGCGGCGCGATCGTCTCGACGCGCATCGACTCGGTCGCGCACATCCTCGCGGACACGCCGGACTCCGTGCAGGCGCTCGAGCCCCTCCTCGACCCGCTCGCCGCCCACGCCGCGGCCGTCCCCGTCGAGGGCCCCGGGGACGAGCCATGGCGGCCGGTGTGCGGCCCGCCGCCGGGCACGTGGCGCCGACTCCCGCCC
>CAZPLW010000146.1:0-11034 GCA_964587315.1 uncultured Lysobacter sp.
ACGCCGGGCCAGGGCAAGGCGCGCCGGGGCCGTCGTGGCCGCGGCCGCAATCGCCAGAAGGGCGCCGGCGGGCCGAATCCGGCCGGCGGCGACACGAACCGCGACCCGTCGCAGGGCTAGGCGCGAGCCGCCGTCAGGCGGAGGTCGCCGGTCCCCGCGACAGGTAGTGCCGAACGCGCTCGGCGAGCCGCCGGATGCGCTCGTCGCGGATGCCGTGGGCCTCGAGCACCGATTGGGTGTGGAAGAGGTACTCGGCGGCGGAGCCCATGCGGCCGCGCGCCGTGGCGAGCGCGTGGACCACCGCGTCCAGGCTGAGCTGCCCCGCGTAGCCGCTGCATCCGCGGTTCACCACGAACGCGAGCACGGGCATGCGCTCGCCGCCCGCGTGGCAATCGAGCCAGCGCGGCTCGTAGGAGCGCAGCGTCATCTCGCGCCGCCAGAGCTTCGCGAGGTCCGCGCGCGAGGTCGACTCGCCCAGCCGGAACGCGAGCCCGCGGCAGCTCCCGCCGCGCTCGAGCGTGAGCACGAGGCCCGGCCTCTCCGGGGTGCCGCGGTTGATGCGCGACCATTGGCAGAAATTGCGGTGGAACCCGTAGACGGTCCCCACGCGCTTGCCGACGAAGACGAATCCCGGGTTCCACATGAGCGAGCCGTAACCGAAGACCCAGAAGGGGCTGTTCGCGTCGCGCGCGGCCAGCGTCTCGTCGATGGAGCGCTCGATCTGCGCGTCCGACAGGCGCTCGCGGTCGAGGCAGTCGGCGCGGCCCGGGGTCGCCGGACTTCGCATGCCTAGGGCGAGAGCCTCGCGCGCGACCAGGTCGCGCCCGCGCGGGTGTAGGCGATGCGGTCGTGCAGCCGGCTGCGGCGGCCTTGCCAGAACTCCAGCGCCTCGGGAAGCACGCGGTAGCCACCCCAGTGCGGCGGCCGCGGCGGGTTCTCGCCGTACTTCGCCTGCGCCTGCCGCACGCGCTCCTCGAGCCAGGCGCGGCTCTCGATCACGGCGCTCTGCGTGCTCGCCCACGCGCCGATGCGCGAGCCCAGCGGGCGGATGCCGAAGTACTCGTCGCTCTCCGCGGCCGTCACCGGCTCGACCGCGCCCTCGACGCGCACCTGGCGCTCGAGCTCCTTCCAGAAGAACACCAGCGCCGCGCGCGGCCTCGCGCCGAGCTCCAGGCCCTTGCGGCTCGCGTAGTTGGTGTAGAAGACGAAGCCGCGCTCGTCGAGGCCCTTGAGCAGCATGATGCGCGCCGAGGGACTGCCCGCGGCGTCCACGGTCGCGAGCGTCATCGCGGTGGGCTCGGGCACCTGCGCGTCGATCGCCTCCTTCATCCAGGCGTGGAACTGCGTGAACGGGTCCGCGTCGACGTCGGTTTCGTCGAGGCTCTTCAGGGCGTAGTCGTTGCGGAGGGCGGCGAGATCCATGGGTGCGGCCGTGGCGATTCGGATACTCCCATTCTAGCGCCCGGACGGGTTGCGGGCGTCCCCCGCGTTCACAGGAGGCCGCCTAGTGAAAGGAGCCTCCCGGAGCATTCATGGCGAGCCGGTCACTTCCTGCACCAGGCCGTCGGCACCCCATATCACCTGGTAGCGGGACGTGCGCGTGGTCCAGAAATGCCAGACCGGGGCATCCAGGGTCAGCGTCTGGTGCGTGGGCGGGTAGCCGACGGCGACCAGCACCTGCTCGCGGTTCATGCCCGGCACGGCGCGTCCGAGGCGGATGGCCTCGCGTATGGCGGGGGCGTAGGTGGCGATGCGCTCCTTCGGGTCCTTGTCCACCACCCATTTCGCCGCGAAGCGCTCCAGCGATTCCTGCTCGCGCCCGTAGTCCTGGCCCAGCCGCATGGGCTTGCCATCGACCTCCACGAATGCGCGGTAGCGACCGTACGAGAGGATCCGGATGGGCGTGCCCGCCGGGATCATCGGGTTGACGCTCCAGTTCGCGTCGCTGATCCAGTCGCCGTTGAAGTGCAGGTTGCAGCAGGTGAAACCTTCCCTGGGGCCGCCGGCTTCCTGCGCCACCGCGAAAGGCGCCCACGCGAGCAGGGCGAGGGGAAGCAGTCGCGAGCAAGCCTCGCGGAAGTGGCGATCGGGTATCTGCGGGTCCATGGCGTCGTCTTGTCGTCGGTGAAGGGTGCGGATCACGCGGTACGCGCAGGCCGGGCCACGTACTCGGAAAAGATGCCCAGGGTGACGACCCGGGCCGCGGGGGCGAAGCCGGCCTCCGCGATCTCCTGCAGGACGGTTTCCGGGCTCACGCAGGCCTGGATCGTCTCCCAGTAGAAGTCCATCAGTTCGCGGGCGCCGGCCCTCTTCGCGGCCCCACCCGAGAGGGCCGGGATCAGGCGCGTCATGAACGCGCGCAGCGCACCGTTCGCGAGGGCGGACTTCGGCCGCGTGATCTCGAGTATGCAGGCGCGGCCGGAGGGCCGGAGGACGCGGCGCATCTCGCGAAGGAGCGCGCCCAGGTCCGCGACGTGACGAAGCGCGAACCCCATGGCGACGAAATCGAAGGAGGCGTCGGCGAAAGGCAGGCGTTCGCCGAAACCGCGGACGAGCACGGCGCAGGGCCGCGTGCTCGATTCGTGCAGCATGCCGGCGCTCGGGTCGAGGCCGACCACGAACCCGCCCGGCGCGCAGAGCGCGGCCGCCTCGCGGGCGACGAGTCCCGTGCCCGTGGCGATGTCCAGGACGCGCATGCCCGGACCGAGCCCGGCGCGGCGCAGCGCGTCGCGCCGGTACCAGGAGCCCGACCCGACGGCGAGCAGCCGCTCGACGTGCTCGTAGTCGCGGGCGCCATCGTCGAACATCCGGTCGACGAACGTGCGGCGGCTGCGCTCGTCGGTCCAGAAGCGGTCGATCGCGCGGATCGGCGCGCGCGAAGTCGAGCGGTCGGGCGGGGCCATCGTCACCGCAGGGCTGCGATGATCTTGTCGTCGTCGAAGAGCGTCTCGAACTTGCGCGAGAAAGCCTCGGGAGCGCTGGTGTGGGGCGACGGCGCAAGGGGCTCGGTTCCCTTCAGGCGGTTCCTCGCGATCTCCGCGCCCTTGTCGTCGTACACGACGAGGGTGACGTCGAACAGCAGTTCCGTCCGGATCATCGTGTCGCTCTTCCATTCCTCGAGCGTCACGAGCACCTTGCGCCGGCCCGCGGCCGCGGCGATCGTGCTGGCGGCGCGCCGGGCATCCTGCGAAGGCGGGATCGTCACGGTGCTCACCTGCATGCCGCGCTTCACGAAGGCCTTCTCGATCACGTCGCGCATGTCGGTGGCGAGCGCCTTGCCCGACTTCGTATTGACGTCGAAGGGATTGCCGAACCCGCCGCGCATCAGCCCCACGAAGGTCTCCGGCTTGTTGCCCGAGACGACGTAGGGGCGCGCGTCGCGCACGCCGAGCGCGACCGTTCCCGATGCCGGGAGGCGCTGCAGGGGAACGACCGCCTCGTCGTAGCCGTATTGCTGCCCGATCGCGCAACCTCCCGCGAGGGCGAGGCCCGCGGCGGCCAGGAGGTATCCGGCCAAGGTTCGACAGGTGAGGGTCATGGAGATCTTCTCCGGATGGCGGGCTCGGGCCCCGGCGACGGGCTGGCCGGGTTTCACGGACAGCCGAACCGGGTGATGCGAAGGGCGCCGAACACGGCGACGCCCTTGTTGCTTTCATCGGTCGCGCCGACCGACGTGCCGCTCTCGCGGGCGCTCGCGATCTGGGCGTTGCACTGCGCCTCGATCTCGATCTTGCCCGCCACGGTCACGTTCGAGCGGAAGCAGTACCACCCGTTGGGATTGGCGAGCCGGATCGTGTTCTTGCCCATCACGTTCACGGCCGGTCGCACGAGCACCAGCGCCGGCTTGTCGGTGACGGGGTCGGCGCCGGAGGTGCCCTGGCCGAGTCCGAAGACCTTGACGCCGGTCGCGAGCACGGAGTGGGCCGGCGTTCCCTTGCGGAAGGGGGACTTCGATCCCCACGAGGCGATACAATTGTCGAGCGTCTCCTGGTCGTTCGCGCGGGCGGGAACGGCCGTGAGGGCGAAGAGCGCGCAGAGCGCGGCGCCCAGGGCGGGCAGGTGGCGGCCGGCTCGCGGCCGCAGGCGCATCGGGATGGAAGGGCTTTCCGGAATCGGTCGAAGTCGCATGTTCGCTTCCAGGGACGTCACGCCAACACGCGACATGCTCGTCTGGCGCTCGGCCATTTTGTTATATATGTTATCGGTGACAGGCGCAACGGCCCGGGCATTCGCCGCGCGGCCGCTTCGGGAGGGGGATTTGCAAGTAGAACTGCCGCAGGCGATCGACGGCGAACCGCTGGACTGCGACGTGGCCGTGATCGGCGGCGGGCCCGCCGGCTCGACGGCCGCGACGCTGCTCGCGGAGCAGGGCTTCGACGTCGTGCTGCTCGAGAAGGATGCGCATCCGCGCTTCCACATCGGCGAATCGCTGCTGCCGGCCAACATGCCCCTCCTGGAGCGCCTGGGCGTCGCCGACGAGGTGCGCGCCATCGGGATGGTGAAGTGGGGCGCGGAGTTCGTCTCGCCGCAGCACGGGCGGAGCGTCACCTTCGAATTCGGCGAGGCCCTCGACAAGTCGATGCCCTACGCCTTCCAGGTGCCGCGCGCCGACTTCGACCGCATCCTGTTCCAGCGCGCGTCGCGGGCCCGCGCGCGCACGATCGAGCGCTGCCGCGTGCGTGACGTCGACCTGGGCGACCGCGAGCGGCGCCCCCTGGTGCGCGCCACCGTCGAGGGAGGCGAGGCGCTCGCGTTCCGCCCGCGCTTCGTGATCGACGCGAGCGGGCGCGACACCCTGCTCGCGAACCGCCTGGGCGCCAAGCGCCGCAACCCGCGCCACGCGAGCGCGGCGATGTACGCGCACTTCCGCGGCGCGCAGCGCCACGAGGGGCGCTGCGAGGGCAACATCACGATCTTCTGGTTCGACCACGGCTGGTTCTGGTTCATCCCGCTGCAGGGCGGCGTGACCAGCGTGGGCGCCGTGGTCTGGCCCTACTACATGAAGGCGCGCGACAAGCCCCTGGCCGATTACTTCCGCCAGACGATCGCGATGTGCCCGGCGCTCGCGAAGCGCCTCGAGGGCGCGCAGCTCGCCACGCAGCCCGAGGCGACGGGCAACTACTCCTATGCCTCCGACGTGTGCCAGGGCGACAATTTCGTGATGATGGGCGACGCCTTCGCCTTCATCGACCCGGTGTTCTCCTCGGGCGTGTGGCTCGCGATGAACAGCGCCGTGGCCGGCGTCGAGGTCGTCTCGGCCCGCCTTCGCGAGCCGGCCCGCGAGGCGCAGGCGCGCCGCGCCTACGACCGCGTGATGCGCCACGGGCCGCGCGAGTTCTCGTGGTTCATCTACCGCGTGACCAACCCGACGATGCGCGAGCTCTTCATGAACCCGAGCAACGTCCTCAACGTGAAGAGCGCGCTGCTGTCGGTCCTGGCCGGCGACATCTTCCGCAACACGCGCATCCGCTTCCCGCTCGCGGCGTTCAGGGCGATCTACTACGCCCTGTCCCTCGCCAACCTGCGCCGGACGATGGCGGCGTGGCGCCGGCGGGCCGAGAACATCCGCCAGCCCGCGGCGCTGGAGACGGGCGCCACGCGCTGATCCCCGCGATGCTGAAGCTCGACTACCTCTCGCAGGAAAGCGCGCACGACGCCGCGCGCGGTGCCGGGCCCCGCCTGCTCGGCGTGATCGGCTTTCCCGAGCTGCCCGACGCGCTGCCGGAGTCCGTGCCGCGCGCGAGCGTGCCCGCCGAGGACCTCCTCGTCGGCGGCGGGCGCGGGGTGTGCGAGGTCTGGACGTCGCGCGACCCGGTGGTGAACGCCATCGACGGCGGCATCCGGCTCGCCGCCGCAGGCGATTTCCTCTTCGGCGTGCATTGCGTGCCGGAAGGCGCAGGCGGCCTTCGCGTCGCGGCCGAGCGGGCGTACCGCGAGCTGTTCGCGGCGATCGAGCGGCACGGCCATCCCCATGTCGCGCGCTTCTGGAACTACTTCGCCCGCATCAACGACGACGAGGACGGACTCGAGCGCTATCGCCACTTCAACCTGGGGCGCGCGGCGGCCTTCGCGGCCGCGGGCCGGCTCGAGGGCGTCCCCATTCCGGCGGCCTGCGCCCTGGGCACCACGCGGGGCGACCATCTCACGGTGTCCTTCGTCGCCTCGCGGACGCCGGGACAGTGCCTCGAGAATCCCCGGCAGGTGAGCGCCTACCGGTATCCCGCGCAGTACGGCCCGCAAAGCCCGACCTTTTCGCGCGCCGTGATGCATCGGACCGGGGAGGGGCACCTGCTGCTCGTGTCGGGGACGGCCAGCATCGTGGGCCATGCGACGCTTCACCAGGGCGACGTCGCCGCGCAGACGCGCGAGACGCTCGCCAACCTGCGCGCCGTCTTCGGCGAGGCGGACCGGCACGCGGGTCCCGGTGCGTTCGCCCTTCGCGAGGCGAGCTTCAAGGTCTACGTCCGGCGCCCCGGGGACGCGCCCGTCGTGCGGCGCGAGCTGCGGGACGCGCTGGGCCCGGACGTCGACGCCCATTTCATCCGCGCCGACATCTGTCGCCGGGACCTGCTGGTGGAGATCGAGGCCGTGGCCCGCGCCGAATGTTCCGCGCGCGACCGCTAGGCGCCATGGCCGGTCGCGCCGCCCGCCGCGCCTCGCGCACCGCCATGCTCGCCTTCCTTGCGCTCGCCTTGCCGCCGGCGGCCCAGGCGCGCGAGGATCCCCTGTGGGAAGCGGGCGTCGGGGGCGTGGCGCTTCACCTGCCCGACTACCGAGGCTCCTCGCGCAGCCGGACGTACGCCCTTCCCCTGCCTTTCTTCGTCTATCGCGGCGAGGTCTTCAAGGCCGACCGCGAGGGCGTCCGGGGCGTGCTGTTCGACAGCGATCGCGTGGAACTCCAGCTTTCCGTGGGCGCCTCGCTGCCCGTCGACAGCGATCGCTCGCCGCTGCGCGAGGGAATGGAGAGCCTGCGGCCGGCGGTCGAGATCGGGCCGTCGGTCGAGGTCCGCCTGTGGAAGTCGCCGACCACCGGGGCGAAGGTCGACCTGCGCATGCCGCTGCGCGCGGCCGTGACCGTGCAATCCCATCCGCAGTACATCGGCCTGCAGTTCTTTCCGCACCTGAACGTGGATCTCGAGGACGTGCCGGGCCTGAAGGGCTGGAACGTGGGCATGCTGGCGGGACCCGTGTTCACGGACCGGCGCTACAACGACTACTTCTATTCGGTGAGCGAGGCCGACGCCACGGCCACGCGGCCCGCCTACGCGGCCAAGGGCGGGTACGGCGGGATGCAGTTCATCCTGGGCGTGTCGCGCCGCATCGAGCAGTGGTGGGTCGGCGCGTACGTGCGCTACGACTCGCTGCGCGGCGCGGCGTTCGAGCCGAGCCCCCTCGTCGACTCGAACCGCTACGTCGCCGGCGGCATCGGGATCTCGTGGGTCTTCGCGCAATCCGAGCGGAAGGCGGCGCCCGCGCGCTGAACGCCATGCCGATCGCCCGTTTCGCGAAGACGCTCTGGAACTACGGCATCATGGCCTTCGGCCTGTTCCTCCTCGCCCTCATGTGCTTCGCGTGGGGCGTCGCCTCCTCGGTGCTCGGCCTCGTGCTGCCGGCGCGGATCGGGCGCGGGGTCGGCCGCCGCGGGGCGATGCGCGGATTCCGCGCCTACCTCGCCGTGATGGAGGCGGTGGGCGCCCTGCGGCTCGACCTCTCCGCCCTCGACCGGCTGCGGGACACGGCCCCGCTCATCGTCGCGCCCAACCATCCCTCGCTGATCGACGCGGTCCTCGTGGTCTCGCGGCTTCCCGACGCCTTCTGCGTGATGAAGGCCTCGCTCCTGGGCAACTTCCTGCTCGCGCCCGCCGCGCGCCTCGCCCGCTACGTGAGCAACGATTCGCTGCTGGCCCTCGCCGCGAAGGCCGGCGCGGAGCTGCGCCTGGGCGGGCACCTGGTGCTCTTTCCCGAAGGCACGCGCAGCACGCGCGAGCCGTTCAGCCCGTTCACCGCGGCCGTCGCGGTGGTCTCGCGGCGCACGGGGGTCCCGGTGCAGGCGGTCTTCATCCACGCGGACAGGTCCTTCCTCTGCAAGGGCGTGCCGCTGCGCGAATGCCCGGATTTCCCGCTGCGCTACCGCGTCGAGCTGGGGCAGCGATTCGAGCCGGCGACGGACGTGCGCGAATTCACGCGGGAGCTCGAGCGCCATTTCGCGGCGGAACTCGCGGCGGGGCAGGCCCTGCCCGCCGCGCGCGAGACCGGCGACGAACCGCTCGCCTCCGGAGGCGCGGCACGCGAATGAACGTGCGCTCGACGTCGCACCTGGTCCTCATTCCCAGCTACAACCCCGGCGAAGCCGTCTTCGAGACGGTGCGCGAGGCGCGCAGGCACTGGGAGCCCGTCTGGGTGGTGGTCGACGGCAGCGACGACGGCACGGGCGAGCGGCTGGAGGCCGCCGCGCGCGCCGACCCCGGGCTTCGCGTCCTCACGATCGCGCGAAACGGCGGCAAGGGCGCCGCCGTGCTGCACGGCATGCGGGCCGCCGCCGCCGAGGGCTACACGCACGTGCTCACGATGGACTCCGACGGCCAGCACCCGGCCTCGCGCATTCCCGGGTTCATGGCCGCCTCCGCCGCGCAGCCCCGCGCCGTGGTGCTGGGCGTTCCCGTCTTCGACGCGAGCGCGCCGAGCCTGCGGGTGAAGGGCCGGCGCATCTCCAACTGGTGGGCCAACCTCGAGACGCTGTGGCTCGGCATCGACGACTCGCTTTTCGGCTTTCGCGTCTATCCGATCGCCGACCTGGTCGCCGTGATGGAGGCGAGCCGGTGGATGCGCCGCTTCGACTTCGATCCCGAAGCGGCCGTGCGCCTCGTCTGGCGGGGGCTTCCGGTCGTGAACGTGCCGGCGCCGGTGCGCTACCTCCGGCCCGAGGAGGGCGGGGTGTCGCACTTCGACTACTGGCGCGACAACCGGCTGCTCACGTGGATGCACACGCGGCTCTTCTTCGGGTTCCTCCTGCGCCTGCCGATGCTCGCGGCGAGGAAGCTACTGCGCTAGGTCGAGGGGCGGGCGAGCACCGCGCGGGGCAGCCAGCGGCGCAGCCCCGGCGTCGTCACCACGGTGCTCACGAGCGCCATGATGACCAGCATCGTGAAGACCTGCGAGGAGATGACGCCCAGGTCGTGGCCGACGTTGATCACCACCAGCTCCATCAGGGCGCGCGTGTTCATCATGATGGCGAGCGCGCTCGCGTCGTGGTGCCCGAGGCCGCTCCAGCGGGCCGCGCCATAGGCGCCACCCAGCTTGCCGGCGCACGCGAGGAAGACGAGCAGCACGCACCAGCCCCAGGCCTCCAGGCTGTCGAGGCTGCCCACCTCCGTGCGAAGCCCCGTGTACGTGAAGAAGACCGGCAGGAAGAACACGAGCACGAACTGGCCCACGCGCGCGCGCCAGCCTGCCAGCAGTCCCGGTTCGTCGTGCAGCAGCACGCCCGCGAGGAACCCGCCGAAGATCGCGAAGATCCCGAGCTTGTAGGTGGCGAGCCCTCCGGCGAAGACGAGCACGAGCAGCAGCGCCATCTGGCTGTCGCCCAGGGTGGACGTGTCGCCGTGGCGGGGCGCCAGCGCGCGGTAGGCGCGCTGCGCCGCCGGCCTCGCCACGAACCAGCAGGCGAGGACGAAGGCGCCCAGCAGGGCGAGATTCAACGCGAACCCGCTGCCCGAGAAGCCCGCGGCCGCGAGCGCGCTCACCACCGCGAGCAGGACCCAGCCCACGACGTCGTTCACGGCGGCCGCGCTGATCGCGATCACGCCCAGGGGGGTCCGGGCGATGTCGAACTCGATCATGATCCGGCCGAGGATCGGCAGCGCCGTGATCGAGAAGGCGGTGGCGATGAACAGGCTGCTCGCGAGCGGGTCGGCCTGCGGCGAGAGCCGGCTCGCCGCGAGCCAGCCGAAGGCGAGGCCCAGGGCGAAGGGCAGCGCGAGCGTCGCCACGCTCACCGCGATCACGGCCTTGCGGTGCCTCGAATCGGTGAGGTGCGAGAAGTCGAACTCCAGGCCGATCTGGAACATGAGCAGCAGGAGCCCGACCTGCGAGAGGATGAGCATGGGCGCCGCGGGCGCGCTCCGGAAGACGAACGTGAAGGCCTCGGGCGCGACCAGGCCGAAGAGCGAGGGACCGAGCAGGATGCCGACGACGATCTCGCCGACGGCCGGCGACTGGCCCAGGCGGCGCGCGGCGATGCCGCCCGCGCGGCCGGCCGCGACCACGATCACGAGCTGCAGCAGGACGAAGGCGAGGAGGGACTCCGTCGCGTGGACGGAGCCCGCCGGCGGCGTCAAGCCACGCCCCCGTTCACGCCGATGACCTGCCCCGTGATGTAGCTCGCCTCGTCCGAGGCGAGGAAGCCCACGAGGCTCGCGACTTCCTCGGGCCGGCCGGCGCGCTTCATCGGGACGAGCCGCTCGATCGCCTCGGGCGGGAACGCCGCGTCCGCCATCGGGGAGGCGATGACGCCCGGCGCGACCGCGTTCACCGTGATGCCGCGGCTCGCGACCTCGAGCGCCAGCGTGCGCGTGGCCGCGTGCAGGGCGCCCTTGGCCGCGGCGTAGTTGGCCTGCCCGCGGTTGCCCACCTGGCCCGCGAGCGAGGTGATGTTCACGATGCGGCCCCAGCGCGTCCGGATCATCGGCATGAGCAGGGGCTGCGTCACGTGGAAGAACCCGTGCAGCGAAACGTCGATGACGCCGCGCCAGCGCTCGAGGCTCATGCCGGGGAAGGGCGCGTCGGCGTGCGTCCCGGCGTTGTTCACCAGGACCTGCACGGGGCCCGCCTCGAGCAGCGACTCGATCGCGCTCGCGCTCGCCCGCGCGTCGGTCACGTCGAACGCGACGGCCTGCGCCTCGCTGCCGCCCTCGCGCAAGGCCTGCGCGAGACGTTCGGCATTCTCCGGATGGCGGTTGCCGTGCACGATGACGGCGAAGCCGCGGCGCGCGAGCTCGCGGCAGATCGCGGCGCCGATGGTGCCGCTCGCGCCGG
>CAZPLW010000147.1:0-11014 GCA_964587315.1 uncultured Lysobacter sp.
CCGCGCGCGCGCCTCCGCGCCGGGCCCCGCATAGGAGATCTCGCCCTCGGCGAACCAGCCGCCCTCGAAGAACGCCGTCACCTTGAGCGTGGGCGGGCGCTCGTGGCCGCGAACGCCCGAGAGCGCGACGCGATCGACCCCCGCGGCCGCGACGCTCGCGCCGGAGATGTCCGCCGTCACGTCGGGCGTGAGGTACGCGGCGGGGTCGTGCACCTCGTACAGGAGCTGCTCCTTCACCGTCGCCTCGGTGACGCAGCCGCCGGTGGCGTCGGCCTTGCCCACGACGCAGGCGCCCTCGGCGTCGATCTCCGCGATGGGGAAGCCCACCTCCGCGAGGCCGGGCACGTCCTTGTAGCCGGGGTCGGCGAAGTAGCCGCCGGTCACCTGCGCGCCGCATTCGAGCAGGTGGCCCGCCATCGTGGCGCGGCCGAGACGGTCCCAGTCGGTCTCGCTCCAGCCGTGGTGGGCCATCGCCGGCCCGACGGCGAGGGACGGGTCCGCCACGCGCCCGGTCACGATGACGTCGGCGCCGGCCTCCCAGGCCTTCGCGATGGCCTCGGCGCCCAGGTACGCGTTCGCGCTGACGGGCTGGCGGTCGCGGCCGAGCGCAGCCGCAAGCATTGCGGCATGGGCAGGGCCCGACACGTCGTCGCCCGTGACCACCGCGACGCGCGGGTCGCGCAGGCCCAGCTCGCGCGCCAGCCCCTTCACGCGGCGCGCGGCGCCGTGCGGGTTGGCCGCCCCGGCGTTGGTGACGATGCGGATGCCGCGCGCGAGGCAGGTGCCCAGCACGGGCGCCAGCAATCGGGCGAGGAGCGGCTCGTACCCCGCCTCGGCCGCCTCGAGGCGCCGCAACTGCGCCAGGGCGAGGGTGCGCTCGGCCAGCGTCTCGAGCATGAGGCAGGCCGGGCCGCCGCGCGCCGCGAGGGTCGCGACCACGGGACCGGGCGCGTCCACCCGGTCGCCCGAGAAGCCCGCGCCGCATCCCACGAGGAGGGGTTGCCTTGCCATGACCCGCACTCTATAGTCCGGCCGTTCATCGGGGAAATCGTTCTTTCCGATGGATTGATCGATGGCCCAACTCAATCTGTCCACCCGCCAGCTGCGCGCGTTCCTCGCCTTGGCCGAGCTGCGCAGCTTCACGCGCGCGGCGCACCGCTGCCACCTGTCGCAGCCGGCCTTCAGCGCCCTCGTGCGCGCGCTGGAGGATTCCTTCGGCGCGCGCCTCTTCGACCGCGACACGCGCAACGTGGAGCTCACGGAGGAGGGCCGCTGGCTCGAGGAGCCGGCGCGGCGCCTGCTCGCGGACTTCGACGCGCTCGCTTCCGGCCTGGGCGAGCGCGTGGCGCTGCGGCGCGGCCGCGTGAGCGTGGCGGCGCTGCCGTCGCTCGCCGCCGGGTGGCTGCCGCGCCTCTTCGCCGAGTTCCGGCGCGAGCATCCCGGCATCGACCTCGCGCTGCACGACACGCTCTCCGACGAATGCCTCGCCCTCGTGCGCGCCGGCCGCGCCGACTTCGCCGTGGCCGCCACCAGCCCGGGCAGCGCCGAATGGAAGGTGCAGCCGCTCTGCCGCGACCGCTTCCACCTCGTCTGCCGCCACGACCATCCGCTGGCGCGCAAGGCGCGCATCGGCGTGAAGGACCTCGCCGGCCACCCCTTCATCCATTTCTCGCGCGCGAGCAGCGTGCGCCAGCACCTCGAGGCGGCGCTCGCCCCGCAGGCGATGGCGACCGTGCTGGAGGTCGAGCACCTGACGACCGTCTCGCGAATGGTCGAGGAGGGCGTGGGCATCACCGTGGTCCCGGCGCTCACGCTCTTCGCCTTCGAGCGCGACGCCCTCGTGCACCGGCCGGTCCCCGTTCCCGGGCTCGCGCGCACGCTCTACCTCGTCCGCCGCGCCGATCGCGGCCTCTCGCTCGCGGCGCAGGCCCTGTACGATCTGCTGCTCGAAAGAAAGCCGCGCACCCGCTGACCATGCTCCCCCTCGAAGGCATTCGCGTCCTCGACTTCTCCACGCTGCTGCCCGGCCCGCTCGCGAGCCTCATCCTGGCCGAGGCCGGCGCGGAAGTGATCAAGGTCGAGCGGCCCGGCGGCGAGGACATGCGCGCCTACGCGCCCTTCGTCGGCGAGGAGAGCGTGAACTTCGCGCTGCTCAATCGCGGCAAGCGCTCGCTGCAGGTGGACCTGCGGCAGGACGGCGCGGCCGCCACGCTCCTCGCGCTCGCGGCGGGCGTCGACGTCGTGCTCGAGCAGTTCCGTCCCGGCGTGATGGCGAGGCTGGGCCTGGGCTACGACGCGTGGCGCGCCGCCAACCCGCGCGTCGTCTATTGCGCGATCACGGGCTACGGGCAGGACGGCCCCGACGCCGCGCGCGCGGGCCACGACCTCAACTACCAGGCGGGCTCGGGCGTGCTGTCGCTGTGCGCCGGCGCCGACGGCTCGCCGGGCATGCCGCCCGTGCTGCTCGCCGACATCGCGGGCGGCTCCTATCCGGCGGTGATCAACATCCTGCTCGCGCTGCGGCAGCGCGACCGCACGGGCGAGGGCGGCTTCCTCGACATCGCCATGGCGGAGAACCTGCTGCCGTTCCTCTTCTGGGGCCTCGCCGAGGGGCAGGCGAGCGGGCGCTGGCCGCGCGCGAACGCCGGCCTCTTCACCGGGGCTTCGCCGCGCTATCGCATCTACCGCGCCGCGTGCGGCCGGCATCTCGCCGTCGCGGCGCTCGAGAACAAGTTCTGGCAGGCGTTCTGCGAGGCGATCGAGTTGCCCGGTGCGCTGCGCGACGACTCGCACGATCCCGCCGCGACCCTCGCCGGCGTGGCGCGGTTGCTGGCGCAGAAGCCGGCGTCGCACTGGGAGCCGCTCTTCGCGGCGGCCGATTGCTGCGTGAACGTCGTGCGCACTCTCGACGAGGCGGTGCGCGACCTGCACCTGCTCGCGCGCGGCGTGTTCGGCCGCGAGGTGGCGATCGAGGGCCACGTGCTCGAGGCCATGCCGGTGCCGCTCGCCCGGGCCTACCGCGGACCGGGCCGGCGCGCGGCGTCCCCGGCCCTGGGCGAGGCGAACGGCGGGATGCTGGCTTCATGAGGTCCGGCTTCGCGGCGGTCCTTCTCCTGCTGGCGCTCGCCGCCGGCGCGAACGAGCGGCGGACGATGGACGTTCCCGTGACCGCGACGACCGTCTCGCTCGACGTGCACCTGGCCTCGCCCGGGGCGATACCGCGCGGCGGCGTGGTGCTGATGCACGGCCTCCTGCGCTCGCGCGAGACGATGGCGGGCCATGCCGATGCGCTCGCGAGCCGCGGCTTCGTCGCGGTGACGCTGGATGCGCCTGCGCCCCTCGACGCGGCCACCAACGCCGCCGCCGTGCGCGAGATCGTCGCGATGCTGCGCGCCGGCAGGTTCTCCGCGCCCGTCGAGCGCGTGATGCTGGTGGGCTTCTCGATGGGCGGCCTGTGGTCGATCCTCGCGGCCGATGCGCCCGGCGTGGCCGGCTGGATCGGCCTGGACCCCGTCGACTTGCCGGATCGCCGCGGCCTGGAAGCCGCGAGGGCGCTGCGCATTCCGGCGACGCTCATTCGCGCCACCGCGATGCCGTGCAACGCCTACGCGAGCGCCGCGCCCTGGGCCAAGGCGTTCGCGCAGCCCGCCGGCGACACGGTGGTCGCCGAGGCGACTCACTGCGATTTCGAGTCGCCCACGGACGGCTGGTGCCGGTTCTTCTGCGGAGAGAGCGACGAGCGGCGGCAGCGCATCGCGGCCGAAGCGCTCATGGGCGCCGTGGAGAAGGGCTTCGCGCCCGCCGCACGCTGACGCGACGGTGTGGGGCGAGCGGCCCGGTCACGCCCCGAATCGGTGCCGCGGCCCGATTTGCGTGCGGGGCTGCCATGAGCCTTTGGCCGCATAGCTTGCCCGCGACCCCGGGCAACCCCGGAAAATTCCCGATAGGCAACAGCGCGTTATGAAATAGAACGCCGGCCGCTCGCCTTCTGGCACGGCGGATGCAGTTGTCCTGCATCCCTCACCTGGAGAAATCGCGATGCGACCCCTGTCCCGCACGCTGGGGCGCTGGCTTCTGGCCGCGCCGCTTGCCCTCGCCCTCGCCGCCCCGGCCCTGGCGCAGTCCGTCGTCCGCTACGGCATCTCGATGGCCGACATCCCGCTCACCACCGGCCAGCCCGACCGCGGCGCGGGCGCCTACCAGTTCACGGGGCACACGCTCTACGACCCGCTCATCGCGTGGGAAGCCAACATCGGCACGCGCCCCGGAAAGCTCGTGCCCGGCCTCGCCACCGCGTGGAAGGTCGACCCGAACGACTTCAAGGTGTGGCGCTTCACGCTCAGGAAGGGCGTCAAGTTCCACGACGGCTCCGCCTTCACCGCCGACGCCGTCGTGTGGAACCTCGACAAGGTGCTGAACGACAAGTCGCCGCAGTTCGACGCGAAGCAGGGCGCGCAGGTGCGACCGCGCATCCCGTCGGTCGCGAAGTACCGCAAGATCGACGACTTCACCGTCGAGATCACCACGAAGGACGTCAACTCGCTCTTCCCCTACGAGTTGCCGTGGTTCCTCGTCGGCAGCCCCGCGCAGTGGGAGAAGCTGGGCAAGGACTGGGCGAAGGTCGCGATGCAGCCCTCGGGCACCGGCCCCTTCAAGCTCGACAAGCTGGTGCCGCGCGAGCGCGCCGAGCTGGTGAAGAACGTCGACTACTGGGACAAGGCCCGCATCCCGAAGACGGACCGCCTCGTCCTCGTCCCGATCCCGGACGCCCTCACGCGCGCCAACGCGCTCCTCAACGGCCAGGTCGACCTCATCGAGACGCCGCCGCCGGACGTGCTGCCGCAGCTGAAGGCCAAGGGCTTCCGCGTCGTGCAGAACGTGACGCCGCACGTGTGGCCCTACCACTTCAGCACGTACCCGGGCTCGCCCTGGACGGACATCCGCGGGCGAAAGGCCGCCACCCTCGCTACCGCCCCGGACCCAATCGCGAGGCGGATGACCGGCGTCGCCAGGCCCGCACAGGGCCAGCTCGATCCGACGAGCCCGTGGTTCGGCAAGCCCACCTTCGCGATCAAGTACGACCTCCCCGCGGCGAAGAAGCTGATGACGGAAGCTGGCTACTCGAAGGCGAAGCCGCTCAAGGCGAAGGTGATCATCGCGCAGGGCGGCACGGGCCAGATGCTCTCGCTGCCCATGAACGAGTTCATCCAGCAGAGCCTCGCCGAGATCGGCATCCAGCTCGAGTTCGAGGTCGTGGAGCTCGAGAACCTGTACCTGCACTGGCGCAGCGGCGCCAAGGCCGACATGAACGCGGGCAAGGGCATCACCGCGATCAACCTGGGCTACGTGACGGCCGACCCGTTCTACGCGATCACGCGCTTCGCCTACAGCAAGTACATCGCGCCCAACGGCGTGAACTGGGGCGGGCTCGCGGACCCGAAGATCGACACCGCCATCGACAAGATGCGCGCGGGCTTCGACAAGCCGCAGGACCAGGACAAGCTGCTCGCGTACGTGCACGAGCAGATGGTCGACCAGGCCCTGATGCTGTGGGTCGTGCACGACACGAACCCGCACGCCCTGTCGCCCAAGGTGAAGCAGTTCGTGCAGGCGCAGCACTGGTTCCAGGACCTGACGACGATCGGGCTCTGAGCCCCGCCTTCGCCGATGTTCGCCTACTTCCTCAAGCGCCTCGCGTACGCGGTGCCCACGGCACTGGGGGCGTCGCTCGTCACGTTCCTGCTCGTGTACCTCGCGCCGGGTGATCCGCTCAACGCGATCGCCCCGGCCGACGCGCCGGCCGACGTCGTGGAGTCGCTCAAGTCGGCCTACGGCCTCGACCGGCCGGTGCCCGTGCAGTACGGGCTGTGGCTCGCGCGGGCGGTGCAAGGGGATCTGGGCGCCTCCATCGCGACCGGGCGGGCGGTGGCATCGGAGGTGGTCACGGCGGCCGGCAACACGCTGGTGCTCGCGAGCGTGGCGGCGCTCGTCGGCGTGGGGCTGGGCTGCGTGCTGGGCGCGCTCGCGGGGTACCGCGCTGGCAGCTGGGTGGACCGCGTGGCGAGCGCACTCTCGGTCGTGGGCGTGAGCGTGCCGCACTACTGGCTCGGCCTCGTGCTCACCATCTTCTTCTCGATCAAGCTGGGCTGGTTCCCCGCGATGGGCGCCGGCCCGGACGGCTCGGGCGCGTGGGCGTGGGACACCGAGCACCTGAAGCACCTGGTGCTGCCGGCGGCGACGCTGTGCGTGATCCCGATGGGCATCATCACGCGCACGGTGCGGGCCCTCGTCTCGGAGACGCTCGGGCAGGAATTCGTCGTCGCCCTTCGCGCGCGCGGCCTGGGCACCGGCGCCATCTTCCGGCACGTCGCCAAGAACGCGGCGCCCACCGTGCTCGCGGTCGCGGGCCTGCAGGTGGGCTATCTCATGGGCGGCTCGATCCTCGTGGAGACGGTGTTCTCGTGGCCGGGAACGGGCTTCCTCCTCAACACGGCGATCTTCCAGCGCGACATCCCGCTGCTGCAGGGGACGATCCTCGTGCTGTGCCTCTTCTTCGTCGTGCTCAACCTGCTGGTCGACCTGCTGCAGCCGTTCATCGACCCGCGCATGGCCCGTGCCTGAGCCGGGCGGGGCCGTGGCTACCGTGCTCGCGCAACCCGTCGTCATCGCCTTGCCGCCCGTCGCGCAGCGCGGTCACGGCTACTGGTCCGGCGTGCTGCGGCGCCTCGCGCGCGACCCGGTCGCCCTCGCCGCCGCCGCCGTGCTCCTCGCCATCGTCGCGGCCGCCGTCCTCGCGCCGTGGATCTCGCCCGCGGACGCGTACAAGGGCAGCATGGTGAAGCGCCTGCTGCCCCTCGGGACCGAGGGCAACCTGCTGGGCACCGACGAGCTGGGGCGCGACATGATCTCGCGCCTCATGCTGGGCGGGCGCATCTCGCTCCTGATGGGCGTGCTGCCCGTGCTCTTCGCCTTCGCGATCGGGACCTCGGTCGGCCTCTTCGCGGGCTACGTGGGCGGGCGCGCGAACATGCTCATCATGCGCGTGCTCGACGTGTTCTACGCCTTTCCCTCCGTGCTCCTCGCCGTGGCGGTGTGCGGCGCGCTGGGGCCGGGGGTGAGCAACAGCATCCTGGCCCTTACCCTCGTGTTCGTCCCGCAGGTGGTGCGCGTGGCCGAGAGCGTCACCACCCAGGTGAGGAAGCTCGACTACGTCGATGCCGCCCGCATGAGCGGCGCCGGCACCTTCTCGATCATCCGCGTGCACGTGCTGGGCAACGTGCTGGGGCCGGTGTTCGTGTACGCGACGGGCCTGGTGAGCGTCTCCATGATCCTCGCCTCGGGCCTGTCGTTCCTGGGCCTGGGCGTGAAGCCGCCGGAGCCGGAGTGGGGCCTCATGCTGAACACGCTGCGCTCGGCCATCTACGTGAACCCGTGGGTGGCCGCGTTGCCGGGGGCGATGATTTTCGTCACGTCCATCGCCTTCAACCTGCTGGCCGACAGCGTGCGCTCGGCCATGGATCTCAAGCGATGAGCGCCGCGCGCGCGCGGGAGGCGGACCGCGGCGGGCCGGGCCAGCCCCTGCTCATCGTGCGCGACCTGGTCAAGCACTTCCCCGTGCGCGGCGGCTTCTTCGAGCGCACGCGACGCCGGGTGCACGCCGTCGACGGCGTGAGCTTCGCGGTGGCCAAGGGCGAGACGCTCGGCATCGTGGGCGAGTCGGGCTGCGGCAAGTCGACGACGGCGAGGCTCATCGCGCGGCTCATCGACGCGGACGCGGGCGAGCTCGTCTTCGACGGCGAGGGCGTGGGCGAGTACGGCGGCCTCGAGATGAAGGCCTTCCGCCGCAGCGTGCAGATGGTATTCCAGGATTCGTTCGCCTCGCTCAACCCGCGCCTGAACCTGCTCGACGCCATCGCCTACGGCCCGCAGGTGCACGGCGTCCCGAAGGCCGAGGCCCTGGCCCGCTCGCGCTCGCTGCTCGCGCGCGTGGGGCTCTCGCCGGAGCAGTTCGGCCCGCGCTATCCGCACGAGCTCTCCGGCGGCCAGCGCCAGCGCGCCAACATCGCGCGGGCCCTCGCCCTGGAGCCCCGGCTCGTAATCCTGGACGAATCCGTGGCGGCGCTCGACAAGTCCGTGCAGGCGCAGGTGCTCAACCTCCTGCAGGAACTCAAGGCCGAGCGCGGCCTCACGTACGTCTTCATCTCCCACGACCTGCACGTCGTGAACTACGTCGCCGACCGCGTGCTCGTCATGTACCTGGGCCGCGTGGTGGAGCTGGGCCCCGTCGAGGCGCTCTACGGTGCGCCGCGGCACCCGTACACGCGCGCGCTGCTCGCCAGCGTGCCGTCGATGGATCCCGCGCACCGCACCGAGAAGCCCTCGCTCTCGGGCGACCCGCCCAACCCCATCGATCCGCCCAGCGGCTGCCGGTTCCGGGACCGCTGCCCGTACGCGCAGGCCGTGTGCGCCGCCACGGAGCCGGCGCTGCGCGAGACCTCGTCGGGGCACTGGGCCGCCTGCCATCTCGACGACGTGCTCGAGGCCGTGGCGCGGGGGGACGAATGAGCGCGCCGCTGCTTTCCGTGCGCGACCTCGACGTCCGTTTCGAGGGCGAGCGCAAGGTGAACGCGCTGCGCGGCGTGAGCTTCGACCTGGCCGAGGGCGAGGTGCTCGCGCTGCTGGGCGAATCGGGATCGGGCAAGAGCGTCACGCTGCGCACGCTCCTTCGCCTCAACCCGCCGCGCACGACGCGCGTCACGGGGTCGGTGAGCGTCGGCGGCCGCGACGCGCTCGCCCTGGAAGGCCGGGACCTGCAGCGCTATCGCGGCGGCATCGTCTCCATGGTGTTCCAGGAGCCGGGGCTCGCCTTCGACCCGGTCTACACGATCGGCGAGCAGATCGCCGAATGCGTGCGGGCCCACGAACCGCTCGATCGCGCCGCGGCGCGCAAGCGGGCGCTGGAGATGCTCGAGCGCGTGCACATCCCGCAGGCCGCGCGACGGCTCGACGCTTATCCCCACGAACTGTCCGGCGGCATGCGCCAGCGCGCGATGATCGCGCTCGCCCTGGCGTGCCGGCCGCGCATCCTGCTCGCCGACGAGCCCACGACGGCCCTGGACGCCACGGTGCAGATCCAGATCCTGCTGCTGCTTCGCGAGCTGCAGCGCGAGACGGGCATGTCGGTGGTCTTCGTCACCCACGACATCGGCGCCGCGATCGAGGTCGCCGACCGCATCGCGGTGATGTACGCCGGGCGCATCGTGGAGGAGAACGCCGTCGGCGAGCTCGTGTCCTCCCCGCGGCATCCCTACACGGCGGGCCTGCTCGCCTCGATGGCCGTGGCCGAGCATCGCGGCCGGCCGCTGCCGACCATCGGCGGCGCGCCGCCGGACCTGTCGACGGCACCGCCCGGCTGCGCCTTCGCCGAGCGCTGCGGATCGGCCACGAACCGGTGCCGCGCGGAAGGCCCGCCGCTCGATCGCGACGGGGCCCGCGCGCTCGCCTGCTGGAACCCGGTCGGCGCACCCTCCGGCCCCGCCGTGCACGCGAACTAGCCCCGCCGGGAGTCCGCCGCTATCATCGGCGCGTCACCCTGCGGCTGGGAGGTTCCGTGCGACGACTGCCCCTCACGATGCTGCTCGCCGCGCTGGCATTGCCCGCGCCCGCCCAGTCCGATTTCGCCTCGAAGTTCCTCGCCGAGCAACGCGAGGAGTCGCTGAAGGTCCTCGCGAACGGCAAGCCGCTGGAGCAGGTGAAGGCGGCCGAATCGCTCGGTCCCAAGGAGGCGGCCACCACGACGCCCGTCCTCGCGCGGCACCTGGCCGACTCCGATGCGGCCGTGCGCCTCGCCGCGGCCAACACCCTGTGGAACCTGGCCGGCCGCGATGCTGCCGCGTACGCCGGCGCGAAGCCGGCGCTCATGAAAGCGCTCGACGACCCCGACGTCGCCGTCGCGATGCACGCCGCCGGCGCCCTGTCGGCGATGAAGGTCCCGCAGTCCGAGCTCGCCCCCGCGCGCCGCCGCGTGCTGCGCGAGGGTGGGGGAACGCCCTACGTGCGCTTCCTGGCCGGCCGCGGCCTCATCGGCATCGACCCGCCATTGCCGCTGCTGCCCGCGATGCTGCCGTACCTCGAGGAAGCCTCCCTGGCGGCGAAGCGCGGCGGATCCCGCAACAACGTCGACCTGGCCAAGTCGGCGTTCGACCGGCTCGCCGACACCAAGGACCGCTCGCTTCTCGCCCCGATGCAGGCCGAGATCCGCCGCGGCTCGCCGGGCGCCGCGGTCCTCATGCGCGCCGTGGGCCGCTTCTCGCCGCGGCCGGACGACTGGACGGACCAGCTGCTGCAGCTCGCGGGATCGCAGGACAAGGACATCGTCTCGCTCGCGTGGGACCTGCTCGGCTACCAGGACGACGCGGCCTCCCTCGCCAAGTGGGTGCCGCGCGCCGCCGTGCTGCTGGGCGTGGCGGACCGGCGCGACATGGCGCTCTCGGCGTTGTGGCGCGTGGCGGGCAAGACGCCGCTGGGGCTCCGGGAGCTCGCCGCGCTCGCGCAGGACTCGCAGGCGAGCCCCGCGCAGCGAGAACGCGCCCTCGAGATCCTGGGCAGCGCGATGGACACGCGCGGCGAAGGCAAGTCCGCCGAGGCGGCGCGCACGGCGTTCCCGCTCTGGTTCCCGCTGTGCGACCCGGTGCTCACGAGCGGAACGCCCGGCCCCGACTTCGATCGCTGCCTCACGCCCGTCGCCTTCGCCTACGCGGACGACCGGGACCAGGCGAAGCAGCTGGCGGCCTGGCTCGCGGCGAACGCGAACGCGGAGGCGAAGATCCGGTTCCTCGGGCGGCTCGAGGGCCTGTGGGCGAAGGCGGTGGACACGGAGCCCACGGTGCGCGCCGAGCTGGCCCACGCCGATCCGCGCGTGAAGCAGGCGGCGGAGAAGACGCTCGATCGCATCCGGCCCGCGTGGCGCGAGGCGGGCGCGAGGCAGGAGCGCATCGCGAGCGCCGCGCCGGCC
>CAZPLW010000148.1:0-10930 GCA_964587315.1 uncultured Lysobacter sp.
TCATTTTGCTCATCAAGAAGGGCTTCTATAACAACCTCCTCTTCCACCGCGTCGGGATCACTTTCGCCGTCTACGGCGAGGCCTCGGGCACCGAGCGGCTGATCCCCTTCGACATCGTCCCGCACGTGATACCCGCCGAGCGCTGGGACGTGCTGGCCGCCGGCCTCAGGCAGCGGGTGACGGCGCTCAACCGGTTCCTGCACGACGTCTACCACGACCGCGAGATCCTCGCGGCGGGCAAGGTCCCGAAGGACCAGGTCCTGGGCAACAGCCAGTACCGGCCGGAGATGGTGGGCATCGACGTGCCCGGCGGGGTCTACGCCCACATCGCGGGCGTGGACCTCGTGAAGAACGCCGACGGCGAGTACTACGTGCTCGAGGACAACCTGCGCACGCCCTCGGGCGTGTCGTACATGCTCGAGAACCGCAAGATGATGATGCGGCTCTTCCCGGAGCTCTTCGCGACCCAGCACATCCGTCCCGTCGACCATTACCCGGACCTGCTGCTCGAGACGCTGCGCGAGGTCGCGCCGCGCGACGTGGAGAGCCCGGTGATCGTGCTGCTCACGCCCGGCCACTTCAACAGCGCCTACTTCGAGCACGCCTTCCTCGCGCAGCAGATGGGCATCGAGCTGGTGGAGGGCCAGGACCTCTTCGTGCAGGACGACACGGTCTTCATGCGCACGACGCAGGGACCGCAGCGCGTGGACGTGATCTACCGCCGCATCGACGACGACTTCCTCGATCCCCTCGCCTTCCGGCCCGACTCCATGCTGGGCGTGCCGGGCCTGCTCGCCGCGTACCGCGCGGGCCGCGTCGCGCTCGCGAACGCCATCGGCACGGGCGTCGCCGACGACAAGTCGCTCTACCCGTACGTGCCGGAGATGATCCGCTTCTACCTGGGCGAGGAGCCGATCCTGCGCAACGTGCCGACCTACCAGCTGCGCGATCCCGGGGACCTCGCCTACACCCTCGCGCACCTGGGCGAGCTGGTGGTGAAGGAGACGCAGGGGTCCGGCGGCTACGGCATGCTCGTGGGGCCGACGGCCTCGAAGGACGAGATCGAGAACTACCGGCGGCGGATCCTGGATGCGCCGGAGCGGTTCATCGCCCAGCCCACGCTCTCGCTGTCGCTCGTGCCCACCTTCTGCGGGGAATCCCTCTCGCCGCGGCACATCGACCTGAGGCCCTACGTGCTCTCCGGGTCCGAGGTGCGCTTCGTGCCGGGGGGCCTCACCCGCGTGGCGCTGCGTGAGGGGTCCCTGGTGGTGAACTCGTCGCAGGGCGGCGGGGTGAAGGACACGTGGGTGGTCGATTGATGCGAAAGCGAATGGAACCGCAGATGAACGCAGATGAACGCAGATGGCTTGTGAGTGGTCGAGCGGCGTCATGTCCTTCGATCGGTGTTGGAACGATCGCAGGCATGACGGCTTTCCGCCAATCTCAAGTCATCTGCGTTCATCTGCGTTCATCTGCGGTTCCAACGCCTTACCCCCGCCAGGCCAACATGCTCTCCCGAGTCGCCTCGAACCTCTACTGGATGAGCCGCTACGTCGAGCGGGCGGAGAACACCGCCCGCGTCCTCGACGTCACCTGGCGCATGTCGCTCCTGGTGAAGGAGCCCCGCCTGCAGGACCAGGAATGGTTCGCGCCCCTCAACATCACCGGCACCCTCTTCCCCTTCTCCGGCCGCCACGAGGAGGTGTGCGCGAAGGAGGTGCTGCACTTCATGGCGCTCGACCCCGAGAACCCCTCCTCCATCTACTCCTGCGCCAAGCAGGCCCGGGAGAACGCCCGCGCCGTGCGCGGCGCCCTCACCTCGGAGATGTGGGAGGTGGTGAACGCCACCTGGCTCGAGATGCAGCAGATGGACGAGGCGCGCATGAACGCGCGCGGCATCTCGGCCTTCTTCGACTGGGTGAAGGAAAGGAGCCACCTGTTCCGGGGCGTCACCTTCGGCACCATGCGCCGCGACGACGCCTACCACTTCACGCGCCTGGGCACGCACATCGAGCGCGCCGACTCGACGGCCCGCATCCTCGACGTGAAGTACCACATCCTCCTGCCGAGCGTGAAGGACGTGGGCCGGGCCGTCGACTACTACCAGTGGTCCGCGGTGCTGCGCTCGGTGTCCGCCTTCGAGGCCTACCGCAAGGTCTACCGCGACGCGATCACGCCCATCAAGCTGGCCGAACTCCTCATCCTGCGCGACGACCTGCCGCGCAGCCTCGCCTTCTGCATGCGCCAGGTGAGCGAGACGCTGGAGGTCGTGAAGAACGACCGCTCCTCCGAGACGCAGCGGCGCGCCGGCCAGATCCTCTCGCAGCTTCGCTACGGCCGCATCTCCGACATCTTCGCGGGCGGGCTGCACGAGTACCTCACCGACTACCTGGACGCCATGCAGGAGCTCGGGGCGCACATCCAGGGCAGCTTCTTCGCCCCGACGCTGCCGCAGTGATCGCGCCCCCCGCGACGTCCCGGACGGTCGCCGCGCTATGATGGGCCCTTCCGCCGACACGCCCCTTCCCTCCCATGACCTACTGCGTCGCCCTGCGCCTCGAAGCCGGGATGATCTTCGCCTCCGACTCCCGCACCAACGCGGGCGTGGACCACGTCTCCACCTTCGCGAAGATGCGCGTGTTCGAGAAGCCGGACGACCGCGTGATCGTGGTGCTCTCCTCGGGCAACCTCGCGATGACCCAGGGCGTGGTGAACATCCTGGACCGCCACCGGCACGCGCCGGAGGGCGAGCCGACCATCTGGAACGTCGACTCGATGTACGACGCCGCCCAGCTCGTGGGCGACGCGCTGCGGGAGATGCAGCGGAAGGACGGCCCCTTCCTCATGCAGGGCAACATCGACGCGGGCGCGAACATGCTCGTGGGCGGGCAGATCAAGGGCGAGGGCATGCGCCTCTTCCACGTCTACGCGCAGGGCAACTTCATCGAGGCCACCGACGAGACGCCCTACTTCCAGCTGGGCGAGTCCAAGTACGGCAAGCCCATCCTGGACCGCGTGGTGAACACCGGCACGCCGCAGAAGGAAGCGGCCAAGTGCGTGCTCATCTCGTTCGACTCGACGATGAAGTCCAACATCTCCGTGGGCCTGCCCATCGACCTGCTCTGGCTGCCGCGCGATTCGCTTCGCGTGGGGCTGCAGCAGAGGATCCGGGAGGGCGATCCCTACTTCACCATGCTGCGCTCGCGGTGGGGGGGTGGGCTTCGGCGCGTGTTCGGCGAGTTGCCCGATCCCGATTGGCTCGAGTGACGCTGCGTCGTCGGGCGCTCCGCGCCGTCAAGGCGGTGGAACCGCAGATGAACGCAGATGAACGCAGATGGATTGTGAGTGATCCACCGGCATCAATTCATAGTTGCAGGGGAGCGATGCAGGCAGCCATGACGACTCCCCGCCAATCACAGGCCATCTGCGTTCATCTGCGGTTCCACTGCTTTAGCCAACCATGACGATCAAGGTCGCCCTCCACCACAAGACCGCCTACACGTTCGACCGGGCGGTGAACCTGTCCCCGCACGAGGTGCGCCTGCGCCCCGCGGCGCATTGCCGCACGCCCATCGAGAGCTACTCGCTGAGGGTCGAGCCGGCCAAGCACTTCCTCAACTGGCAGCAGGACCCCTACGGCAACTGGCTCGCGCGCCTGGTGTTCCCCGACAAGTCGCGCGTCCTCTCGATCACCGTCGACCTCGTGGCCGACATGACGGTGATCAACCCGTTCGACTTCTTCGTCGACAAGTCCGCGGAACACTTCCCCTTCCCGTACACGCCGGAGAACGCCCGCGAGCTCGCCCCCTACCTCGAGGTCGAGCCGCTCACGCCCCTGCTCACGGCCTGGATCGACCGCGCCCGCGCGCGCCATCTCGGCGCCGGCCCCGTCACCACGATCGACTTCCTGGTGGGCGTGAACAGCGACCTGCGCCACGACGTGAACTACCTCATCCGCCTGGAGCACGGCATCCAGTCGCCCGAGGAGACGCTCTCGAAGGCCGCCGGTTCCTGCCGCGATTCCGCGTGGCTCCTGGTGCAGGTCCTGCGCCGCTTCGGGCTCGCCGCGCGCTTCGCCTCCGGCTACCTCGTGCAGCTGGTCGCCGACCAGAAGCCTCTCGACGGCCCCGCCGGCACGGACAAGGATTTCACCGACCTGCACGCGTGGTGCGAGGCCTACGTGCCCGGCGCGGGCTGGATCGGGCTGGACCCCACCTCGGGACTGCTCGCCGGCGAGGGCCACATCCCGCTCGCCTGCACGGCGCTGCCCTCGAGCGCGGCGCCCGTCACCGGCTTCACCGACGTGTGCGAGTCGACGCTGCAGTTCGAGATGTCGGTGCAGCGCATCCACGAGGACCCGCGCGTCACCTGCCCCTTCAGCCAGGCGCAGTGGGAGGACATCCGCGCCCTGGGCCGGCAGGTCGACGGCGAGCTTCGCGACGGCGACGTGCGCCTCACCATGGGCGGCGAGCCCACCTTCGTGTCGGTCGACGACATGGAGGGCCCGGAGTGGAACTACACCGCCCTCTCGCCGCGCAAGCTGGAACTCGCCGTCGACCTGCTGGGGCGCCTGCGCAAGCGCTTCGCCCCCGGGGGACTGTCGCACTTCGGCCAGGGCAAGTGGTACCCCGGCGAGCCCCTGCCGCGCTGGGCCCTTTCCTGCTTCTGGCGGCGCGACGGCGTGCCGCTCTGGGAGGACGAGGCGCTCCTGCCCGGCGGCGCAAGCGAGACGCCCGCCACGCGGGAGGATTCCCGGCGATTCGCGACGGAGCTCGCGCAGGCGCTGGGCCTGTCGCCCGACTGCGCGCTGCCGGCCTACGAGGACCCGTGGCGCATCCTGCGCGACGAGTCGAACCTGCCGCTCAACGTCGACCCGCTCGCCGAGGATCTCGCCGACCCGGCCACGCGCGGCAAGCTCGCGGCGCAGCTCGGCGGGGGCATCGGCCAGCCTTCAGGCTACGTGCTGCCCCTCAAGGCGACCGCGCGCGCGAAGCCCACCCTCCCGACCCGGTGGGAGAGCTCGCCCTGGCCGCTCCGGCGCGGCCACGTCTTCCTCGTCGAGGGCGATTCGCCCCTGGGGCTGCGCCTGCCCCTGGGCTCGCTGCCCTCCCTGCCGCCCGAGGAGGAGGACCCCGTCATCGCGGCCGATCCATTCGAGCGGCGCGACGCCCTCGGCAAGCGCCGCCCGGCGCGCTCGGCCCCGCGCGTCGCCTCCGCCGCGACGCAGCCCACCGCGCGCGAGGTGGTGAAGACCGCCCTGTGCGTCGAGGCGCGCGGCGGTTTCCTGCACGTCTTCCTGCCGCCGGTCTCGATCCTCGAGGACTGGGTCTCGCTGGTATCCGCGGTCGAGGCCACTTCGCGCGCCCTCGGCCGCCCGGTGCGCCTGGAGGGCTACACGCCGCCCGACGACCCGCGTCTGGGTCGTTTCGCGGTGACGCCGGACCCGGGCGTGATCGAGGTGAACATCCACCCGGCTTCCAACTGGGACGAGCTCGAGCACAACGTGACGGTGCTCTACGAGGAAGCGCGCCTCGCGCGCCTCGCCACCGAGAAGTTCATGCTGGACGGACGCCACACCGGCACCGGGGGCGGCAACCACGTCACCATCGGCGGGCCGACCGCCGCCGACAGCCCGCTGCTGCGCCGCCCGGACCTGCTGCGCTCCCTCATCGCCTATTGGCAGAACCACCCCGCCCTCTCGTACCTCTTCTCGGGCACCTTCATCGGGCCCACGAGCCAGAGCCCGCGCGTGGACGAGGCCCGCGACGACGCGCTCTACGAGCTGGGCATCGCCTTCGAGCAGCTCGACGCGCTCTTCGCGCCGGGCGAGCCCAACGACAAGCCCTGGCTCGTCGACCGCATCCTGCGCAACTTCCTGGTCGACATCACGGGCAACACGCACCGCGCCGAGTTCTCGATCGACAAGCTCTACGCGCCGGGCACCGCCACCGGGCGGCTGGGCCTGCTCGAGTTCCGCGCCTTCGAGATGCCGCCGCACTCGCGCATGAGCCTCGCGCAGATGCTGCTGCTGCGCGCGCTCGTCGCCCGCTTCTGGAAGGAGCCCTACAAGGCCCGGCTCACGGACTGGGGCACGCGCCTGCACGACCAGTTCATGCTGCCGCACTTCGTCGCCCAGGACCTTCGCCACGTGATCGAGGACCTCGACCACGCCGGCTATCCCATGCGCCTCGAGTGGTTCGCGCCCTTCCTCGAGTTCCGTTTCCCCCGCTACGGCACCGTGGCCTACGAAGGCATCGAGCTCGAGCTGCGCCAGGCCATCGAGCCGTGGCACGTGCTGGGCGAGGAGGTGGTGCAGAGCGGCACCGCGCGCTACGTCGATTCCTCGGTCGAGCGCCTGCAGGTGCGCGCCGCCCACCTGAACGACTCGCGCTACGCCGTCGCCTGCAACGGCCGGCGCCTTCCGCTCGCGCCCACCGGGCTGCCCGGCGAGTACGTGGCCGGCGTGCGCTACAAGGCCTGGGCGCCGCCCTCGGCGCTGCACCCGTCCATCGAATCGCAGGCCCCGCTCGTCTTCGACATCGTGGACGTGTGGAACGGCCGCTCCATCGGGGGCTGCGCGTATCACGTGGCCCACCCCGGCGGGCGCAACTACGCGACCTTCCCGGTGAACGCCCTCGAGGCCGAGGCGCGGCGCGTCGCGCGCTTCCAGGCGATGGGGCATACGCCGGGCCCGATGGCGCTGCCGTCGGAATCGCGCAACCCGCGCTTCCCCTTCACGCTCGACCTGCGCAAGGCGCCGGAATCAGGCGGGTAGCACCACCTCGAGCGAACCGGCGAGCGCGCGCGCGTCGCCCTCCAGCCGCATCGTGACGCGCTTCGCCTCCGCGCCGAGCCGTGCGTAGAGGAAATCCTTCGCGTTGCCCGGATCGCCCTCGAAGAAGGCCTGCGAGGTGAGGACGCGCCGGCCGCGTTCGTCGCGCACCGTGAAGTGGATGTGCGGCGTGCGGCCCGGGTAGGCCGGCGGGCGGATGGTGCGGAACGCGAAGTCGCCGCCCTCGCCCGTCCTCGCCTCGCCCCAACCCTGGAAGCCCGGATCCTGGTCCGGCGAGCGCTGCCCGACCAGGTGGTAGTTTCCGGCGGCGTCGCAGTGCCAGATCTCGATGGCGCGGCCCGCGAGCGGGCGGCCGCCCGTGTCGACGAGGCGTCCCGAGAACGCGAGGGGCGTGCCCTTCGCGCTCTCGCGGCCGGCGATTCGCGCGAGATCCGCGTCGCGCTCGATCGCGGGCTCGGTGGGATAGAAGGGCCCTTCCGTGAGCGACGGCGTGGGCCGGCGGGCGGGCTGCGCGTGCGCCGGCAGCCAGGGCGTGAGCGCGAGGGCGGCGAGGCGGACGACGGTGAGGCGGCGTGATCGATCGGTCATGGCGTGCTCCCCGGTGGCGTGCGGCGTGCGGCACAATCGCGCATTCGACCGCCACCGATCATAGAGGACATTCGCCATGGGGAAGTTCCGTGCCGCCTTCGCTCTCGCCCTGCTCCTGCCCGGGGCCGCGGCCGCCCAGGCCCCGACGCTCGCGGAGCGCGCGACGGCATTCGTGGCGAAGTACGAGTCGCAGGTGATCGCCTGGCGGCGCTGGATCCACCAGAACCCGGAGCTCTCGTTCCAGGAGGTGAAGACCGCCGAGACCGTCGCGGCCGCCCTTTCGGCGATGCCCGGCATGACGGTCCGCACCGGCATCGCGAAGACCGGCGTGAAGGGCGTGCTCGTGGGCGGCAGGCCCGGCCCGGTCATCGCGCTGCGCGCGGACATGGACGCGTTGCCCGTCGAGGAGAAGACCGGCCTCGCCTTCGCCTCGGTGTCGAAGGCCGACTGGCGCGGCAAGGAGAGCTTCGTGGCCCACGCCTGCGGGCACGACGCCCACGTGGCCATGCTGCTGGGCGCGGCGGACGCGCTTTCGAGAGTGCGCGAGGACCTGCCGGGCACGGTCGTCTTCCTCTTCCAGCCGGCCGAGGAATGGGGCGACGCCGACGGCACGCCGAGCGGCGCCACGCTGATGGTGCGCGAGGGCGTGCTGCAGGACCCGAAGGTGGAACTGGTGCTCGGCCAGCACGTGGGCGGCGAGGCCCCCTCGGGCACGATCCGCCTGCGCAAGGGCTCGATCATGGCGAGCGGCGACGACTTCCACATCGTGGTGAAGGGCAAGGGCAGCCACGGCGCGATGCCCTGGGGCGGCAAGGACCCGATCCTGGTCGCGGCCGAGATCGCGCTGTCGATGCAGACGATCGTGAGCCGCGAGGCCAACCTCGTCGACGAGGGACCGCTCGTCGTGACCATCGGCGTGCTGCAGGGCGGCAACCGCGAGAACATCATTCCCGAGACGGCGGAACTGCGCGGCACGATCCGCACCCTCTCCGAGAAGACCCGGCGCCTCGCCCACGAGGCGGTGAAGCGCAAGGCGGAGAAGATCGCGGAGGCCTCGGGGCTCACGGCCGAGGTGAAGCTCAACATCGGCTATCCGGTCCTCACCAACCACCCGGGGCTGGTCGACCGCGTCTGGCCGGCCCTCGAGCGCGCGGCGGGCGCGGGCCGCGTGCTCGAAGTGCCGCCCATCATGGCGGCCGAGGATTTCGGCGCCTTCGGCGCGGGCATCCCGACGATGTACTGGTTCCTCGCCGCCTCCCCGCTGGGCGACAGGCCCGGGCCGTCGAACCACTCGCCCTTCTTCACCATCGACGAGGCCGCGCTGGCCGTGGGCACGCGGGCCCTGGTCGAGGCGTCGATCGAAGTCCTTTCGCGCCCGGCCGGCCGCTGATCGAACGGGAGCGCGCCCGCAGGCGTTCCCGCGTCGCCCGTCACGGGGAACGCGGGTCGGCAGGGACGCGGTCGCTCCAGTAGCGCGCGCCATCCGCCTCGCGGCGCACCGCGAGCGGGCCCGGCGCGGCCGGCAGTTCCACCCGCACCGCGCCGTCGACATCGGTGCGCAGGAACCGGATGCCCAGCCCGGCGTAGCGCTGCTGCACGAGCGGCGCGGGATGCCGGAAGCGGTTGCGCCACCCCGCCGAGACGATCGCGAGTTCCGGATCCACCTCCGCAAGGAAAGGCGGCGTGGACGACGTGCGCGACCCGTGGTGCGGGACGAGCAGCACGCGGGACTTCAGCCGCGCCCCTTCGCGCGCGACCAGTTCCGCCTCCGCCAGCTTCTCGATGTCCGCGGCGAGCAGCGCCTCCCCGCCGGCCGTCGCCACGCGGATCACGCAGGAGCGGTCGTTCTCGCGTCGGCGCGCGTCGGCGAGGGCCTTGCCGTCCGGATGCAGCACGTCGAAGCGCACGCCGTCCCATTCCCACCCGGTGCCCGCGACGCAGCGGCGCGAGACGGGAAAGGCGGCGTGCCGCTCGTCCCCGTCGGCGAGGATCGACAGCAGCCACGCCGGACGGCGCGCCTTCGCGATCGAGACGGCGCCTCCCGCGTGATCGTCGTCCGCGTGCGTGACCACGACGCCGTCGAGCGATCGCACGCCCTCGCCGCGCAGGAACGGCGCGACGATGCGCCCGCCGCTGTCGGACTCGTCCGACCAGGCCGGTCCCGTGTCGTAGACCAGCGCGTGCGAGGCCGTGCGCACGACCGCGGCGAGACCCTGGCCGACGTCGAGCACGTCGAGCCACGCGGCGCCCGGCGGCGGCGCGGGCGCCGTGTAGAGCGCGAGCGGACACGCGAGCGCGAACCCCGCCAGGCGCAGCGGAACGCCGCGCGGCGCCAGCACGACGAGCGTGCCGGCGAGCGCGAGGACCGCGAGGGCGACCGGCGCCGCGGGGCTCTCGATCACGGCGCCGGGCCACGAGGCGAGCCATTCGAGCGGCACCATCGTGACTTCCATCAGCGCGTGCGCCGCTTCCAGCAGCCCGGGCACGCCCGCGAGGGCCCCGGCCAGCGTGAGCGGAACCACGACGAGGCTCACGACGGGGATCGCGAACGCGTTGGCCAGCGGCGAGACGACCGACAGCTCGCCGAAGAGCGCCGCCAGCATCGGCGCGAGCGCCAGCGTGACGGCCGCCTGCGTGACCAGGGCGGGCAGGATCGCGCCGGGCGGGCCGGCACGAAGGGCCAGCGCGTGGAGGATGGCGCCCACCGCGCCGAAGGACAGCCAGAAGCCCGGCAGCAGCACGGCCCAGGGATCGGCCGCCAGCACGACGAGCACCGCGAGGGCGAGCACCCGCGAGGCGCCGCCGTGACGCCCGGCGAGCAGCGCCGCGGCGGCCACCGCGAGCATGAGCACCGTGCGCTGCGCCGGCACCTCGTAGCCCGAGACGAGGCAGTACGCCAGCGCGGCGGCCACGCCCGCGACCGCGCCCGCCTTGCGCGCCGGGATGCGCAGCGCGAGCGGCGGCACGCGCACCCAGGCGAAACGCACCATCGCGAAGGCGAGGCTCGCGAACAGGGTCACGTGCAGGCCGGAGATGCTCACCAGGTGCCCTACGCCCGTTCGCCAGAACACCTGCCAGTCCGCGGCGCCGATGGCGTCCTGGTCGCCCACGGCGAGGGCCACCAGGACGCCGGCGAAGCGCGCGTCCCCCAGCCGCTCGAGCATCGCGTCGCGGATGTCGCCGCGCAGCCGGTGCAGCGACTGGGGCCAGCCCGGCTCGTGCGCGTCGACGAGCACGGGTTCCGGTCTCGCGCGCACGTAGCCGGTCGCCCGGATGCCGCGCGCGAGAGCCCAGGGCGCGAAGTCGAAGGCGTGCGGGTTGGCGAGGCCGCGCGGGCGCTTCAGGCGGACCGTGAGGGACCACCGCTCGCCCGCGCGCAGCGCTGGAGGCGGCGTGGTTTCCCCCGGCTCCGTGCCCTTCCCGGCGTACCACATGAGCGAGATCCGCGAGGGGACCTCGGCACCTTCCGTCGCGACCAGCACCGCCTCCAGCAGGAAGCGCGTGCCGCGGTCGGTCTCGCGAGGCAGGCCCGCCACGACGCCTTCGAGC
>CAZPLW010000149.1:0-10764 GCA_964587315.1 uncultured Lysobacter sp.
TGTGGTTCCTGACCCAGCACCGCCGCTGGGGCCTGCTCAAGGAAGACCCGGACTACCTCGCGGTGGCGAAGAAGGTGAACCAGATCGAGATCTACAAGCAGGCCGCGGCCGCGGCGAAGGCGAACCTGCCCAAGGACGTGATGCGCACCTCGAAGCTGATCGACGGCGTCACCTGGGACGGCAAGGACCCGGCGAAGTACGCCGGCGGCTTCAAGGTCAAGGTCGCCTGAGGAGGATGCCATGTCCGCGATCGCGAGCACCATCGACACGCCCGAGCCCGGAGCCGACGCGCCGCGACGCGTCGTCGCCCATCCGTCGGCGTTGCAGGTGAGGGCGAAGGTGACCGTTTCGGAAGGCCCGCGGGACGGGGGGACAGTCCCCGGGAAGCAGGGGACAATCCCCACGACCCGCCGCCCGCCGCCGGAGTGGCTGGCGCGCGTCTTCGCGATGGCCCTGGGCCTCGCGGTGTTCGTGGCCCTGTGGGCGTTCGTGGCGTCGTTCGGGCGGCTCCCCACGCCCGTCGCCACGTTCAAGGCGGCCGTGGCCGTCTTCGCCGACCCGTTCTACCGCAACGGCCCGAACGACCAGGGCATCGGCTGGAACATCCTCACCTCGCTCGGCCGCGTGGGCCTGGGCTTCGGCGCCGCGGCGCTCGTCGGCATCCCCCTGGGCTTCATGATCGGGCGCTTCCGTTTCCTCTCGGACATGGCCGCGCCGCTCATCGCGCTCCTGAAGCCCGTGAGCCCGCTCGCGTGGCTGCCGATCGGTCTCCTCGTGTTCAAGGCGGCCAACCCGGCGGCCATCTACGTGATCTTCGTCTGCTCCCTCTGGCCGATGATCGTGAACACCGCCGTGGGCGTGCGCCAGGTGCCGCAGGACTACCTCAACGTGGCGCGCGTGCTGAACCTCTCCGAGTGGAAGGTCTTCACGAAGATCCTCTTCCCGGCGGTGCTCCCCTACATGCTCACCGGCGTGCGCCTGTCCATCGGCGTGGCCTGGCTCGTCATCGTCGCGGCCGAGATGCTCACCGGCGGCGTCGGCATCGGCTTCTGGGTGTGGGACGAGTGGAACAACCTCAAGGTCGAGCACATCCTCATCGCCATCTTCGTCATCGGCCTCGTGGGCCTCGTGCTCGAGCAGCTGCTCGTGTTCGTCGCGAGGCGCTTCAGCTACGGCGCTCGCGCCTAGGAGAACCACCATGGACAAGTACCTCCAGATCGAGCACCTGGGCATGACCTTCGAGAAGCGCGGCACGCGCTTCGAGGCCCTTCGCGACGTCTCGCTCGCCGTGAAGCAGGGCGAGTTCGTGACCCTCATCGGGCACTCGGGCTGCGGGAAGTCGACGCTGCTCAATCTCGTCGCGGGGCTCCTCAAGCCCACGGACGGGGTCATGCTCCTGGGCAACCGCGAGATCGGCGGCCCCGGACCCGACCGCGGCGTGGTGTTCCAGAACCACTCGCTGCTGCCCTGGCTCACCTGCGCCGGCAACGTGCACCTCGCGGTCGAGCGCGTGTTCGGCGAGACCGAATCGAAGCTGCACCTCGCCTCGCGCACGAAGAGGGCCCTGGACCTCGTGGGCCTCGCGCACGCGGCCGACAAGCACCCCGAGGAGATCTCGGGCGGGATGAAGCAGCGCGTGGGCATCGCCCGCGCCCTCGCGATGGAGCCGAAGGTGCTGCTCATGGACGAGCCCTTCGGCGCCCTGGACGCGCTCACCCGCGCCCACCTGCAGGACGAGCTCATGGGCATCGTCGCCAAGACCGGCAGCACCGTCGTCATGGTCACGCACGACGTCGACGAGGCCGTGCTGCTCTCGGACCGGATCGTGATGATGACCAACGGCCCCGCGGCCACCATCGGCGCCATCCTCGAGGTGGACCTGCCCAAGCCGCGCGAGCGCCTCGCGATGGCCACGAACCCGCGCTACATCGAGTGCCGACGGGCGGTGCTGGAATTTCTCTACGAAAAGCAACAGCGCAAGGCGGCCTGACCATGCCCGACGGATCGCAGGGCTACAGGAAGCCCGGGGAACGGCCGAAGCTGGTCGTCGTCGGCAACGGCATGGCCGGGATGCGCACGGTCGAGGAGCTGCTCAAGCTCCGCCCCGAGCTCTACGACATCACCGTCTTCGGCGCCGAGCCGCACCCGAACTACAACCGCATCCTGCTCTCGCCCGTGCTGGCCGGCGAGCAGCAGGTGGCGGACATCGTCCTCAATTCCCTCGAGTGGTACCGCGAGAACGGCATCCGCCTGCACACCGGCAGGAAGGTCGTGAAGATCGACCGCAGGGCCCGCGTCGTCGAGGCCGCCGACGGCACGAAGGAACCCTACGACCGCCTGCTCCTCGCCACCGGCTCCGATCCCTTCCTGCTGCCCGTGCCGGGCGCGGACCTGCAGGGCGTCCTCGCCTACCGCGACATCGCCGACACCGAGGCCATGATCGCGGCGTCCGCCAAGTACCGCGACGCCGTGGTGATCGGCGGCGGCCTGCTGGGGCTCGAGGCGGCCAACGGCCTGGCGAAGCGCGGCATGCGGGTCACGGTGGTTCACCTCATGCCATGGCTCATGGAGCGGCAGCTCGACCGCACCGCCGCCGCCCTGCTGCAGAAGACGCTGGAAGCCAAGGGGCTCTCGTTCCGCCTCGAGGCGCAGACCGAGAAGCTCGTCGGCGGCGACGACGGGCGCGTGAAGGCCCTGCGGCTCAAGACCGGCGAGGAGATCGTCGCCGACCTCGTCGTGATGGCCGTGGGCATCCGGCCCAGCACCGCGCTCGCGCAATCCGCGGGCCTGCACTGCCAGCGCGGCATCGTCGTGAACGACACGCTGCAGACCTTCGACCCGCGCGTCTACGCCGTGGGCGAGTGCGCCAATCACCGGGGCACCGCCTACGGGCTCGTCGCGCCGCTCTTCGAGATGGCCAAGGTGTGCGCCAACCACCTGGCCGAGTACGGCATCGCGCGCTACACGGGCTCGGTCACCTCCACCAAGCTCAAGGTGACGGGCGTGGACCTCTTTTCCGCCGGGGATTTCACCGGCGGCGAAGGGACCGAGGAAATCGTGCTCGCCGACGCGACCGCCGGCGTCTACAAGAAGCTCGTGCTCAAGGACGACCGGCTCGTGGGCGCCGTGCTCTACGGCGACACCGTGGACGGCACGTGGTACTTCAAGCTGCTGCGCGAGGGCGGGAGCGTCGCCCCCATCCGCGACCGCCTCATGTTCGGCGAGTCCAATCTCGGCGACGCGGGCCACCAGGGGCAGAACCGCGCGCTTTCCATGCCCGACACCGCGGAGGTCTGCGGCTGCAACGGCGTGTGCAAGGGCACGATCGTGAAGGCCATCAAGGAGAAGGGCCTCTTCACGCTGGAGGACGTCCGCAAGCACACCAAGGCCTCCAGCTCCTGCGGCTCGTGCACCGGCCTCGTCGAGCAGATCCTCATGTTCACCGCGGGCGGGGACTATTCCGAGTCGCCGAAGAAGAAGGCCGTCTGCGGCTGCACCGACCGCACGCACCAGGAAACGCGCGACGCCATCCGCGAGCACCACCTGCTCACCATCCCCGCCGTGCAGCGCTTCCTCGAATGGCGCACGCCCAACGGCTGCGCCACCTGCCGGCCCGCGCTCAACTACTACGTCCTCTCGACCTGGCCGCACGAGGCGAAGGACGACCCGCAGTCGCGCTTCATCAACGAGCGCAGCCACGCCAACATCCAGAAGGACGGCACCTACTCCGTGATCCCGCGCATGTGGGGCGGCATGACCACCTCGTCGGAGCTTCGCCGCATCGCGAACGTGGTCGACAAGTACGAGATCCCGGCGGTGAAGGTGACGGGCGGCCAGCGCATCGACCTGCTGGGCGTGCGCAAGGAAGACCTGCGCGCCGTCTGGAAGGACCTCGACATGCCCTCGGGCCACGCCTACGCCAAGGCCCTTCGCACCGTGAAGACGTGCGTGGGCAGCGAGTGGTGCCGCTTCGGCACGCAGGATTCCACGCGCATGGGCCAGGAGCTGGAGCGGGCCCTCTGGCGCATGTACGCGCCGCACAAGGTGAAGCTCGCCGTCTCCGGCTGCCCGCGCAACTGCGCCGAGTCCGGCATCAAGGACGTGGGCGTCATCGGCGTCGATTCCGGCTGGGAGATCTACGTGGCGGGCAACGGCGGCATCAAGACCGAGGTCGCCCAGTTCCTGTGCAAGGTGAAGACGCACGAGGAGGTGCTGGAGTACTCGGGCGCCTTCCTGCAGCTCTACCGCGAGGAGGGCTTCTACCTCGAGCGCACCGTGCACTACGTGAACCGCGTGGGGCTCGACACGGTGAAGAAGCGGATCCTCGAGGACGCGGCCGGGCGCAAGGCGCTGTGGGAGCGGCTGCAGTTCGCCCTGGACGGCGAGCCCGACCCCTGGCACGAGCCGGAGAAGGCCCGCGTCGACGTGAAGCAGTTCGAGCCGCTGGGAGCCTGACATGGCCTTCATCCGCATCGCGAAGCTCGAGGACATCCCGCCGCTGGGCGCGCGCCGCTGGATGCGGCCGGACGGCGTGGAGATCGCCGTCTTCCGCACCGAGGGCGATGGCGTCTTCGCCCTGCGCGACCGGTGCCCGCACAAGGGCGGCCCGCTCTCGCAGGGCATCGTCTTCGGCGAGTCGGTGGCCTGCCCCCTGCACAACTGGTGCATCGGACTGGCCACCGGCGAAGCGGCGGCGCCCGACGTGGGCCAGGTCGAGCGTTTCCCCGTGCGCGTGGAAGGCGACGACGTGCTGCTCGATCCCGAGGCCGGCCTGCTCGAGGCCAAGGCCTGCGCGCCGACCGAGAAGGTGACCGCGACGTGAAGGCCGAGACCCGCTCCACCTGCTGCTACTGCGGCGTGGGCTGCGGGGTGATCATCGCGACGCGAGACGAAGGCGATGATGGGGACAGTCCCCATGGGGCGGGACAGTCCCCATCATCGCCTTCATCGCGCGTCATCACGGGGGTGCGCGGCGATCCGGACCATCCGGCCAACCGCGGCCAGCTCTGCACCAAGGGCATGACGCTGCACCTCACGGCGAGCGCCGCGGCCTCCGCGGGCCGGGCGCGCTACCCCGAGCTGCGCACCGAACGCACCGCGAAGCGCGATCGCGTGACCTGGGACGAGGCCCTCGATCACGCCACCGACAAGTTCGCGCAGGTCATCGCCGACCACGGTCCCGACGCCGTGGCCTTCTACGTCTCCGGCCAGCTGCTCACCGAGGACTACTACGCCTTCAACAAGCTGGCCAAGGCGCTCGTCGGCACGGCGAACATCGACACCAACTCGCGCCTGTGCATGTCCTCGGCCGTCACGGGCTACCAGCAGACCCTGGGCGCCGACGCCCCGCCCTGCAGCTACGACGACATCGACCACGCGCAGTGCGTCCTCATCGCCGGCTCCAACATGGCGCACGCGCATCCCGTGCTCTTCCGGCGCCTGGAGCGCGCGCGCGCCGCCAACCCGGCGATGAAGGTCATCGTCGTCGACCCGCGCCGCACCGAGACCGCGCGCTTCGCCGACCAGCACCTCGCCCTCCTGCCCGGCACCGACGTCGCCCTCTTCCACGGGATGCTGCACGCGATGCTCTGGGACGAGCTCCTCGACCGGAACTACATCGCCGCGCACGTGGAAGGATTCGACGCCCTTCGCGCCGCCGTGCGCGACTGGACGCCGCAGGCCGCCGCCGAGGTCTGCGGCCTGCGTGCCGAGGAGATCGTGGCCGCCGCGCGCGCGTTCGCCACCTCGCCCGCCTCGCTCTCGCTCTACTGCCAGGGCCTCAACCAGTCCTCGAGCGGCACGGCGAAGAACGCGGCGCTCATCAACCTGCATCTGGCCACCGGCCAGGTCGGCAAGCCCGGCGCCGGCCCCTTCTCCCTCACCGGCCAGCCCAACGCCATGGGAGGGCGCGAGGTCGGCGGGCTCGCCACGTCGCTGGCCGCGCACCGTTCCCTCGCCAGCGAAGCCGACCGCGACGAGATGAAGCGCCTCTGGGGCGTGGATCGCGTGCCGGAAGCCGCGGGCCGGACGGCGGTCGAGATGTTCCGCGCGCTGGAGTCGGGCGAGATCAAGGCCGTCTGGATCGCCTGCACCAATCCCGCCCAGTCGCTGCCGGACCTGCCCTCGGTGCGCCGCGCCCTGGAGAAGGCCGAGCTCGTCGTGCTGCAGGAGGCCTATGGCGACACCGAGACGGCCCCCTTCGCCGACGTGCTGCTGCCCGCCACCACCTGGGGCGAGAAGGACGGCACCGTCACCAATTCCGAGCGCCGCATCTCGCGCGTGCGCGCCGCCGTCGCGAAGCCTTTCGAGGCGCGCCACGACTGGGAGATCGCCGTCGACTTCGCGCGTCGCCTCGAGGCCCGCCTGCGCCCCGGCCGCGAGTCCCTGTTCGCGTTCGACTCCGCCGAGTCGCTCTGGATGGAACACCGCGAGACCACGCGCGGCCGCGACCTCGACATCGGCGGCCTCACCTGGCCGATCCTCGAGGCGCAGGGTCCGCAGCAATGGCCCTTCCCGGAAGGTGCGACGGCCGGCCGCGTGCGCCTCTACGAGGACGGACGCTTCCCCACCGCCACCGGCAAGGCGCGCTTCTTCACCGGCGCCTGGCGCCCCACGGCCGAGAAGGCCGACGCGCGTTATCCCATCCGCCTCACCACGGGGCGCCTGCGCGACCAGTGGCACGCGATGAGCCGCACGGGCACGGTGCCGGAACTCTTCGGCCACGTCGCGGAGCCGCGCCTCGCCATGCCGCTCGCGGACCTCACGCGCCGCGGCCTCGCCGACGGCGACCTCGTGCGCGTCGAGTCGAAGCGCGGCCACCTCTTCGTGATCGCGGAGGCCTGCGAGGACCTGCGCTCCGGCCAGGCCTGGCTGCCGATGCACTGGGGCAAGCGCTTCCTGGGCGGCCGCGACAGCGAGGGCACCAACACGCTCACCTGCCCGTCGCTCGATCCGGATTCGCGCCAGCCCGAGCTCAAGCACGCCGCGGTGAAGGTGGAGCCGGCCGTGCTCTCGTGGCGCCTCGTCGCGTTCGCGCAGGCCGGCGCCGCCCGACTCACCGCGACGCTCGAGGCCGTCCGCGCCCTGCCGCCGTCGGTGGCCTTCCTCACGGTGGTGCCCATGGGGGGCGAGCGCCCCGGCCTCCTCGTTCGCGCGGCCCACGGCGGCGCGCCGGAACCCGCGTGGATCGAGGCGCTCGACGCGATCCTCGACCTCGCCGGCGACGACACGATCCGCTACGACGACGCGCGCCGCGCCGCCTCGCGCCGCCTTCGCGTGCAGGACGATCGCCTGGTGGCCGTGCGCCTCTCCGGCGCGCAGGACGCGCTCGCGAGCGGCGAGTGGCTGCGCGGCTGGCTGCAGGAAGGCCGTCCCGTCGCCGACATCCGCCGCCACCTGCTGCTGCCCTCGCGCCAGGCGCCGGCCGGCTTCGTGCCCGCGGGCCGCATCGTGTGCCAGTGCCACGGCGTCGCCGAGTCGGTCATCCTCGCGTCGCTCGCCTCCGGCGCCGGCACGCCCGCCGAGCGCCTCGCGCGGGCGCAATCGCGCACGCAATGCGGCACGAATTGCGGCTCGTGCCTGCCGGAGCTTCGCCGCATGGCCCTCGCCGCCGCGGCGCCGGACGAAGAAGCCGCGAGGCGCGTCGCATGAACGGCAAGGTGTGGCTCGTCGGCGCCGGCCCCGGGGACCCGGACCTGCTCACCCTCAAGGCCGTGAAGGCGCTCGCGCGGGCCGACGTCGTCCTCGCCGACGACCTCGCGAGCGACGAGGTGCTCGCCCACGCGAACCCCGCCGCGCGCATCGTCCACGTGGGCAAGCGCGGCGGCTGCCAGTCGACGCCGCAGGATTTCATCGAGCGCCTGATGGTGGCCGAGGCGAGGGCCGGCCGCGCCGTCGTGCGCCTCAAGGGGGGAGACCCCTTCGTCTTCGGGCGCGGCGGCGAGGAATGCGAGGCCCTTCGCGAAGCCGGCATCGACTTCGAAGTGGTGAACGGCATCACCTCGGGCCTCGCCGCGGCCACCGCCGCCGGCGTTCCGCTCACCCATCGCGATGCCTGCCACGGCGTCATGTTCGTCACGGGCCACGAGCGCGAAGGCACGGTCATCGACTGGGCCTCGCTCGCCCGCACCCGGCTCACGCTCGTGGTCTACATGGGCATCGCCCGCGCCGGGGCCATCCGCGCCGGATTGCAGGAGGGCGGGCTTCCCCCCGACACGCCCGCCGTCGCGGTGCAGAACGCCTCGCGCCCGGACGAGCGCCGCGTGGCCACGACGCTGGGCACGCTGGTGGAGGACCTGCGCCGCGCCCGCATCGGCAGCCCCGCCATCCTCGTGATCGGCGAGGTGTGCCGCGATGCCGCCGCGGCCGGCCGCCTCGCCGGGACTCAGGTCCCGACGCCCAGCGCCGCGTGCGCCGCGGCGAGACGCGCCACCGGCACGCGGTAGGGCGAGCAGCTCACGTAGTCGAGCCCGATCTCGTGGCAGAAGGCGATGCTCGCCGGGTCGCCGCCGTGCTCGCCGCAGATGCCCACCTGCAGGTCCTTGCGCCGTTCGCGGCCGCGCTTCACCGCGAGCTTCATCAGGTAGCCCACTCCGCCCGTGTCGAGCGTGGCGAAGGGGTTGCGCAGCAGGATGCCCGTGGCGAGGTACTCGGTGAGGAAGCCCGTCTCCGCGTCGTCGCGCGAGATGCCGAAGGTGGTCTGCGTGAGGTCGTTCGTGCCGAAGGAGAAGAACTCGGCGTACTCGGCGATGTGGTCCGCCCGGATCGCCGCGCGGGGCACCTCGATCATCGTGCCGAACTCGTAGGCGATGCGGCGGCGGCGCTCGGCGAGCACCTTGCGCGCTTCCTGCTCGAGCTGCTCGCGCTCGAAGCGCAGCTCGCTCGAGATCGCCGTGAGCGGGACCATGATCTTGGGCCGCACGCGCACGCCCTCGGCGACGCAGTCGCACGCCGCCTCGAAGATGGCGCGCACCTGCATGCGCACGAGGGCCGGCATGTGGATGCCCAGGCGCACGCCGCGAAGGCCCAGCATCGGGTTCTGCTCGCGCAGGGCCTCGACCGCCTCGAGCAGCCCGCGCTTCTGCGCCAGCTGAGAGGCGAGCGCCGGATCCCCGGGCACGCCGGTCTCGCCCTCGACGCCCAGGCGCGTCTGGAGCTCCGTCACCGATCGCAGCAGCTCGTCGTGGTCGGGCAGGAACTCGTGCAGCGGCGGATCGATGAGGCGGATGGTGACCGGCAGCCCGTCCATGGCGCGGAAGAGCCCGGCGAAGTCCGCGCGCTGGAAGGGCAGCAGCTCCGCGAGCAGGCCCGCCCTCGTCTCTTCCGTGCGCGCGAGGATCATGCGCTGCATGAGCGGCAGGCGCTCCGTCTCGAAGAACATGTGCTCCGTGCGCGCGAGCCCGATGCCCTCGGCGCCGTAGGCGCGCACCCGCTCCGCGTCCCGCGGATAGTCGGCGTTGGCCCACACGCCCAGGCGCCGGATGCCGTCGGCCCACTGGAGGAGCGTGAGCAGGTGCGGGTCCTTGAAGTCCGGGATCACGGTCTTGAGTTCACCCGCGAACACCTCGCCCGTCGTGCCGTCCACGGAGACCCAGTCGCCCTCCTTCAGGACGCGCCCGGCGACCGAGAGGCGGCAGGCGGCCTCGTCCACCTCGAGCGCCACCACGCCCACGACGGCGGGCTTGCCGAACTGCCGCGCGACCAGGGCGGCGTGGCTCGTTCGCCCGCCGCGGCTGGTGAGGATCCCGCGCGAGGCGAGCATGCCGTGCACGTCGTCGGGCTTCGTCTCCGGCCGCACCATGACGACCGCCTTGCCCTCCTTCGCGCCCCAGCGCTCCGCCGTGTCGGCATCGAACACGAGGACGCCGCTCGCGGCGCCGGGCGAGACGTTGAGGCCCGAGGCGAGGCAGTCGCCCCTCGCCTTGGCCGCCGCCACGTCCACCGGATCGAATTGCGGGTGGAGGAAGTAGTCCACCTGCGCGGGCGAGACGCGGCGCACCGCTTCCTCGCGGGAGATGAGGCGCTCGCGCGCGAGCGTGACGGCGATGCGCACCGAGGCCTGCGCCGTGCGCTTGGCGTCGCGGGTCTGCAGGATCCACAGGCGGCCGCGCTCGATGGTGAACTCCACGTCCTGCACGTCGCGGTAGTGCCGCTCCAGGCGCCGGCAGATCGCGGTGAACTGCCGCCAGAGCTTCGGCGAGAACTTTCCGAGCGACGCGATGGGCTGGGTCGCCCGCGTGCCGGCCACCACGTCCTCGCCCTGCGCGTTGGTGAGCCAGTCGCCCTCGATCTGCGCCTCGCCGGTGGTGACGTTGCGCGTGGTGACCACGCCCGTGCCCGACTCGCCGCCCAGGTTGCCGAACACCATCGCCTGGATGTTCACGGCGGTGCCCAGGTCGTGCGCGATGCCGGCGGCGTTGCGGTAATCGATGGCGCGCTTGCCGTTCCACGAGCCGAAGACGGCCGCGATGGCCTCGCGAAGCTGCACGAGCGGATCGACGGGGAACTCGCGCCCCGTCCGCTCCAGGACGATCCGGTGGAACTCCTTCGTGACCGCGCGCAGGTCGGCGACGGCGAGGTCGGCGTCGTTGGCCACGCCCCGGCGCTTGCGCAGGCGCGCGAGCACCGTCTCGAAGGGCTCGTCGGGCACCCCCATCACGACCGTGGCGAACATCTGCACCAGCCGGCGGTAGGCGTCGGCCACGAAGCGCTCGTCGCCCGACTGCTTCGCGAGCCCCGCGGCCACCTCGTCGTTGAGCCCGATGT
>CAZPLW010000150.1:0-10723 GCA_964587315.1 uncultured Lysobacter sp.
GTCCAGCACGCGTCCCGCGCCCTGCCCGCCCGCGTCCGCGATGGCCTTCGCGATGCGCTCGGCGCCGGCCTCGGTCGTCGCCGTGCCCACCACCTTCGCGCCGGCCTTGGCGAGGGCGATCGCGACCGCCTCCCCGATGCCGCGCGAGGCTCCCGTCACCAGCGCCACTTGTCCGTCAAGCATGTCCATTCCTTTCCCAGGCCAGCGCGGTCTCGAGAGCCGCGCTATCGGTGATTCCCTCGGCGTGCAGCGCGTGCGATGTACGCCTCGCGAGGCCGGCGAGCACCTTGCCGGGCCCGCACTCGATCACGTGCGTAACGCCTTGCCGCTCGACATGGTGCAGCGTCTCCACCCAGCGAACGGGCCGGCAGAGTTGCTCGACGAGCGCCCGCTTGATGCGAAGGGGGTCGTCGAAGGCGGCGACGTCGGCGTTCTGGATGACGGGCACCGCGGGCGGGAGGATCGTCACGCCCGCGAGCGCGGCCTCGAGGGCCTCGGCCGCCGGCTTCATGAGGCTGCAGTGCGACGGCGCACTCATCGCGAGCATCTTGGTGATCTTGGCGCCCTTCGCCTTGGCGATGGCCATGCCGCGTTCGACGGCGCCCTTGTGGCCGGCGATCACCACCTGGTGCGGCGAGTTGAGGTTGGCGGGCTCGAGCACCTCGCCCTGGGCGGCCTCCACGCACACGGCGTCGACGAGGGCGGGATCGAGGCCCACGATCGCCGCGATGCCGCCGGTGCCCTCGGGCACGGCATCCTGCACCGCCTCGGCGCGCAGGCGCACGAGCGGAAGCGCGACGGCGAAGTCGATGGCGCCGGCGGCGATGAGCGCCGTGTATTCGCCGAGGCTGTGACCGGCGAAGAACGCGGGCATCGCGCCGCCCTGCACGCGCCAGGCGCGCCAGCAGGCCACGCCGGCGATGAGCATCAGGGGCTGCGTCACGACCGTGCGGTTCTGGGCCTCGGCGGGACCGCTCTCCGAGAGCGCCCAGTAGTCCTCGCCGAGGATGTCCGAGGCTTCGTCGAACGTGGCCTTCACGACGGGCAGGTCGGCGAATCCGGCCATCATGCCCACCGATTGGGAGCCCTGGCCGGGAAAGACGATGGCGGTTTTCATGGGTGCATTACCAGCGCGCGAGGACAGAGCCCCAGGTGAAGCCCCCGCCCACGCCCTCCATGAGGACGAGGTGCCCGGGCTGGATGCGCCCGTCCCGGGCGGCGGCGTCGAGGGCGAGCGGGATCGAGGCGGCCGAGGTATTGGCGTGGCGATCGACCGTCACCACGCACTTTTCCATCGGCACGCCGAGCTTTCTCGCCGTGTGGGTGATGATGCGCACGTTCGCCTGGTGCGCGACGAGCCAGTCGATGTCGGCGACGTCGAGGCCGTTGGCCGAGAGCGCCTCGCGGGCGGCCTCCTCGAGCACGCGCACGGCGAGCTTGAAGACCGCTCCGCCGTCCATCTTGAGCGTGGGGTCGCCGAGTACGCGGCCTCCGCTCACGTGCCCGGGGGTGTTCAGGATGTCGGCGTAGGCGCCGTCGGAGTGCAGGTGCGCCGAGAGGATGCCGGGGGTGTCGGATTCGCCGAGCACCACCGCCCCCGCGCCGTCGCCGAAGAGGACGCAGGTCCCGCGGTCCTTCCAGTCGAGGATGCGCGAGAAGACTTCGGCGCCCACGACCAGGGCCCGCCTGGCCATGTTTCCCCGAATGAACTGGTCGGCGATGGCGAGCGCGTAGACGAAGCCCGAGCACACCGCCTGCACGTCGAATGCCGCCCCGTGGCGGATGCCCAGCTTCTTCTGGAGCAGGCACGCGCTCGAGGGGAAGACCATGTCCGGCGTGGAGGTCGCGAGCACGATGAGGTCGATGTCGCCCGGCTTGAGCCCGGCGGCCGCCAGCGCGTGGCGGGCGGCGTGGAGGGCCAGGTCGCTCGTGGTCTCGCCGTCGGCCGCGATGTGCCGCTCGCGGATGCCGGTTCGCGAGACGATCCACTCGTCCGTCGTGTCGACGAGCGACTCGAGGTCGCGGTTCGTGAGGACCTTGTCGGGCAGGTGGCTGCCGGTGCCGAGGATGCGGGAATGGCGCATGGGCGCTAGCCTGCCGCCGCCCGCGGCGCGTCGAAGTGGCCCTCGCCGTGCAGGCGGGCGATCTCCTCGGCGATGCGCTCGTTGAGCCCGTGGCCCGCCTCCGACTCCGCTCGCGAGAGCGCCGTGGCGAAGGCCAGCCGGTCGGCCGAGCCGTGGCTCTTCACGACGATGCCCTTCAGGCCCAGCAGCGTCGCGCCGTTGTAGCGGCGGTGGTCCACGCGATCGCGGAAGGCCTTGATGACCGGCAGCGAGACGAGCGCGGCCAGCCGCCGGAACACGTTGCGCGTGTACTCCTCCTTGAGGAAGTCGCCCATCATCTTGGCGATGCCCTCGCTGGTCTTGAGCGCGACGTTGCCCACGAAGCCGTCGCACACGACGATGTCCGTGGTGCCCTTGTAGATGTCGTTGCCCTCCACGTTGCCGTGGAAGTTGAGATTGCTCCCCCGCAGGAGCTCGCCCGCCTCCTTCACGACGGCGTTGCCCTTGATCTCCTCGGAGCCGATGTTGAGCAGGCCCACCGTCGGGTGCTCCTTGCCCTCCACGGCGGTGACGAGGGTCGCGGCCATGATCGCGAACTGCAGGAGGTGCTCGGGCGTGCAGTCGGCGTTGGCGCCCAGGTCCAGCATGTAGACCTGCCCCTTTCGGGTGGGCAGCACCGCGCAGATGGCGGGGCGGTCGATCCCCGGCAGGGTCTTCAGCACGAACTTGGCGGTGCCCATGAGCGCGCCGGTGTTGCCCGCGCTCACGCAGGCCTGCGCGCTGCCGTCCTTCACGCGGTCGATGGCGACCCGCATGGAGGAGTCCTTCTTGGTGCGGATCGCGGTGCGCACCTCCTCGTCCATCCCGACGACCTCGCTGGCATGGACGACCCGGATGCGCGCATGGGAGGCAGCGCCCAGGCGCGAGAGCTCCGCGCGCACGACGTCCTCCACGCCCACGAGCAGTAGCTCGGACTCGGGATGGGTTTCGAGGAAGTCGAGGCTGGCCGGCAGGGTGACCGAAGGACCGTGGTCACCGCCCATCGCATCGACGGCGATCACGGTCTTCATGGCGCGGGCGCCCTTGCCCCGGGAACGAGCCGTCGAGCGGACAAGATCGATCGAGGACGGAACCGGCGGACCGCCCCGGGCGGGCCCGGCGGCACGCTATTCCTTGGTCTTGACGACCTTCTTGCCGCGGTAGTGGCCCGTGGGCGAGATGTGATGGCGCAGGTGCGTCTCGCCGGTGCCCGGCTCGACGGCGATGGGCGGGTTCACGAGGAAATCGTGGGCCCGGTGCATGCCGCGCTTCGACGGCGACTTCTTGTTCTGTTGGACAGCCATGGTGTTCTCCTGATGAATGCGTTCAGCGCGGTGCCTTGAGGCCCGCGAGCGCCGCGAACGGCGACGGCTTGCCCGACCGGGCCTCCTCTTCCTCGTCCCCCGAAGACCCGGCTCCGGGCTTTCGCGGAACCATCGGCAGGCTGAGGAGTACGGCGTCCTCCACCAGGCCGACGGGATCGAGGGGGTCGGTGGCGACCACGAAATCCTCCTCGTCGCTTTCCCCCTCGATCGGCGGGAGCTCCTCCTCGGAGCCCACGAGGACCAGCCGGTCCCTTGTCGCGATCTCGTGCCGGAAGACGTCCATCGACTTCTGGCACGTGAGAAAAACGAAACCGTCGATTATACACGACACCACCCGCCGCTGTTGGGCGTCCAGCCGCGCCGTGAGGCGGTAGCGCAACTCGCCTTCGGGATTCGCGAGCTCCGGCGCGAGCCGCGGCAGGTCGCCGGGCTTCAAGGCGCCCTCGAAGACGGTGCCGGCCGGCGTGAGGCGGTCGGGGTGGATGAGGTGCGGGTTCGACATGGTCGGCTATAATAGGGAATCGGTGAAAAATCGTCAACAACAAACTGATTTGAAAGATATTTTTCTCGTCCTCGCCTCGGGCTCGCGCTATCGCGCCGAGCTCCTCGCCCGCCTGGGGATCCCGTTCGAAAGCTGGTCGCCCGATGTCGACGAGTCCGCCCGCGCGGGCGAGGCCTGCGCCGGCACGGCGCGACGGCTGGCGCGCGCGAAGGCCGAGGCGGCCCTCGCGCGCTTTCCCGGAGCCTGGGTCATCGGCTCGGACCAGGTGGCCGACCTCGCCGGCCGGGCCATCGGCAAGCCCGGCCATCGCGACGCCGCCCGCGACCAGCTTCGCCTCATGCGGGGCCGCACCGTGGTCTTCCAGACCGCGGTGTGCCTGCTCGCCGAGGGCCGCGCGCACGAGGCGCTCGTGCCGACCGAGGTCGTGTTCCGGAATCTCGCCGACGACGAGATCGAGCGCTACCTCGAGCGCGAACCCGCCTTCGACTGCGCCGGCAGCGCGAAGAGCGAGGGCCTGGGCATCGCCCTGCTCGAGCGGCTCACCGGCGACGACCCGACGGCGCTCGTGGGCCTTCCGCTGGTCGCGCTCTCGGCCATGCTGCGCGAGGCCGGTGCGAGCGTGCCTTGAGCCCGGGGCCCACCCTCTACCTCCTGCCGGCGGGGCTCTCGGACGAGACCCCGCCCGAGGCCGTCCTGCCGGCCCCCGCGATCGCGACGATCCGGGCGCTGCGCGATTTCGTCGTCGAGAACGCGAAGAGCGCGCGGCGCTTCCTCGCCGCCTGCGGCCATCCCGGCCCGATGGCCCAGGTCGCGATGGGCGTCCTCGACGAACACACCCGGCCCGCGGACGTGGACGCCCTCCTCGCGCCGCTTCGCGCGGGTCGCAGCGTGGGCCTGCTTTCGGAGGCCGGCGCCCCGGCCGTGGCGGATCCGGGCGCGCAGCTCGTCGCCGCCGCCCACGCCGAAGGTTTCCGGGTCGTGCCCGTCGTGGGCCCGTCGTCGATCCTGCTCGCCCTCATGGCGAGCGGCCTGGACGGGCAGCGCTTCCGGTTCGCCGGGTACCTGCCGGTCCCGGCGCCCGAGCGCCAGGCGGCCATCCGCGATCTCGAGACGCGCTCGGCCAGGGCGCGGGAGACCCAGGTCTTCATCGAGACGCCGTATCGCAACGACGCGCTGCTGGCGGATCTCGTGGCGACCCTGCGGCCGGACACGCGCCTCGCCGTGGCGGCGGACCTCACGGGCCCGTCCGAATCGATCCGGATGGCGACCGCCGGCGAATGGAAGAAGCGCCCCTCGCCGCCGGGGCGTCGCCCCGCCATCTTCCTGGTGCTCGCCGTCCCGGCGAAGGCAAGCGCCTAGCCCGCCGGCACCGCGCCGCGCGCGTAGAGGTTGTTCTGCCTGAGCAGCGGATAGACGGCCTCGGCGCTCACCGGCGGCGAGAAGTAGAACCCCTGCCCGATGCGGCAACCCTTGGCGCGCAGCAGCGCGAGCTGGCCGGCCGTCTCGACGCCCTCGGCGATCGTGTCGAGCTCGAGGCTGTGCGCCATGTTGATGATGGCCACGACGATCGCGGTGTCGTTCGGGTCCACCGTGATGTCGCGGATGAAGGACTGGTCGATCTTGAGCTTCTGGATCGGCAGGCGCTTCAGGTACGACAGGCTCGAGTACCCGGTGCCGAAATCGTCGATGGCCAGGTGCACGCCCATCTCCGAAAGGCGCGTGAGCAGCAGGATCATGCCCTCCGTCTGGCGCATCACCTGGCTTTCCGTGATCTCCAGCTCGAGCAGGCGCGGGTCGAGGCCCGTGTCCTGCAGCACGCGCATCACGGTGTCCAGGAAGGTCTTGTCGGTGAACTGGCGCGCCGAGAGGTTGATGGCGATGCGCCGGGGCGCGAGGCCGCGGTCCAGCCATTCCTTCATCTGGCGGCAGCCCTCGCGCAGCACCCATTCGCCGATCTCGTTGATGAGGCCCGTCTCCTCGGCGAGCGGGATGAAGTCGCTGGGCATCACGGTACCGCTGTCCTCGGTGCGCCAGCGCACCAGCGCCTCGACCGCGGGGATCCGGCCGCTCTCCAGGTCCACCTGCGGCTGGTAGTGCAGCGTGAAGTCCTTCTGCAGCACCGCGCGCCGCAGCGCCGTCTCGAGCGTCATGCGCCGCTTCACCGCGATGTTCATCTGCGAGGTGAAGTACTGGTAGGTGTTCTTGCCGACGCCCTTGCCGTGGAACATGGCGGTGTCCGCGTTCTTCATGAGCGTCTGCGCGTCGCGGCCGTCCTCGGGAAAGACCGCGATGCCGACGGAGCCGCTCACGTGCTGCTCGGTGCCGCCGAGCGGGAAGGACGCCCTGAGCGAGCCCAGGATCTTCTGCGCGACGATCGAGGCGTCGCGGCCGTCCTCGAGGCTGTCGAGCAGGACGATGAACTCGTCGCCGCCCTGCCGGGCGATGGTGTCGCCGGCTCGCACGCACTCGGTGAGCCGGCGCGCGACCTGCCGCAGCACCTCGTCGCCGACGTCGTGGCCGAGCGTGTCGTTGATGTTCTTGAAGTTGTCGAGGTCGATGAAGAGCACCGCCACCTTGCGGCCGCTGCGCTCGGCGCGCGCGATCGAGTGGCCGAGGCGGTCCTGCAGCAGGCCGCGGTTGGGCAGGCCCGTGAGGTTGTCGTGGTAGGCGAGGTGCTGGATGCGCTGCTGGATGAGCTTGCGGTCCGTCACGTCGCGGGAGTTGAGCACCACGCCCCGGATGTGCGGGTTGTCCACGCAGTTGGTGCCGAGCGCCTCGAAGGTGCGCCACTGGCCGTCCTTGTGGCGGAAGCGCAGCTCGACGGGCTCGTGGGTCTGGCGCATCACGAGCAGCCGCTGGAAGGCCGCCCTCACCATGTCCGCGTCGTCGCGGTGCACGAAATCGAAGACGCTCCGGCCGATCGACTCCTCGGGATCCCAGCCGAGCAGCGTCTTGAGCGCCGGGCTGCAGTAGGTCACCACGCCGTCGGGCGCGACCACCGAGATGAGGTCGATGCCGTTCTCGGCGAGCACCCGGAAGCGGGCCTCGCTCGCCTCCAGCGCGCGCTCGGTGTTCTTGTAGGGCGTCACGTCGGTGATCGTGCCGATCAGCCCGGCGATGTTCCCGGCCTGGTCGACGAAGCTCACCTTGTTGTAGAGCCACTCGCGCTCCTCGCCCCGGGCCGTGGGCACCACGGCCTCGTAGCGCAGCGAAGAGGGCTCCTCGAAGAGGATCCGGTCGCGCTCGTCGTGGAATCGCGCCAGGGGCGAGGCGAACATGTCGTGCACGGTCTTGCCGACCCAGTCGCGCCCGCCGCCGAAGAGCTCGTCCCAGGCCCGGTTGTAGACCTGGTAGCGTCCGTCGCGGTCCTTCACGTAGACGGGGTTCGGGATCGCGTCGAGCACGGCGCGCGTGAAGTGCAGCTGCTGCTGGAGCGCCTCGGCCGCGCGCCGGTTCGCGGTCGCGTCGATGCACATCACGAGCAGGCCCGTGATCCGGCCGTCCTCCTCCTTGAGCGGGGCCGCGGAGCCGTGGATGTGGATCGGCGTTCCGTCCTTGCGCCGGCGCTCGAGCTCCAGGTTCGTGAGCGCCTCGCCGGCCAGCACGCGGTGGCGGAACGCCTCCGCCTCCTCGCGCTTGTCGTCCGGGACGAAGGGAGCGCGGCGGCCGAGCGTTTCCTCGCGCGTGTAGCCGAAGATCTTCTCCGCGGCGAGGTTCCACAGCGTGATGCGCCCGTCGAGGTCCGTCGCGTAGACGGCCACCGGCAGCGTCTCGACGATCGCGAGCAGGAAGCGGTTCGCCGCCCCGGGGTCCGACTCGGGCGCGAACGGCCCGCCGGGGCCCAGCGCCGGTTTCCCGGCGCCCAGCAGCGACCGAAGGCGGCGACGCAGGTCGTCCACGGCCGGGGCTAGCGCAGCGCGGGCGCGGCGCGCGCCGCCAGTTCCGCCAGCGACGAGCGCAGCGCCGATTCCGCGGCGCTGGCGCCCAGCCGGCGCGAGATCTGGTCGAAGTAGTTGTCCTCGGGCGTGAAGTCCACGACGTGCTCGGCCTTGATCACGTCCCGCGCCACGCTCTCCAGGGACCCGAATCCGTCCGCGAGCCCCAGCTCCACGGCCCTCTCGCCCGTCCAGATGAGGCCGGAGAAGATCTCCGGCGATTCCTTCAGCCGCTTGCCGCGGCCCTGGCGCACGACCTTGATGAACTGCTCGTGGATCTCGCCGAGCATCTTCTTCACGTGCTCGCGGTGCGCGGGATTCTCGGGCGCGAAGGGGTCGAGGAAATCCTTGTTCTCGCCCGCCGTGTAGCTGCGCCGCTCGACGCCGAGCTTCTCCATGGCCGAGGTGAAGCCGAAGCCGCCCATGATGACGCCGATGGAGCCCACGAGGCTCGCCTTGTCGACGTAGATCCGGTCCGCCGCGACGGCGACGTAGTAGCCGCCGGACGCGCACAGGTCCTGCACGACCACGTGCACGGGGATCTCGGGATGCTTGGCGCGCTGGCGCCGGATCTCGTCGTTGATGTAGCCCGACTGCACCGGGCTGCCGCCGGGGCTGTTGATCCGGATGACGACACCCTGCGTGTTCTTGTCCTTGAAGGCGCTCGCGAGCGCGGTGATCATCCGGTCCGCGCTCGCCTTGGACTCGACGCCGATCACGCCCTTCAGCTCGACCAGCGCGGTGTGCTTGCCGCTTCGCATCGGCTCCTTCGAGCCGCCGCCGATCCAGCCGAGCATCGCGGCCACGACGACGAACACGAGCGTGAACCACATCAGCTTGAAGAGGATGGACCACTGGCGCGCGCGGCGCTGCTCGTCCAGGGCACGCAGGGCGAGCTTCTCGAGCGTGGCGCGCTCCCAGCTGGGCGGTGTCGGTTCGGTCATGGTGAGGGGCCGGGTCCGGCGGCGGAACCGGGCGGTTCATCGACGAGTTGAACGAGGCCGTCCCGCTCCCCGATGGCAATCGCCCCGAGACGGGCGCCCCGGGCGGGGCCCCCGACGCACAGGCCGGTGGACGGATCGAAGATCGCGCCGTGCGTCGAGCAGATCAAGTATAGCCCGGTTTCCTCGAAGAACTCCCCGGGTTCCCAGTCGAGTTCCACCCCCAGGTGCGGGCAGCGGTTCACGTAGGCGGCGGCCTTGCCGTCGTAGCGCACGGCGAAGGCCTTGCCGGCCCCGCCGGCCGGCGGCCAGTCGAAGCGCGCGCCCGTGCCGCCCTCGGCGAGGCGCGCGGCCTCGCAGATCACGCGTGAAGGGCCAGCCATGCGCGAAGGTCCTCCACCGAGGCGGCCAGGTGGCGCGCGGGTCGCTCGCGCAGCAGGCCGGCATCGTGGGCGCCGTAGGTGACGCCCACCGCATCGACTCCCGCGTTCGCGGCCAGCTCCAGGTCGTGGGTCGTGTCGCCGATCATGAGGGCGCGCGCGGGCTCGACGCCCGTCGCCTCGAGCAAGGCGAGCAGCATGCCCGGATGGGGCTTCGCGAAGCCCTCGTCCGCGCAGCGCGAAAGCTCGAAATGGCGGCGAAGGCCCGAGGCGTCCAGCGCGTGGTCCAGCCCCCGCCGGCTCTTGCCCGTGGCGACGGCCAGCCGCCGCTCGCGCGAGCGCAGTTCGCCGAGGAGATCGGGGATGCCCTCGAAGAGCGGCGCCTCGTGTTCGCGCGCGATGTAGTTCCCGCGATAGAGGGCCGCGAACTCGGCGTAGCGCGCGGGCTCCAGCGTGGGGGCCACGTGCTTCACCGACTCGCTCGCGCCCAGGCCGATCACCCAGCGCGCCTGCTCGTCCGTGGGCACCGGGAGACCCAGCGACTGGCAGGCGTCCTGGATGCAGCGGGCGATGAGGCCCGTCGAATCCATGATCGTCCCGTCCCAGTCGAATATCACCAGCTCGTAGCGGCTCACGGCAGTTCCCCGTCACCGAATTGGGCCACGCGGAAGACTTCCAGTTCCTTCGGCAGGGGCGAGCGCACGTGCAGGGGCTCGCCGGTGGCCGGGTGGGCGAAGGCGATCGAGGCGGCATGCAGGAACATGCGCCTGAGCCCGCGCTTGCGAAGCGCCCGGTTCAGCTCGAAGTCCCCGTACTTGTCGTCGCCCAGGATCAGGTGGCCGATGTGCGCGAGGTGCGCGCGGATCTGGTGGGTGCGGCCGGTGGGGAGCTCGGCCTCGACGAGGCTGAACTTGTCGTTGCGGGCGAGGCGCCGGAACACGGTCTGCGCCTCCTGCCCCTCGCGCGCGTCCACGGCCGTGCGCCGCTCGCCCTCGGCGGTGTGGTACTTGCGCAGGGCCGCCTTCACGAGCCGCTTCTCGTCGCGCACGCGGCCGATCACGACGGCGAGGTAGCGCTTGTCCATGGCGCGATCGCGCAGGTCGTCGTGCAGGGCCGTGAGCGCGGAGCGCTTCTTCGCGATGAGGAGCACGCCGGAGGTCTCGCGGTCGAGCCGGTGGGCGAGCTCGAGGAAGCGCGCCTCGGGCCGCCCCGCGCGAAGGCGCTCGATGGCCCCGTGGGCGATCCCGCTGCCGCCGTGCACCGCGAGGCCGGCCGGCTTGTCGACCGCGAGCACGAAGTCGTCCTCGAAGAGCACCGGCAGCTCGAGGGCCGGCGCCGGCGCGTCGCCCGCCTCGCGCTCGGCCACGCGGATCGGGGGCACGCGGATGCGATCGCCCAGGGCCAGGCGGTGCGAGGCGGCCACGCGCCCGCTGTTCACGCGCACCTCGCCGCCGCGGACGAGGCGGTACACGTGGCTCTTGGGCACGCCCTTTAGCCGCCCGACGAGGAAGTTGTCCAGGGCCTTGCCTTCCCCCTAC
>CAZPLW010000151.1:0-10589 GCA_964587315.1 uncultured Lysobacter sp.
GGGGCACGAAGCCCTGGCCGAATCCCTCCTCCGGCTTCGTGAGCGACTCCTCGCCGAGGTGCTCGCGGTTGGCCGTGCGCACGGTGACGTACTTGAGCTCGGCTCGCAGGTAGAGGACGTCGGCCACGGGCACGAGGTGGATGCGTCCCCGCTCGTGCACGGCGAGGTGGCGCCGGGCGCGGTTCGCCGCGGCCTCGAGCGCGGCGCGGCCGGGCTGCGCGGCCCGGGCCTTCCTGAGCGCCGCCAGCAGCCGCTCGGCCCGGATGGGCTTCACGAGGTAGTCGATCGCGTTCACCTCGAAGGCCTTGAGGGCGTAGGCGTCGAACGCGGTGGTGAAGATGACCGCCGGGGCCTCGGGCAGCGTCGCGATGTGCCGGGCCGTCTCGAGGCCGTCCATCTCCGGCATCCGGATGTCGAGCAGGACGATGTCCACCTTCTCGCGCGCCAGGATGTCGAGCGCCTCGCGGCCGCTTCGCGCCTCGTCCACGATCGCGAGCGGGAAGTCCGGGCGGCAGTCGTCCAGCAGGTCCCGCAGGCGCGAGCGCGCCGGCGCCTCGTCGTCGGCGATGAGGATGCGGGCGGCGGCCTGGTCGGCGAGGGTCATGTGGCGGGAATGTACGGCAGGACGATTCGAACCTCCCAGACGCCGTCCGCCTGCGAAGCCTGCATCGTGGCCTCGGCATCGAAGTGCAGCTGGAGACGCTCCCGGATGTTGGCGAGCGCCATGCGGTTGCCGGCGTGGGTCTCGCCGGCGGCGCGGTAGGGGTTCGCGAGCCGGAAGGTCACCCGGTCGCCCTGGCGCCCCACCTCGATGGTGATCTCGCCGCCGCCCTCCAGCGGCTCGATGCCGTGGTAGACGGCGTTCTCCACGAGCGGCTGGACGAGGAGGGCGGGCACCAGCGCGTCGGCGGGCATCTGCGCCGTGCGCCAATCGACGCGAAGCCGCTCGCCCAGGCGCAGCTGCTCGATGGCGAGGTACTGCCGGGCGATCTCGACCTCCTTGGCCACCGGCTGCAGCGACCGGTCGTCCACCATGAGGACGCGGAAGAGGTCGGCCAGATCCTCGAGCGCGCGTTCGGCCCGCTTGGGCTCCTTGCGGATGAGCGAGAGGACCGTGTTGATGCTGTTGTAGAGGAAATGCGGGCGGATGCGCGCCTGCAGCGCCTGGATGCGCGCCTCGGCCACCGCCGGCGACAGCGCCCGCGAGCGCAGGTCGAAGTAGCCCAGGGTCATGCCCGTGGCGAAGAGCGTGAAGAACGCGAGCTGCCAGTAGCCGGGCGGGGCGCCCAGGGGCAGCAGCCGGTCGAAGGCGAGCGCCCAGCCCGCGACGAGCGCGAGCTCCACCGCCGCGAGGGCGGCGAGGGCCGGGACGTAGCCCATCGCGTAGAGAGGGCGGCGCGCGGCGCAGGCGACGAGGAGCGACAGGACGAGCACCGGCTCGGTGTAGGCCGCGACCAGGAAGAACTCCGTCTCGATGCCTTCGAGCGTGCGGGCGCGAAGGACCGCCGCGCCCAGCGCGAGCCCGTTCACGAGGACGAGCGTCCGGAGCATCACGCCGAAGTTGCAGAAGTTCGGCAACCGGATGCCCGCACCCGTCTGATTTATACTCGTCACGCAGCCATTCTTCCCGACCCCGCCGACTCCATGCAACCCGAAGATCCGAAATCCGGCGCTTCCACGCCGGGCAAGGCCTGGTCGGGCCGCTTCGCCGAGCCTTTCGACGAACTGACCCAACGGTACACGGCCTCCGTCTCGTTCGACCAGCGCCTCGCCGAATTCGACATCGAAGGCTCCCTCGCCCACGCCCGCATGCTGCAGCGCTGCGGCCTGCTGTCCCCAGCCGACCTCGAGGCCATCGAGCGTGGCATGGCGCAGGTCGCCGCGGAGATCCGGGAGGGCCGCTTCGAGTGGTCCGTCGCGCGCGAGGACGTCCACCTCAACATCGAGCACCGCCTCACCCAGCTGGTGGGCGATGCCGGCAAGCGCCTGCACACGGCCCGCTCCCGCAACGACCAGGTCGCCACCGACATCCGCCTGTGGCTGCGGGCGGAGATCGACCACCTGGTCTCGCTCATCCGGCGGGTGCGCGAGCGCCTGCTCGACATGGCCGAGAAGCACGCCGACACCGTGATGCCGGGCTTCACGCACCTGCAGGTCGCCCAGCCCGTCACCTTCGGCCACCACCTGATGGCCTATTTCGAGATGTTCACCCGCGACGCCGACCGCCTGGCCGATTGCCGCAAGCGCGTGAACCGCCTGCCCCTGGGCGCCGCGGCCCTCGCCGGGACGAGCTTTCCCATCGACCGCGTCTCGGTCGCGCGGGACCTGGGCTTCGACGGAGTGATCGAGAACTCGCTGGACGCGGTCTCCGACCGGGACTTCGCCATCGAATTCCTGGCCGCCGCCGCGATCGCCATGGCCCACGTCTCCCGGATGTCGGAGGAGCTGGTCCTGTGGATGAACCCGCGTTTCGGGTTCGTGGACATCGCCGACCGCTTCTGCACCGGCTCCTCGATCATGCCGCAGAAGAAGAACCCGGACGTCCCCGAGCTCATGCGCGGCAAGACCGGCCGGGTGTACGGCTCGCTCATCGCCCTCCTCACCCTCGTGAAGGCGCAGCCCCTCGCCTACAACAAGGACAACCAGGAGGACAAGGAACCGCTCTTCGACGCCGCGGACACGCTCGCCGACACCTTCACGATCCTCGCCGAGCTCCTGGGCGGCGTCACGCCGCGGCCGGACCGGATGCGGGCCGCCCTCGCGGAGGGGTTCGCGACCGCGACCGACCTCGCCGACTACCTGGTGAGGAAGGGCGTGCCGTTCCGCGACGCCCACGAGATCGTGGCGCGCGCGGTGAAGGAAGCGGAGATCGCCGGCGTCGACCTCTCGGCCCTCTCGGTCGCGCAGCTCAAGGCGTTCTCGCCGCTCGTCGAAGCCGACGTCTTCGAGGTGCTGACGCCGGAGGGCTCCGTCGCTTCCCGCCGGCACGTGGGCGGCACGGCGCCCGAGGCCGTCCGCGCCGCCATCTGCCGCGCTCGCGCCCGGCTCTAGGACGCCGAAGCGCCCGGGCTAGCCCGTCTCGTCGCGCCGGGCGTCGTACAGCCAGCACAGGCGCCGGGTCTCGGGCCCCGAGAGCCGGTCGCCCATGAGGCCGCACCGGTAGATCCGCTGGGAGAGCTTCTGGCAGTGCGCGCAGCTCGTGCACTCGCCGAACATCGCGCCCTCGTTGTCGTCCTGGAGCGTCGCGAGCGCCTCGCGCAGGGCCGAGGTGGCGTTGCGGATGCGGTTGGGGCTGATGTTGCGGGTGGCGTTCTGCCAGGCGAGCGCCGGCTGCGCCTCGTAGAGGAGCTGCTCGCCGGAGGTGGACAGGCGCAGGCGCACCACGCGCCGGTCGACGTCGTCCTGGTAGCGCTCGATGAGGCCCCGCCGGTCCAGGACGAGCAGCGTCTGGGAGACTGTGCCCTTGGTGAGGCCCAGGTAGGCCGCGAGCGCCTGCGGCGTGTTGGAATAGCGGTTCGCCTTGGACAGGTAGATCATGGCGTGCAGGTGGACCGGCTGCAGGCTCTCGTCGGATCCCGCCTTGCGCAGCTCCGCGCGCATCAGGTTCGCGAGACGCTCGACCAGCTCCAGGAGCACCAGCGGGTTCTTGTCCAGGGCGACTTCTCCCTCTCGCGGATCGGCCGCGTCCCCCGATTAGTATCGGGTCGACACGAAGTTGTCAAGGATTTGCGATCCCGGCAAATCGTATCGGATCGACACCATCCCGGAACGCGGGCCCGCCGGCGGGCGCCTTCAGCCCCAGTCGACGCGCTCGCCCGCCTGCGCCGCGAGGATCCGCGCGAGCGCGGCGAAGAGTTCCTCGCCCGAGCGCGTGTCGCGCCACTCGCCCTCGTCCAGGCGGTAGTGGAAGCCGCCCGAGCGCGCCGCCACCCAGATCTCGCGGTTCGGCGCCTGCTTGTTCACGATGACCTTGCTGCCGTCGGGGCACTCGACCGTGAGGATGCCGGCCTCGATGTCGGCGTCGAGGCGCTCGCTCGCGGCGCAGGCGGCCTCGATGCGCGCGAGGATCGCGTCCGCGGCCCGGTGGAATTCGCTCTCTTGCATGGGGAAGGACCCTCGGGGGCCATGCTACGATTCTCACCCGATGATACGCGCACTCGCCGCCCTGGCCCTCGCGCTCGCGCTCCTCGCGTGCGGCCAGAAGGGCCCCCTCAAGCTGCCCGATCCGCCCAAGCCGGCGGCGCCCGCGTCGTGAGCGCCGTGCGCCGCGTGGGCGCCGAGCTGCACATGGAGGGCCTCGCCCTCGCCGCGGTGGCGGAGCGCTTCGGCACGCCCTGCTACGTCTACTCGCGCGCCGCGATCGAGGCCGGCTGGCGCGCCTTCGACGACGCGCTCGCGGGCACCGACCACCTCGTCTGCTACGCGGTGAAGGCCAACTCCAACCTCGCCGTGCTGGGCCTGCTCGCGCGCCTGGGCTCGGGCTTCGACATCGTCTCCGGGGGGGAGCTCGCGCGCGTGCTGGCCGCCGGCGGCCGCGCCGACCGCGTCATCTTCTCGGGCGTCGGCAAGAGCGAGGCGGAGATGCGCACGGCCCTCGAGGCCGGCATCCGCTGCTTCAACGTCGAGAGCGAGCCGGAGCTCGACCGCCTGGACGCCGTCGCCGCCTCGATGGGGCGCCGGGCGCCCGTGTCGCTGCGCGTGAACCCGGACGTGGACGCGCGCACCCATCCCTACATCTCCACCGGCCTCAAGGGCAACAAGTTCGGCATCCCGCACGAGCGCGCGCTCGCCGCGTACGAGCGGGCGGCGGGACTCGCGCACCTGGAGGTGACCGGCATCGACTGCCACATCGGCTCGCAGATCCTCGACCCCGCGCCGCTCGGCGAGGCGCTCGAGCGCGTGATGGACCTGGTCGCGGCGCTCGCCTCGCGCGGCATCCGGCTCGCCCACGTCGACGTGGGCGGGGGCCTGGGAATCCGCTACCGCGAGGGCGAGACCGCGCCGGACGTGGGCGCGTGGTGCCGCCTGGTCGCGGCGCGCCTGGCCGGCACCGGCCACGAGATCGTGCTCGAGCCGGGCCGCGCCATCGTGGGCAACGCCGGCGTCCTCCTCACCCGCGTCGAGTACCTCAAGACGGACAAGGAGAAGCGCTTCGCCGTCGTCGATTGCTCCATGAGCGAGCTGCTGCGCCCCGCCCTCTACGAGGCGTGGCACGAGATCGTCCCGGTGTCCTCGCCCGGGCGCGAGCGCGCCCTCTACGACGTGGTGGGGCCCGTGTGCGAGTCCTCGGACGTGCTCGGCTTCGACCGCGAGCTCGCCGTCGCGCCCGGCGACGCGCTCGCCATCCTCTCCGCCGGCGCCTACGGCATGGCGATGGCGTCGAACTACAACACGCGCCCCCGCCCCTGCGAGGTGATGGTCGACGGCGAGCGCGCCGTCGAGGTCCGCGCCCGCGAGAGCGTCGCCTCGCTCTTCGCGCTCGAGCGCACGCTCGACTAGCGGGCCGGCGCCGCGAAACGGCGCTCGAAGGGGAGGCCGATGGTGTCGAATCGATACCATCGACGCGCGAGTTCGATCAAATAGTCGCCCTTGACATCGTCCGGGATCGGCGTTCCTCGCATATCATCCGCTCCACCAAGCTGTCGAATCGATTCGCTTCAACGAGCGAAGCGGCGCGGCAGAAAAGAGCCACCAGGCTTCCGTTCGATCGAAACACCCGAACGCTTGGTCGCGAGGGAACCCCGGCGCCGCATGAGCCGCCCGAGCGAAAAGAAGCTTCGTCCAACAATCGAAAGGAGTACCACGATGGCAACCGCGAAGAAGAAACCCGCCGCGAAGAAGAAGGCCGTGAAGAAGCCGGCCGCGAAGAAGAAGGTCACCAAGAAGCCGGCCGCGAAGAAGAAGGCGGCGAAGAAGGCGACGAAGAAGGTCGCCAAGAAGAAGACGACGAAGAAGAAGGCCGCGAAGAAGCCCGCGAAGAAGAAGGCCGCGAAAAAGCCTGCGAAAAAGGCCAAGAAGAAGCCAGCAAAGAAGAAAGCGGCCAAGAAGCCCGCTGCGGCCAAGCCGGCAGCCCCGGCCAAGCCGGTCGCACCGGCGGTGACTCCGGTCATCACGCCGCTGATCAAGCCGATGTCCTGACCGGGAGCTCACGCTTCCGGGCCGATCGGCCTGACCCCGAATACGAGGCGCCGCCCGCCGGAACCGCCGCGCAAGCGGCAGGAGACACCGTCCGGGTGGCGCCTCGCAAACGGGGCCCCCGCATGTCCCGACCCCTGGCGTCCTGCCCGGTGCGTCAGATTCCCTTGCCGAGTTCCCAGTCCGCCACGTCCGCGTAGGCGCCCTTGTCGCGGGCCGACCGCACGAGCGCGAATCGCCGCGCGGGCCAGGTCACTTGGTCGATGGACGCGGCCGGAACGGGCCGGGCCAGCCTGCGCGCGAGCGTGAGATGCGGGGCGAACGGGCGATCCTCGAGAGCGAAGCCCGCCGCCCGCAGCGCATCGTCCAGCGAAGCCTGAAGGCGAACCAGCGACTCGGGCATCCGCGATGGCGCGGCCCAGCCGACGGCGGCTCGAGGGAACGAACCGATGCGATCGAGCGTGAGCTCGAACGCCGGCGCGCGGATCCGGCCGGCCACCTGCCGGGCAATATCCGTCCGGTCGTCCGGCACGTCGCCCAGGAAGGCGAGCGTGAGGTGAAGGTTCGCCTGCGGGACGGGGCGCCCGCCGCCCTCGGTCGCCACGCGCCGCGCAAGGCGCGCGAGCGCTTCGCGCGCCGGTCCGTCCGGCCAGAGGGCGAAGAAGAGGCGCGGCACGGCGGCGGGACCCTAGAGCAGGAAGACCGTCGCGAGCCCCAGGAAGATGAAGAACCCCATGCTGTCGGTCACGAACGTGAGGAACACGCTCGAGCCGATGGCCGGGTCGCGGCCGAAGCGCTCCATGGCGAGGGGGATGAACAGGCCCGCCAGCGCCGCGACCGTGAGGTTCAGCATCATCGCGAGGGCCATCACGCCGCCCAGGGCCACGTTGGAATAGAGCAGCCACGCGACGATGCCCAGGACGCTTCCCCACAGCGCGCCGTTCACCACGCTGATGCCCAGCTCCTTCACGAGGAGGCGGCGCGCGTTGGAGGCGCTCACCTGGTCCAGGGCGAGGGATCGCACGATGAGGGTGGAGGTCTGGTTGCCGGCGTTGCCGCCGATGCCGGCCACGATGGGCATGAGGGCCGCCAGCGCGGCGAGCTTCTCGATGGACCCCTCGAAGGCGCCGACCACGCGCGAGGCGACGAAGGCCGTGCAGAGGTTGAGCGCGAGCCACGGTCCGCGGTTCTTCGCCGAGGTGAACACGGAGGAGAAGAGGTCCTCCTCCTCGCGCAGGCCCGCCTGGGCCAGTTCCCGGGATTCCTGCCGCTCGCGCACGAAATCGAGCACGGCGTCGACCGTGAGCCGCGCGATGACGCGCCCGTCGACCGAGACCACCGGGGCGCTCACGAGGTCGTAACGCTCGAAGGCCTGCGCGGCCTCTTCCGCCTCCGCGTCGGGCAGGAACGACACGACGTCGTGATCGATGAGGGTCGCGACGTCGACGTCCGGGTCGCTCACGAGCAGGCGCTTGAGCGGCAGGACGCCCTGCAGGTGGTCGTCGCGGTCCACCACGAAGAGCGCGTCCGTGTGGCCGGGCAGCTCGTCGTACCGGCGCAGGTAGCGCAGGGCCACCTCGCAGGTCACGTCGTCGCGGATGCTGATCACCTCGAAGTCCATGAGGGCGCCGACGCTGCCTTCCGGGTAGGACAGGGCGGACTGGAGCTGGGCGCGCTCCTCGACGTCCTGGGACTCGATGATGTCCTGGACGACCTCCTCGGACAGGTCGGGCGCGAGGTCGGCGATCTCGTCGGCGTCGAGGTTCTGGGCCGCGGCGACGATTTCCGCCGAGTCCATGTCGGCGAGCAGCGTTTCCCGGACCGAGTCCGACACCTCGAGGAGGATGTCGCCGTCGCGGTCGCTGCGCACCAGGCCCCAGACGAGCAGGCGGTCCTCGAGCGGCAGGCCCTCGAGGATGAAGGCCACGTCGGCCGGGTGCAGGCCGTCGAGGCGACGCTGCAGCTCGGCGAGGTTCTGGCGATGGACCACTGACTCGACGAGCGCCTGCCGGCCCGCGTCTTGATTGCCCTCGCGATGCACGAGATCCTCGACCAGCCGTTGCTTCGCCAGCAGCTTCGACACGGCGTCGAGGTGCTCCTGCGGCGTGGTCGAGCTGGAAAGTTCGGCGGGTCGGGACATGGTGCTGCCGGGGCGGGGGTCGCCGTATTGTAGGCCCCGGGGGAGCCGGGATGCGGCCGGGCCGTCCCCTTTTTTGCCCCGACCCTCAGGGCACCTCGGCCGCGTTCATGCGCGCGAGGATGATCTGCGTCTTGCGGTCCAGCCACGGCGTCTTGCGATTGCGGTCGTAGAAGCGCGGGTTGGGCACCATGGCCGCCATGCGCGCGGCCTGCTCGGCGCCCAGCGCCGCCGCACCGGTGCCGAAGTAATGGCGCGCCGCGGCCTCCGCGCCGAAGACGCCGTCGCCCCACTCGATCATGTTGAGGTAGATCTCGAAGATGCGGCGCTTGTCCATCGCGTTCTCAAGCATCACCGTGATCATCGCCTCCTGGGCCTTTCGCCAGGGCGTGCGCTCGCCGGAGAGGAAGAGGTTCTTCGCGAGCTGCTGCGAGATGGTCGAGCCGCCGGCCACGACCTTGCCGCGCTGCTGGTTCTTCTCCCACGCCTTCTGCATGGCCTCCCAGTCGAAGCCCTCGTGGTCGGCGAAGCGGGCGTCCTCGGCCGCGATCACCGCGCGCTTGAGGTGGGAGGAGATGCGCGCGTACGGCACCCACTGGTGCTTGAGCGTCGCCTCGGGCCTCTTCTCGCGCAGCTTCTCGAGGCGCGCCTGCATGAAGGCGGTGGACCCGGGATTGTGGTCGCGCCACCAGAGGATGCGCGCGAGGATCGAAAGCTCGTAGGCGACGAAGAGCGCGCCCGCGACGAGCGCGGCGCGCAGGACCCAGCGCCCCAGCGCGCTCAGGCGCCCCGGAGCGCCGCGATCACCGGGGCGGTTCGAGGCCGCTTTCCGCGCCATAGCCGGAAGGATTCGGCGGCCTGCTCGACGAGCATGCCCAGGCCGTCTTCGGCGCGCGCCCCCGCGGCGCGCGCCTCGTCGAGAAAGGCGCGGGCCGGCGGCCCGTACGCCATGTCGTAGGCGAGCACGCCGGGATGCAGCACGCCGGCGGGCAGTCCCAGGCGCTCGCCGTGGGTCGACGACGACGTCGCATTCACCACCACGTCGAAATCGCCGCCGATCTCCTCGAGCCCGCGGCCCTCGGCCGGTCCCAGGGATGCGAAGCGCGCGGCGAGCTCGAGCGCACGCGCCTTCGTGCGATTGGCGACGACGAGCCTCGCGGGATGCTCGGCGAGGAGCGGGCCCACGACGCCGCGTGCCGCGCCGCCCGCGCCCACGAGCAACACGCGCCGTCCGCCGAGCGCGATGCCGAGGTTCGCCGTGAGGTCGGTCACCAGCCCGGCGCCGTCCGTGTTGTCGCAGGCGATCGCCCCGTCGCGCCAGGCGAGCCAGTTCGCGGCGCCCGCGAGTTCGGCCCGCGCCGATCGTTTCGCGGCGAGCGCGAAGGCATCGACCTTGAACGGCAGCGTGACGTTGGCGCCTCGTCCGCCCCCGGCGAAGAACTCGCGCACGACGCGATCGAACTCGCCCGGGGGCGCGGGCAGGCGATCGTAGGTCATGGCTTCCCCGGTTTCGCGCGCGAAGAGCGCGTGGATGTCCGGCGATCGCGAGTGCGCGACGGGATTCCCGATGACGACGTAACGGTCCATGGAAGCGGCGAGAGGGTCGGGCGCCATCATAGCCGTCGGGGCCGCCTTCCGCGAATCGGCGCACTATATATACGGAAGCCGCCCGACCTCCTTTGGGTAACTTGCACTTTTTCAGTGCGGAGTCATACTGGTCGCACCATGCCAGTGCGCCCAAGGCGACAGGAGCCAAGGCAAGCCAAGGGAATCAAGGGTTTGAACGCCCCATTCCGTGGCACGCTTCCTGCTAAATATTCGATTCCAACCGTTTATCCCCCCGATACATTCCCCATTCTGGGGCGTCATCCCTCAACCAGGAGAAAGAGTCATGGCAGCGGCCGATGTCTTCAAGATGATCAAGGAAAACGACGTCAAGTTCGTGGACCTGCGCTTCACCGACACCAAGGGCAAGGAGCAGCACGTTTCCGTGCCCACCAAGATGTTCGGCGAGGACAAGTTCACCGACGGCCATGCCTTCGACGGCTCGTCGATCGCCGGCTGGAAGGGCATCGAGGCCTCCGACATGCTGCTGCTGCCGGATCCGGGAACGGCGCGCATGGACCCGTTCATGGACGAGCCCACGCTCGCGCTCAGCTGCGACGTGCTCGAGCCGTCCACGCACAAGGGGTACGACCGCGACCCGCGCTCGCTCGCGCGCCGCGCCGAGGCCTACCTCAAGTCCTCCGGCCTGGGCGACGTGGCCTACTTCGGCCCGGAACCCGAATTCTTCATTTTCGACTCTGTCGAGTGGAAG
>CAZPLW010000152.1:0-10551 GCA_964587315.1 uncultured Lysobacter sp.
CGACCGGCTCCTGCTTCTGGTAGATGCAGGCCTTCATGCAGTCGTTGCAGATGCGGTGGCCGGTGCCCGCGACCATCGGATTGTCGACGCAGATGATGGCGAGCGCGCCCAGCGCTTCGCCGCGCGCCTTGACCAGGTGGAACTCGGAGATCTTCTCTTCCAGCGGGCAACCCGCCAGCGTCACACCGAACACGGATTTCTTGTATCCGCCTGCAGGCGCCTTTTCCTTGAGCCCCTTGGAGCACGAGTCCTTGCCCTGCTCGTGGCACCAGATGCAGTAGTTGGCCTGGTCGAGGGCGCCCGTGAGGTCCGTTCCGGGGTCCGTCAGGGAGAAGCCCTCGCGACGGCGGATGTGATGGAGCGTGTGCACGGTGTAGCCCTCGTCCGATCCGGTGGCGACCGGCACGAGGTGGTTCGGATCGACGCGCTGCGGCGGCTTGAAGAGGACACCCGCCTTGTTGCGGTTTCGGCCTTCGGTCGTGTGGGCCGCCCAGGCGCAGTAGCGCTCCGCGAGGTCGAGATCGTCGGCGTGGTCGGCTTCCTCGGCCAGCCACGCGAGCACGGTCTTCGCGAAGGGCAGTTCCTCGAACTTGCCGCCCAGCTTCTCGGCGAGCTGGGCCTCGAGCGCCGGGCCGTCGAGCGTCGCGGCCGCATCCGCCTTCACCTTGAGCATGGCGCGGCGCTGCACGAACTTGCGCTTCACGCGGAAGAGCGGCTCGCGGTCGGCGTGGGCGGCGACGAGGCGGTCGACGTCGGCCTCGATGCCGAAGAGCGTCGCGACGAAGTCCTCGAGGTGGGGAGCGAGCGCCATCAGCAAGTCGGCCTCCGCACGGGGCGCGAGTGCCGCGGGCGCCGCGCGCCCGGCGGCCAGGCGCTCGAGCAGCGGGGCGTCGGCCTCGCCCAGCCAGGCAAGGAAGCGCTCGTCGAGCCTCGCGAGAGCCGCGGTGTCGTAGAGGTCCGGAAAGCAGAAGCCGTGGGCGAGGGCGAGCGAGGCGGGGGAGGTCATCCGGGTTTCCATTCTTCGCGGCGCGCCGCACGGCATGCCGCCTGTTTCGACGTAAAGCCCGTTATTCTAGCCGAGCGGCCCGGGGCGATGGTGCAGTGCATCATGGGGGTATTGCGCGGGCCGCACGCGGCCGCATCGCCTTCGACTATCATCGCTCGCTCTTTCGGGCGCGACCTGAACCCTTTCGAACTCCGACCATGACCGATCACGCCTTACGTGGCGATCGCCCCGGCGCGAGCGCCCGGCCCGTGGACGGCGCACGGATCGTCGACCGGCTCACGACCGACGCGGAGCGCGAGCGTCGCGACCTCGTCGAGGGCCTGCTCGCCCCCCAGGCGCGCATCTCGCCCAAGTATTTCTACGACGAGATGGGGTGCGCGCTCTACGGCGCCATCTGCCGGCTCGCCGAGTACTACCCGACCCGCACCGAGGTCGCGCTCTTCCAGGCGCACCGGGGCGAGATCGCCGAGGCGATCGGCCCGGGCCGGCAGTTCGTGGACCTGGGCGCCGGCGACTGCTGCAAGGCGCAGGGCTGGATTCCCATCGTCCAGCCCTCGCGTTACGTGGCCGTGGACATCGCCGCGCACGAGATCGCGAAGTCCCTCGAGCGCCTCGCGCCCGATTTCCCGGGGCTGGAACTGGTGGGCCTCGCGACGGACTTCACGCACGCGCTCGACCTGGACGGCGTGCTGGACGGCTCGCCCGCGCTCTTCTTCTACCCCGGATCGAGCATCGGCAACTTCACGCCGGACGATGCGGTGGCGTTCCTCGCGCGCATCCGCGCGCACTGCGCGGTGCGGCCCGGCAGCGCGCTGCTCATCGGCGTGGATGGCAAGAAGGCCAAGGCCACGCTCGATGCCGCCTACGACGACGCGCTGGGCGTCACGTCCGCGTTCAACCTGAACGTGCTGCGGCACCTCAACGCGAGATACGGGTTCGATTTCGACGTCGCGGGCTTCCGCCACGTGGGCTTCTACAACGAAGCCGCGGGCCGCATCGAGATGCACCTGGAGGCCCGGCGTGAGCAGGCGGTGCGCATCGACGGCCGCGTGCGCGTATTCCGCGCGGGCGAGCGCATTCACACAGAGAACTCCTACAAGTACCACGCGGCGGAGTTCGAGGCGCTGCTGAGCCGGGCGGGCTTCGGAGCGCTCCGCCGGTGGGACGCGCCCTCGGGCGGGTACTTCCTCTTCCACGCCGCCTAGCGTCCGGGGCCGTCCTTCACGCGTCGAGCGCGAGCCTCAGTCCCGAGAACTGCCAGCGCGCCGAGGCGGGGAAGAAGTTGCGATAGGTGGCGCGCATGTGCGCGAGCGGCGTCGCGCAGGAGCCGCCGCGCAGCACGTACTGGTTGCACATGAACTTGCCGTTGTATTCGCCGACGGCGCCTTCGGCCGCGCGGTAGCCGGGGTACGGGTCGTAGGCGCTTCGCGTCCATTCCCACACGTCGCCGAATGCCTGGGCCAGCGTGCCGGTCGCGGGCTCCTCGCGCAGGGCGAGCGGATGGAAGGCGCCGCTTTCGAGGAAGTTGCCGCGCACGGGCGCCGCCGACGCGGCCACTTCCCACTCGGCCTCGGTCGGCAGGCGCGCGCCGGCCCACCGGGCGAAGGCCTCGGCCTCGAAGAAACTCACGTGGCAGATGGGCGTGTTGGCGTCCACGGGCACCACGCCGTGCAGGGTGAACGTGTGCCACTCGCCGTCGCGCTTCTCCCAGTAGAGCGGCGCCTGCCAGCCTTTCGACTGCACCTCGTCCCAGCCGAGCGAGAGCCAGAGCTCGGGCCTCCGGTAGCCGTCGTCGTCGATGAAGGCGACGAAGTCGCCGTGCGTGACGGGATGGGATGCGATCTCGAAATCGCGCAGGAAGACGCGATGGCGCGGCGTCTCGTTGTCGAAGGCGAAGCCCGGGCCGGCATGGCCGATCTCGTGCACGCCGCCCTCGAAGCCCAGCCACCTCGGGCGGCGCCCGCGAATGGCCGTGAGGGGCCAGTTCTTCTGGTAGGCGGGCCTGAGCGGATTGCGCGAGAGCAGGTGCTTCAGGTCCGTGAGGATGAGTTCCTGGTGCTGCTGCTCGTGGTGCAGGCCCAGCTCCACCAGCGCGGCGAGTGACGGATCGGTCGTGGAAGCCAGGAGCTTGCGAATTGCCTCCTCGACGCGGGCGCGATACGCGAGCACGGTCGAGTGGTCGGGGCGGGAGAGCAGACCGCGCCCGGCCCGCGGGTGCTTGTCGCCCACGGCGTGGTAGTAGGAATTGAAGAGCGTCCGGTAGTGCGGGTGGAACGCCTCGTGGCCGGGAACCGAGGGCGCGAGGACGAACGTCTCGAAGAACCAGGTCGTATGCGCGAGGTGCCACTTGACGGGACTCGCGTCGGTCATCGACTGCAGCGCGCAGTCCTCGGCGGAGAGCGGCGCGGCGATCGCAAGCGACCGGGCGCGGATCGCTTCGAAACGCGAGATCAGCGTGCCGGCGCCCGGCTGGGAGTGCTCGGTGCGTCGTCGATTTCCCGGCATGGAGGGCTCCTTTCGGGAGGCTACTGCACCCGCACGCCGGGTGAACCCGGCTCCATGCGGCCGATGATCGCGGCGTGGCCGAAGCCATCCGCGTGGAAGGCCTTCATCACTTCGTCGACCGTGTCCGGCGCGCAGGCGACCAGGAGCCCGCCGCTCGTCTGCGGGTCCGTGAGCAGGGCCTGCCCGGCGTCGTCGATGCCGGCGCCCAGGGTCACCTTCGCGCCGTAGCCGGCGAAGTTGCGTCCCGACGCGCCCGTGAAGCAGCCCTCGCGCGCGAGCTCCAGCGCGCCGGGAAGGACGGGCAGCGACTTCCAGTCGACGTGGGCCGCCACGCCGGAGCCCTTGCAGATCTCCAGCAGGTGTCCCAGGAGGCCGAATCCGGTGACGTCGGTGAGCGCGTGTACGCCGGCGAGCTTGCCGAGGACGGGGCCGGGCGTGTTGAGCTGGGTGGTGCTCGCGATCATCGCGCGATAGCCCGCCTCGTCGAGCTTGCCCTTCTTGAGCGCGGCGCTGTAGATGCCCACGCCGAGCGGCTTGCCGAGCACGAGGACGTCGCCCGGCTTCGCGCCCGCGTTTCGCTTGAGGTTGCGCGGGTCCACCAGGCCGATCGCGACGAGCCCGTAGATGGGCTCGACCGAATCGATGGTGTGGCCGCCCGCGACGGGAATGCCCGCCTTCGTGCAGACCGACTCGCCGCCCTCGAGGATGCGGCGGATCACGTCGAGGGGAAGCTGGTTCACCGGCATGCCCACCAGCGCCAGCGCGAAGAGCGGCTGGCCGCCCATCGCGTAGACGTCCGAGATGGCGTTGGTCGCGGCGATGGCGCCGAAGTCGTGCGGGTCGTCCACGATCGGCATGAAGAAATCGGTGGTGGCGACGATGGCCTGCGTCTCGTTGATCTGGTAGACGGCGGCGTCGTCCGCCGTCTCGATGCCCACCAGCAGCGCCTTGGGCAGGATGCCCGGGGCGGACTTCGAGAGGATCTGCTCCAGCACGCCGGGGGCGATCTTGCATCCGCAGCCGCCGCCGTGGCTGAACTGGGTGAGGCGGACATTCAGGTCCATCGGGTTCTCCGGATTCTCGGGTTCAATGCGGGGTTGGGAGGGATTCTAGCGCCGGGCCCCGGGGGACGGTGCGAAGACCAGCGCGCGCACGGCGGCGCGCTCGGTCGCCGGGTTGAAGAGGGATCGGCGTTCCCGGCAGGCCGTCGCGAGCGATCGCAGGGCCGACGGCGCCGCGCAGAGCCGGGCGATCGCGCGGGCCAGCCCCTTGGCGTCGCCGACCTCGAAGTAGCCGGGATACCGAAGTCCCAGCATGCCGACGTTGCCCGACATGCGGCTCGCGAGGACCGGCGTGCCCGAGAGGATCGCCTCGACGATCACGTTGGCGCCTCCTTCCAGGGCGGACGGATGGATGAGCAGGTGGGCCCGGCGGATCACTCCCCGCGCGAGGCCGTGGGGGAGGGCGCCGAACCAGCGATAACGCGGGTCGCGGGCCATCGTCGCACGCGCTTCCCGCTCGAGCGCGGGGTCCAGCGGCGCTCCCACGTGGCGGATGCGCACGGGCAGGGCGGGATCGAGCTGGTCGAGGGCGCGCCAGAGCGTGGCGGGATCCTTCTCCGCGCGCAGGTGGCCGACCACGGCGCAGTCGAGGCGGCCGCGGGGCTTCGCCCGCGCCGCGAGCGGATTGGCCGACTGGTGGATGACGACGCACTTGCCGCGATGCTCGCGCGGGAGGTGGCCCACCGCGTCCTGCTGCAGCACGACGATGCGGTCGGCCAGCGAGAGCGAGCGCCTCGCCTCGGCGCTCGCCGGGAGGTCCCGGTAGAGATCCGTGCCGGTCATGACGAGCACGAGCGGGCGATGCGGAAAGGCCGCCTTGAAGCGCGCGATCGAGTCGGCGCTCTTTCCCGCGTGCAAGGCGATGAGCACGTCGGCGTCCGAGCCTTCCCAGGCGGTCTGTACAATCGGCCTTGCGACCCCGGCGAGGAAACCCGCCCAGCGCCGGGCGGTGCGCCAGTTGCCGTTGTTGGCTTCGCGCGTGCCGGGCGTCACGAGGATCGCGCGCGGGCGGTATCGGGAAGAGACGGCCATGATCAATGAGATCGACGCGATCGCCGCGGCTCTGCAGGAGAGCCGCGAGTATACGCTGTCGATGTACGGCCATCTCCAGGGCCGGCAGTGGGACGTGCCCCTGCTCGAGATCGTGAACCCGCCGCTCTGGGAACTCGCGCACGTCGCGTTCTTCCAGGAGTTCTTCTGCCGTCGCTGGCGGGCGGACGACCCGGAAGGAAGGCGCACGCCGTCCCGCCTCGCGCAGGCCGACGGGCTCTTCGATTCACGCACGGTGGCGCACGACGATCGCTGGCGCCTCGCCTATCCGCCGCGGGAGGAGGTCCTCGGCTACCTGCGCTCGACGCTCGAGCAGACGTTGGACGACCTGGCGGCGAGCCAGCCCGGCGATCGCTTCCGCTTCCGCCTCGCGCTCTTCCACGAGGACATGCACGGCGAGGCGCTGCTCATGACGCTCCAGACGCTGGGCTTGCCCGCGCCGAGACGCGCGCACCGGCCACCGGGCGGGCGCGCTTCATTGGTGCTTCGCGACATCGCGTTTGCCGGCGGGTCGTTCCGCCAGGGCGCGAGGCCGGACGACGGCGAGCACGCGTTCGACAACGAGAAATGGGCGCATGAAGTGCGCGTCGCGCCGTTCGCCATCGCCTCGCGGCCCGTGACGAACGGCGAATTCCTCGCGTTCGTCGACGACCGCGGCTACGCGCGCCCGGAGCTGTGGAGCGAGGCGGGAGGCCGATGGCTTGCCGAGGCGCGACTGTCGCATCCGCGTCACTGGCGCAAGGACGGCGCCGCGTGGTCGATGCGCTGGTGCGACGCGTGGCGCGCGTTCGATGCCGGCGACTTCGTCTTCCACGTGAGCCGTCACGAAGCCGAGGCTTATTGCCGCTGGGCAGGCAGGCGCCTGCCGACGGAGGGCGAATGGGAGTTCGCGGCGACGAACGGCGGCGGCGAGGAGCGCTATCCCTGGGGCGACCAGGCGCCGGGCGAGGACGCTTCGCTCGATTTCCGCGACGAGGGCCCGGGGTACGGCGGCGTGCGGCCCTTGGCCTCCCGTTCGGGCGTCGAGGCGATGATCGGCGGCGTGTGGGAGTGGACATCCTCGCCCTTCGCGCCGTATCCGGGCTTCGCGAAGGACGCCTACGCGGAATACTCCGAGCCGTGGTTCCACACGCACGGGGTGCTGCGCGGCGGCTGCTTCGCGACGCGCTCCCGGCTGGTGCACAGCCGCTGGCGCAACTTCTACCTGCCGCATCGCAACGACGTCTTCGCGGGATTTCGCACCTGCGCGCTCTAGGGTCGTTGCCCGTGTGCGATAATCCGTTCCGGCGGGCCTCCCCGCATTGAAGGCCGACGAACCTGGTCAGGTCGGGAACGAAGCAGCCATAGTCGAATCCTTCAAGTGCCGGGGGTCAGGCTCGCCTCTCCCGATTCCGGGGCCCTGCGACATCGCGGGGCCCTTCCGCCGGACGATTCCATGACGTACCAGGTCCTCGCGCGCAAGTGGCGTCCCAAGGCGTTCGACCAGCTGGTCGGGCAGCCCCACGTCGTCACGGCGCTCGTGAACGCGCTGGACACCGGCCGCCTGCATCACGCGTACCTCTTCACCGGCACCCGCGGCGTGGGCAAGACGACGCTCGCCCGCATCCTCGCCAAGTCGATCAACTGCGAGACGGGCATCACCTCGAAGCCGTGCGGCAAGTGCCGCGCGTGCACGGAGATCGACGCGGGACGCTTCGTGGACCTGCTCGAGGTCGACGCGGCCACCAACACCAAGGTGGACGAGATGCGCGAGCTCCTCGACACCGCGCAGTACATGCCGGTGTCGGGTCGCTTCAAGGTCTACATCATCGACGAAGTCCACATGCTCTCGCGCCATGCGTTCAACTCGATGCTGAAGACGCTCGAGGAGCCGCCGGAGCACGTCAAGTTCATCCTCGCGACCACGGATCCGCAGCGCCTGCCGGTCACGGTCCTTTCGCGCTGCCTGCAGTTCAACCTGAAGTCGCTTTCGCCCCCGGCCCTCGCGGGCCACCTGAGGCACGTGCTCGAGGCCGAGGCGATCCCGTTCGAGGAGGCCGCGCTGGCGCTCCTCGCGAAGGCCGCTTCGGGGAGCGTCCGCGACAGCCTGAGCCTCACGGACCAGTCGATCGCCTACGGCTCGGGGCGCATCGCGACGGCCCAGGTGGCCGAGATGCTGGGCGCCGTCGGGGCGGACCTCGTGTGGCCGCTTCTCGATCGCATCGCCGCGGGCGACGGTCCCGGCGCGCTCGCCGCCACCGAGAAGATCGCGGAGCGCGGCCTCTCGTGCGACCAGGCGCTGCAGGACATGGGCGCCATCCTGCATCGCGTGGCGCTCGCCCAGATGGGCGGCGATCCCGAGTCGAGCGACCCGGACGCGCCGCGGCTTCGCGCGCTCGCGGACGCGCTCGACGCCGGCCGCGTGCAGGTGCTCTACCAGATCGCGCTGATGGGACGGCGGGACCTTCCGCTCGCGCCCGACGAGTTCGCCGGCTTCGACATGGCGGTGATGCGCATGCTCTCGTTCACGGGTTCGGGCGTCCCGGCACCCGCGCGGCCGATGTCCGAGGCGTCCTCCGTGCCGAGGCCTTCGGGCGCGTCGCCCGCGCCGGCCATGCGCTCACCGGCTTCCGTGCCATCTCCCGCCGCTGCCGCGCCGGCCCCGCCCGCCGCTGCCGCACGGGCGTTCGAAGGCGACTGGCTGGCATTCGTCGAGGCCGAGTCGCTGACGGGCATGGCGGGGCTGCTCGCTCGCCATGCGGCGCTCGCATCGCACGAGGGCGGTCACTTCCAGCTCGTGCTGCCCGAGGCGAGCCGCATGTACGCGGAGAAGCTCTACCAGGACAAGCTCAAGGCCGAACTCGTCCAGCGCTTCGGCGGCGGCGTGCGCGTGTCGGTGCGCGTCGGCGAGACGAGCGGCGCGACCGTCGCCGCGGTGAGGAACAGCGACGTGCAGAAGCGGCTCGAGAGCGCGACGCAATCGATCGAGACGGACCCGTTCGTGCGCGAGCTGGTCGACGGCATGGGCGCGCAGGTCGTGCCCTCGTCGATCAAGCCCGCGGGCGAGGCGCCGGGTGAGGCCACCGAAACCAGGAGGGGGAAGCCATGATGAAGGGCGGACTGGGCGCGCTGATGAAGCAGGCCCAGCAGATGCAGGAGAACATGCGCAAGGTGCAGGAGAGCCTGGAGACCATCGAGGTCGAGGGGCAGTCCGGCGCCGGCCTCGTGAAGGTCGTCATGACGTGCAAGCACGCCGTGAAGCGCGTGAGCATCGATCCGAGCCTGCTCGGCGAGGACAAGGACATGCTCGAGGATCTCGTGGCGGCCGCGTTCAATGACGCCGCGCGCCGGGCCGATGCGACCGCGCAGGAGAAGATGTCCGCCTTCACCTCCGGCCTCAACCTGCCGCCGGGCATGAAGCTGCCCTTCTAGGCACGGGCTCGATGCGCACGCCGGATTCCCTCGAGGAACTGATCCAGGCGTTCCGCTGCCTGCCGGGCGTGGGGCCGAAATCGGCCACGCGCATGGCCTACCACCTGCTGCAACGGGACCACGCGGGCGCCACGAGGCTCGCGTCCGCGCTGGGCGAGGCGCTCGGGCGCATCCGCCACTGCGCGCGCTGCAACACCTTCACGGAGAGCGAGGTCTGCGGCATCTGCGCCTCGCCGCGGCGCGACGCGTCGATCCTCTGCGTGGTCGAGACGCCCGCGGACCTGCTCGTGATGGAGCAGACGCAGAGCTACGGCGGCCTGTACTTCGTGCTGATGGGGCGGCTCTCGCCGCTCGACGGCATCGGTCCGCGCGAGATCCACCTCGACCGCCTGCTCAGGCGCGCGACGGACGGCGAGGTGAAGGAGGTGATCCTCGCGACGAACTTCACCGTCGAGGGCGAGGCCACCGCGCACTACGTCTCGGAGATGCTCGCCGGCAAGGGTATCCGGGTCTCGCGCATCGCGCGCGGCCTGCCCGTGGGCGGCGAGATCGAGCACGTGGACGCGGGCACGCTCGCGCAGGCGCTCATCGAGCGGCGGCCGGCCTAGCCGGCGCTCGGGGACGCGCGAGCGAACCGCGCGCGGACGAAGCGGGCGAGCGTCACGAGGAACCATGCCGCGATCGCGAGGAATATCGCGAGCGCCACCAGGAAGGCCACCGGATGCTGCACGGCGAGCCACACGCCACCCAGCACGGCCGCGTCCTCCGTGAACGAGGCCACCCAGTTGGAGACCGGCTCGGGGGAGGTGTTGATCATCGCGCGCCCGCCGGCCTTCGTAAAGTGCGTGCCGGCGGTGATGGTGCCGCCGATGAGGCCCGCGGCGATCGTGAGGGCGGTGAGGTCGTCGCCGCCCGCCACGCCGGCCGCGAGGAGGGCGCCCGCGGGAATGCGGATGAACGTATGGACGGCGTCCCACGCGCTGTCGAGGCCGGGCACCTTGTCGGCCAGGAACTCGACGGAGAGCAGCACGCCCGTGGCGACGAGTACATAGGTATGGGCGAGCACCCGGAGGCTTTCGGGGAGTTCGAGGTAGCCGTAGCGCGCGGCGAGACCGGCGACGAACAGGACGAGGTAGAGGCGGATGCCGCTCGCCCACGCGAGCACGCTGGCCAGCGCGACGGCCTGAAGCACGGAGGCGTCCGTGGGACTCACCATCTATCTCCTTGATTTCGCGGGATCATGGCGCGGGGTTGGGTGGAAAGCGCGGTGAGTCTTGCGCGAGGGCGTCCGAAATGCCATAATCTCACCTCTCGACGCCCTGTTTTATTCGGGGTTCGAAACGGGCGCGGGGTGGAGCAGTCTGGCAGCTCGTCGGGCTCATAACCCGAAGGTCGCAGGTTCAAATCCTGCCCCCGCAACCAACTCCCAAACCAAGGCATTCTGCGCGGCAAGGGAATCGCTTTCGCTCTTTAACAAGTTACAGCCGATAGAGGTGGGTGCTGCGGGTGCGCAGCCGG
>CAZPLW010000153.1:0-10535 GCA_964587315.1 uncultured Lysobacter sp.
CAGGGCAAGTCGATGCTGCCGCTCTTCCACTCGGGGCGGGCCCGGACGCGCGAGAGCTTCCTCGTGGAGTACTGGGCCGAGAACGCCATGCCCTGGCTCGTGGGGATGACCTACAAGGCCGTGCGCACGGACCGCTGGAAGTACATCCACTGGGTGAACCGCGCGAGGAACGGCGAGCTCGACGAGCTCTACGACCTCGAGGCGGACCCGTACGAGCTGAAGAACCTCGCGGCATCCGCCCGGTGCGCGCCGGTCAAGGCGAAGCTGCAGAAGCGCCTTCGCGTCCTGGTCGCCGACGCGCTGGGGCTCTGAGCCGGGCCGTCAGTCGGCCTTCGCGCCCGACTGCCTCACGACCGGGAGCCACTTCGCGAGGTCGTCCGCGATGACCTTCGTGAATTGCGCGGAAGTCATCGGCGGCGCGATGTCGAAGCCCTGCTGGCCGAGCTTCTCGCGGATGGCGGGGTCGGCGAGGATCTTCTGGATCTCCGCCTGCAGCTTCTGCACGATCTCCGGCGGCGTGCCGGCGCGCGCGACGAACCCGAACCACGTGTTCACCTCGTAGCCCTTCACGCCCATCTCGTCGAGCGTGGGCACCTCCGGCAGCAGCGGCGAGCGCGTGCGGCTCGTCACGGCGAGGGCCTTCACGCGCTTGTCCTTGATCTGCGCGATGACGGTCGGCGTGTTGAAGAAGCCCATCGTCACCTCGCCCGACATCACCGCCACGATGCCCTGAGGCGCGCCCTTGTAGGGAACGTGCACCAGGTCGGTGCCTGTCATCCGGCCGAAGAGCACCCCGGAGAGGTGGTGGCTCGTCCCGCTGCCCCCGGAGGAGAAGGTGAGCGTGCCCGGCTTCGCCTTCGCGGCGGCGACGATTTCCTCCGGCTTCGTGGCCGGATTCGACGGGTTCAGGATCATCACGTTGGACACGCCGCCCACGAAGGCGACGGGCGCGAAGTCCTTGAGCGAGTCGTAGCCGGGGTTGGCGTAGAGCGCCTGGTTGAAGACGAGCGTGCCCTGCGAGGCGAAGCTGATCGTGTAGCCGTCGGGCGCGGAGCGCGCGACCTCCGCCATCGCGATGGTGCCGCCGGCGCCGGTCTTGTTCTCCACCACGATGGCCTGCCCGAGGGCCTTGCCGAGTTCCGCGCCCACCACGCGCGAGATGATGTCCGCGGTGCTGCCGGCCGCGAGCGGCACGATGAGGCGGATCGACTTCGTGGGGTACGCCTGCGCCTGCGCGAGGAGCGGCAGCGAGGCGAGGAGGGCGGCGAGTGCGAGGCGGGCGGGTTTCATGGCGAGCTCCGGGAAGGGTATGGTCGGACACCAAGCAAGCGGCGAACCAACCCCATCCACTCTACCCGCGGGACCCCTCAGCCGGCGAGGAGCGCCTCGAGGTCCGCCTGCAGCGAGGCGCGGCCTTCCTCGGAGGCGAGGACCGCGCCCGTGAGCTCGAAGGTGTCCTCGGCGCGCGCGCCCAGCGTGGTGATGCGCGCGTCCTCGAGGTTGAGGCCGTGCTTCACGAAGATGCGGGCGGCCGCGGAGAGCAGGCCGGGCCGGTCGCCGCCGCTCATGAAGAGCTGCCAGCCCTCGCCGCGGCGGTGCTTCACCAGCAGCACCTTGGGCTTCACCGGGAAGTGCTTCGCCCAGCGCGAGACGCGGCCGGGCTTGGGCTCCTCGATCGGCGCGTCGGGCACGAGGCGGTCGGGCAGCCGCTTCTCGACGGCGTCGATGAGGTCGCGATGGTGCTCCCCGGCCCGGGCGCGCGAGAGCACCTGGAAGCTGTCGAGCGCGTAGCCGTGGTTCGTCGTGTAGATCTTGGCCGCGGCGATGTCGAACTGCAGCGGCTCGAAGAAGCCCGTGATGCGCGCGAAGAGGCCGGGCTGGTCGTGCGCGTACACGAGCACCTGCAGGCCTTCGCCGACGGGCGAGAGCCGCGCGCGCACGACGGCGCCGGCCGGCGTGGGCCGCAGGCACAGCGTGCGCGTGTGCCACGCGATCTCGCTCGCCTCGAAGCGCTGGAAGTAGTCCTCGCCCAGGTGCTTCCACAGCGCCTCGTGCGCGCACGGGTCCTCGGTGTAGTGCCTCAGGCTCTTGAGCGCCTCGGCCTTCTTCGCCTCGATCGCGCGGGCGGCGTAGTCCGTGTCGCCGCGCAGGATGCGGCGGGTCGAGCGGAAGAGGTCCTCCAGCAGCTTGCCCTTCCACGCGTTCCACACCTTGGGGCTCGTGCCGCGCACGTCGGCCACGGTGAGGATGTAGAGCGCGGTGAGGCTGCGCTCGTCCTTCACCATCGTGGCGAACTCGCTGATGACCTCCGGATCCGAGAGGTCCTGCTTCTGGGCCGTGGCCGACATGACGAGGTGGTGCTCCACGAGCCAGGCCACGAGGCGCGCGTCCGCCTTGCCGAGCCCGTGGGCGCGGCAGAAGCGTTCGGCGTCGCGGGCGCCGAGCGCGGAGTGGTCGCCGCCGCGCCCCTTGGCGATGTCGTGGAAGAGCGCGGCGAGGTACAGGATCGCGGGCGTGTCGAACTCCTGCATGAGGCTCGACAGGAAGGGGTACTCGTGGTCGAAGCGCGGGATCGCGAACCGGCGCAGGTTGCGGATCACCATGAGGATGTGCTCGTCCACGGTGTACACGTGGAAGAGGTCGTGCTGCATCTGGCCCGTGATGCGCCCGAAGGCCGGGATGTAGCGGCCGAGCACGCCGTAGCGGCTCATGCGCCGCAGCGTCCAGGTGAGGCGGTCGCCGCGGACGATATCGAGGAAGCGCTTCTTGTTGGCCGGGTCGTCGCGGAAGGCCTTGTCGATGCGCGGGAGCGCGCGCGAGATGGCGCGAAGGGCGCCGGCCGAGAGGTTCGCGATGCCCCGGTCGGCCTGCAGCCACTTGAAGGCCTCGAGGATCTTGCCCGGCTCGCGCTCGAAGAGCGTGGGGTCGCGAAGGCCCAGCGTGTAGTCGACGAGCTGGAAGTCGTCGTCCAGGACGCGGAACTTGCGCTCCTCGCGCGGCACGATGCGCGCGTACAGGTTCGCGAGCAGGATCTGGTTGAAGCGCCAGATGGCCTTGGCCGCGAGGTAGTAGCGGCGCATCAGCAGGTCCGAGGCCGCGAGGGACTTCGAGCCCGTGAGCTTCAGCTGCCGCGCGAGCTCGATCTGGTGGTCGAAGACGACGCGGTCCTCGCGCCGGCCGGCGAGCTGGTGCAGGCGCACGCGCAGGTCCTGCAGCACGCGCTCGTGCTTGCCGATGTCCGCGGCCTCGCGCGGCGTGATGATCTCGTGCTCGGCGAGCTCCGCCCAGTTGCGCCCCAGCCCCGCCGCGCGGGCGAGCCACAGGACGGTCTGCAGGTCGCGCAGGCCCCCGGGGCTTTCCTTGATGTTGGGCTCGAGGTTGTACGCGGCCTCCTGGAAGCGGTCGTGGCGCCGGCGCTGCTCCTCGACCTTCGCGCGGAAGAAATCGCGCACGCTGCGGCGCTTCGCGAGCTGCTCCTCGAGCACCGCCACCAGGGCGGGGTTGCCCGCGATGAGCCGCGACTCGAGCAGGCTCGTGTCGACCGTGACGTCCTTGCCCGCCTCCTCCACGCACTCGGAGAGGGTGCGCACGCTGTGGCCGGGGTCGAGGCCGCAGTCCCAGAGCAGGCCCACGAAGCGCTCGATGTCGGCGTCGGGCGCGCGGCCGTCGGGCAGCAGCACCAGCACGTCGACGTCGGAATGCGGGAAGAGGGCGCCGCGGCCGTAGCCGCCGACGGCCACGAGGGCGACCTCGGGATCCTTCACGCAGGCGGCCCAGAGCTTCGCGAGCAGCGCGTCCACCACGGTGGCATGGGCCGCGAGGACGCGCGCCGGATCGGGGCGGCGCAGGTAGCGGCCCCGCAGTTCCTCCCGCCGGGCCTTGAGCCAGCGGCGGGCGTCGGCGGGATCGGGCCCGGAAGGCGGAGCGGGGCGTCGGGCGGCGGGCGCCGTCGCGCTCATCGAGGCGCTACGAGGCGGCGGGAACGGCGTTCGCGGACTGCACGAACGCGGGCACGGCGGGCATGCCGGCCGAGACGGTGAGGACCTCGAAGCCGTCCGCCGTCACGAGCACCGTGTGCTCCCACTGGGCGGAGAGCGAGTGATCCGCGGTGACGACCGTCCAGCCGTCGCCCAGCATGCGGATGTCGCGCTTGCCGGCGTTCACCATGGGCTCGATCGTGAAGGTCATGCCCTGCTCGAGGCGCAGGCCCTGGCCGGGCCGGCCGTAGTGGACCACCTGCGGCTCCTCGTGGAAGCGCTTGCCGATGCCGTGGCCGCAGAACTCGCGCACGATGCTGAAGCCGTTCGACTCCGCGTGGCGCTGCACGGCGTGGCCGATGTCGCCCAGCGTCGCGCCGGGACGCACCTGCGCGATGCCCTTCCACAGGCACTCGTAGGTGATGTCGCACAGGCGCTTCGCCTGGATCGAGGGCTCGCCGACCGCGAACATGCGGCTCGTGTCGCCGTGCCAGCCATCCTTGATCACGGTGATGTCGATGTTGACGATGTCCCCGCCCTTCAGGACCTTCTCGCCGGGCACGCCGTGGCAGACTTGGTGGTTCACCGAGGTGCAGATGGATTTCGGGTAGGGCCGGTGGCCGGGCGGGGCGTAGTTGAGGGGCGCGGGGATCGTCTTCTGCACCTCGACCATGTAGTCGTGGCAGAGCTTGTCCAGCTGGCCGGTCGTGACGCCCGGCTTCACGTGCGGCGCGATGAAGTCCAGCACCTCGGCGGCGAGGCGGCCGGCCACGCGCATCTGGTCGGCTTCGGCCGGGGTCTTGGGCAGGATGGCCACGGGAAAGGGGGATCTCATGGGAAGCGGCAAGGGGAAACCGCGATTATAACGGCAGGTGAGGGCGGGGCCCCGGCAAATCCAGCCCCGGCCGGGCGCGGGAAATCCCCGCACGGCGGCTTCCCCCGCATTCCCGGGCCCCGCGCGGGGCGACCCGAACTGCTTGATAAACAGGCACTTTTCCCGCTATAATCGCGGTCTGTCCGGAGTCGTCTTCTCTTTTTCGAGGGGGCGTCTCGCGGGCAAATACGCACCCTCGCACATTTAAGGTCCTGCCTTCCCGAAGGCGGGTTCGCGAGGGGAGGCCAACCTTAAGCCAAGGAGTTTCAACGATGTCCGTCACCATGCGCCAGATGCTGGAGGCCGGGGTCCACTTCGGTCACCAGACGCGTTACTGGAACCCGAAGATGTCCCCGTTCATCTTCGGCGCCCGCAACAAGATCCACATCATCAACCTCGAGAAGTCGCTTCCGATGTACCAGGAAGCGCTCAAGTTCGTGCGCACGCTCACGGCCAACAAGGGGCAGGTGCTCTTCGTCGGCACCAAGCGCCAGGCGCGCGACATCGTGCGGGAAGAGGCGCAGCGCGCCGGCGCCCCGTACGTCGACTACCGCTGGCTGGGCGGCATGCTCACCAACTTCAAGACGGTGAAGCAGTCGATCAAGCGCCTGAAGGAAATGGACCAGATGGTCGCCGACGGCTCCGTCGAGAAGCTGACCAAGAAGGAAGGCCTCACGTTCTCGCGCGAGAAGGAGAAGCTGGAGCGCTCCCTGGGCGGCATCAAGGACATGGGCGGCATTCCGGACGCGCTGTTCATCATCGACGTGGGCTTCCACAAGATCGCCGTCACGGAAGCCAAGAAGCTCGGCGTGCCCATCGTGGGCGTCGTCGACACGAACAACTCGCTGGACGGGGTCGACTACATCATCCCCGGCAACGACGACTCGACCCGCGCGATCCGCCTGTACGCCCGCGGCATCGCCGACGCGATCCTCGAGGGCCGCAGCCAGGTGATCACCGAGATGGTGGCGCCGGCGGCCGAAGGCTCGGAGGAATTCGTCGAGGTCGAGGAGGCCGAGGAAGCGAAGGGCTGAATGCCCGGCAAGGAATCCCGCGACGAGGGGCGCCAGGCGCCCCTTTTCGCATCCGCAATGCGACTGGAGCGATAGAAAATGGCTGAAATCACCGCGAGCATGGTGAAGGACCTGCGCGAGCTCACCGGGCTCGGCATGATGGAATGCAAGAAGGCCCTCGAGGAGTCGGGCGGCGACATCAAGAAGGCGGAGGAGCTGCTGCGCATCAAGAGCGGCGCCAAGGCCTCCAAGGCCGCCGCGCGCGTGGCCGCCGAAGGCACGGTGGGCACCTTCATCTCCGCCGACGGCAAGGTCGCGGCGATGGTCGAGGTGAACTGCGAGACGGACTTCGTCGCGCGCAATCCCGACTTCGCCGCCTTCGCGAAGGGGCTCGCGGAACTCGTCGCCGCCGGCAACCCGGCCGACGTGGCCGCCCTCACGGCGATGAAGCTCGGCGACAAGTCGGTCGAGGAGACCCGCCAGGCGCTCGTGCAGAAGATCGGCGAGAACATCACCGTGCGCCGGTTCGAGCGCATCGCCGCCCGCGCGAAGCTCGCGCAGTACGTGCACGGCGTGAAGATCGGCGTGACGGTCGACTACGACGGCCCCGAGTCGATCGGCAAGGACGTCGCGATGCACATCGCGTTCGCCAAGCCCAAGTTCCTCTCGAGGGACCAGGTCGCCCCCGAGGTGATCGCCGCCGAGCGCACGATCATCGAGGCGCGCGCGAAGGAATCGGGCAAGCCCGCCGAGATCGTCGCGAAGATGGTGGACGGCGGCATCGCCAAGTTCCTGGGCGAGATCACGCTGCTGGGCCAGCCGTTCGTGAAGGACGACAAGCTCACCGTCGAGAAGATGCTCGCCCAGGCCAAGGCCTCGGTCGCGGGCTACAGGTTCCTCGTGGTCGGCGAGGGCATCGAGAAGAAGCAGGCCGACTTCGCCGCCGAAGTCGCCGCCATGTCGAAGACGGCGGCCTGACCCGCTTCGTCCCGGTCCCGAACGCAATCCGAGCCCCGATGACCACTCCCGCCTACTCGCGCATCCTCCTCAAGCTCTCGGGCGAAGCCCTCATGGGCGACGACCCCTTCGGCATCAATCGCAACACGGTCGAGATGATCGTGGCGCAGGTGAAGGAGGTCGCGGACCTCGGCGTGCAGGTGGGCGTCGTGATCGGCGGGGGCAACATCTTCCGGGGCGTGTCGCTCGGCGCCGCGGGGATGGACCGCGCGAAGGCCGACTACATGGGCATGCTCGCGACCGTGATCAACGCGCTCGCGCTGCAGGACGCCATGAACCGCGCGGGCCTGCCGGCCCGCGTGCAGTCGGCCCTCAACATCGAGCCGGTGTGCGAGCCGTACATCCGCGGCAAGGCCATCCGCTACCTCGAGGAAGGCAAGGTCGTCATCTTCGCGGCCGGCACCGGCAACCCGTTCTTCACCACCGACACGGCAGCCGCCCTGCGCGGCCGCGAGATGGAGGCCCAGATCGTCCTCAAGGCGACCAAGGTGGACGGCGTGTACACCGCGGACCCGCACAAGGATCCCCGCGCCACGCGCTACGAGTCGATCACCTTCGACGAGGCCTTCGTGAAGAACCTGAAGGTGATGGACGCGACGGCGCTCGCGCTCTGCCGCGACCAGAAGCTTCCCATCAACGTGTTCTCGATCTTCAAGGTCGGCGCCCTCAAGCGCGTCGTCCTGGGCGAGTCCGAGGGCACGCTGGTCCACGCCTAGAGACGGAGATCCCATGGCACTCACCATCGCCGACATCAAGAAGCAGGCCACCGAGAAGATGGCCAAGTCGATCGACACGCTCAAGCACGACCTCGCCAAGGTGCGCACCGGCCGCGCCCACGTGGGCCTGCTCGACCACCTGCGCGTGGACTACTACGGCACGGGCACGCCCATCAACCAGGTGGCCAACGTGACGCTGGTCGACGCGCGCACGATCGGCGTGCAGCCCTACGAGAAGAAGATGGTCCAGACCATCGAGCGCGCCATCCGCGACTCGGACCTGGGCGTGAACCCCGCCACCAGCGGCGACATGATCCGCGTGCCGATGCCGCCCCTCACGGAGGAGCGCCGCAAGGAGCTCACCAAGATCGTGAAGCACGAGGGCGAGGAGGCGAAGGTCGCGGTGCGCAACGTCCGCCGCGACGCCAACACCCACCTGAAGGACATGCTCAAGAAGCACGAGGTGTCCGAGGACGACGAGAAGCGCGCGCAGGACGAGGTCCAGAAGCTCACCGACAAGTCGGTGCAGGACATCGACAAGCTGGTGGGCGAGAAGGAAAAGGAACTGATGGCGCTCTAGCGCCGCGCCCCTCGCGGGGCGCCGTGCCGGGCAAGGGCTAAGGGAGCGGGCGTGGCCGAATTCGAGAGCAGCACGCAAGGCATCCCCGCGGCGGAGGACGTGCCGCGGCACGTGGCCATCGTGATGGACGGCAACGGGCGCTGGGCCAAGATGCGCTTCCTGCCGCGCGTGGCCGGCCACCGCAAGGGCGTCGAGGCCGTTCGCGAGGCGGTGAAGGCCTGCGCCGCGCGCGGCGTGCGCTACCTCACGCTCTTCGCGTTCTCGAGCGAGAACTGGCGCCGTCCGGCCGACGAGGTCTCGTTCCTGATGCAGCTCTTCCTGAAGGCCCTCGAGCAGGAAGTCGGCAAGCTCCACCAGAACGGCATCCGCTTCCGGGTGATCGGCGACCTCTCGCGCTTCGAGCCCGCCATCGTGGAGATGGTCGCTCGCGGCGAGGCGCTCACCGCCGACAACACCGGGCTCACGCTCACCGTCGCCGCCAACTACGGCGGGCGCTGGGACATCCTGCAGGCGGCCGACCGCTGCCGCGAGGAGGATCCCGCCGCCGCGATCACCGAGGAGCGCCTGGCGCGCCACCTCTCGATGGCTTACGCGCCCGAGCCCGACCTCTTCATCCGCACCGGCGGCGAGGAGCGCGTCTCGAACTTCCTGCTCTGGCAGCTCGCCTACACCGAGTTCTACTTCACGCCGGCCCTCTGGCCCGACTTCGACGGCGCCCTCCTCGACGAGGCCATCGCCTCCTTCCGCTCGCGCGAGCGCCGCTTCGGCCGCACCAGCGAGCAGCTCGCCGAGGCCAAGGCGAACCCCCTGCCGAAGGCCGGCTAGGGGCGAGCCGGGCCCATGCTCAAGACGCGCGTTCTCACCGCGATCGTCCTCCTGCCCCTCGTGCTCGGCCTGCTCTTCGCCGGGTCGGAGCTCGCGTGGACGCTCTTCGCGCTGGTCCTCGCGCTCCTGGCGGGCTGGGAATGGTCGCGCCTGTGCGGATTCGGGGCGGCCGCGGCCCTCGCGTACCAGGGGCTCGGCGTCGCGGCGGGCCTCGCCCTCGTCGCCCTCTGGCAATTCGATCCCGCGCGCTTCTCGCCGGTCGCCCAGGCCGCCTACGCGCTCGCCGCCTATTTCTGGATCTTCGCGGTGCCGCTGTGGCTGCGCATGAGGCTGCGGCCGTCGCCCTGGGTGCTCGGCCTCGCGGGCTGGATCGTCATCTGGCCGACGTGGGCGGCCCTCGTGGAACTGCGCGCGGCGAGCCCGTGGGTCCTGCTCGCCATCACGGCGATCGTGTGGATCGCGGACATCGCCGCCTACTTCGCGGGCCGGCGCTTCGGCCGCCGCAAGCTCGCGCCCGCCATCAGCCCCGGCAAGACGTGGGAAGGGGTCGCGGGCGCGCTCGTGGCGGTGCTCGCCTACGGCATCCTCCTCGACGCCATGGCGCACTCGCGGGTCACCGTCGTCACGCCGTTCTTCGACCGCTTCGGCGGCGCCATCGCCATCGCGGCGATGCTCGCGCTCGCGGCCCTCTCGGTGCTGGGCGACCTCCTCGAGTCGTGGATGAAGCGCGGCGCGGGCCGCAAGGATTCGAGCGCGCTCCTGCCCGGCCACGGCGGGGTGCTGGACCGCATCGACGCCCTCACCGCCCTGCTGCCGGTCGCGGCGCTCCTGGTGTCGTTCCTGTGAAGCGCCTCGCGATCCTGGGCGCCACCGGCTCCATCGGCGAGAGCACGCTCGACGTGGTCGCGCGCCACCCGGACCGGTACGTCGTGACGGCCCTCGCGGCGCACTCGGGCGTGGAGAAGATCGCCGCGCAGTGCGAGCGGTTCCGGCCCCGTTACGCGGCGCTCGCGGACGCCGGCGCGGCCGGAAGGCTCGCCGACCTGCTCAAGTCCCGGGGAATCGCCACCGAGGTGCTGGGCGGCCCCGAATCGCTCGAGCGCGTGGCGTGCGACCCGGAGACGGACGCGGTCATGGCGGCCATCGTCGGCGCCGCGGGCCTGCCCTCGACCCTCGCGGCGGCGCGCGCGGGCAAGGACATCCTCCTCGCCAACAAGGAGGCGCTCGTCGTCTCCGGCTCGCTCTTCCTCGCGGCCCTGGCCGAGGGCCGCGGGCGGCTGCTGCCCATCGACAGCGAGCATTCGGCCATCTTCCAGTCGCTGCCGCGCGGCTTCACCTGCGGCCGCGCCGGCGAGGCGGAGCGCGCGGGGGTGCGCCGCATCCTCCTCACGGCCTCGGGCGGGCCCTTCCGCGCCCGGCCGCTCGCGAGCCTCGCGGACGTCACGCCCGACGAAGCCTGCGCCCATCCCAACTGGGTCATGGGCCGCAAGATCTCGGTCGACTCGGCGACCATGATGAACAAGGCGCTGGAAG
>CAZPLW010000154.1:0-10503 GCA_964587315.1 uncultured Lysobacter sp.
ATCCTTGAGCAGGCCCCAACGCTTGTGCTGAGTCATGAACCACATGCCGTCCGAGAGGTAGGGGAAGTTCACCGCGCCGTCGTTGTAGAACTTCATGTGGTCCGGGTCCTTCCACGTCCTGCCGATGCCGTTGTCGTAGTTGCCGAGCATGCGGCCCTCGATCACGTCGACGTCGGTGTTCACGTAGGACTTGGCCGCGATCACGCTCGCGGTCTCCTTGCGGTTGGCGTCGCTCGCGTCGATCCAGCGGCCGGCCTCGATGACGGCCGCCGTGATGGCGCGGGCCGTGTTGGGGTTCTTCTGGATCCACTCCATCGTCGTGCCGAGCGTCTTCTCGGGGTGGTCCTTCCACAGGCCCTGGGTCGTCTCGGCCGTGAAGCCGATCTTGTCGACGACGGCCCTCTGGTGCCACGGCTCGCCCACGCAGTAGCCGTCCATGTTGCCCACGCGCATGTTGGCGACCATCTGCGGCGGCGGCACGGTGATCGTCTTCACGTCGGTGAAGGGGTTCACGCCGTAGGAGGCGAGCCAGTAGTAGAGCCACATCGCGTGCGTGCCCGTCGGGAAGGTCTGCGCGAACGTGTACTCGCCCTTCTCCTTCTTGATGAGCGCGGCGAGGCCCGCGGCGTCCTTCACGCCCTTGTCGTAGAGCTTCCTCGACAGGCAGAAGGCCTGGCCGTTGTGGTTGAGGTTCATGAGGACGCCCATGTCCTTCTTCGGTCCGCCGATGCCCATCTGCACGCCGTAGATGAGGCCGTAGAGGACGTGCGCCGCGTCGATCTCGCCGTTCACGAGCTTGTCGCGCACCGCCGCCCAGGACGCCTCCTTGGTGGGCGTGATCTTGACGCCGTGCTTCACGTCGAAGCCCTTGTGCGCGGCCATCACCACCGAGGCGCAGTCGGTGAGGGGAATGAAGCCGATCTTCACTTCCTTCTTCTCGGGCGCGTCCGAGCCGGCCGCCCAGGCGGCGCTGCGGATGCCCGGCGCGAGGCCGGCCATCAGCGCCGCGCCCCCGATGAGGAAGCGGCGGCGTTCGGCGAGCGACGCGTCGTCGGCAAGGGGCGCGAGGGCAGCGGGCTTCGTGAGGTCGTCCATCGTGGGCTCTCCTGGGTGGTCATGGTTTTCGGTGTCCGGAAATGCGAAAAGGCGTCGTGGCCGCCGCGTTGCCGCGGGCCAGGACGCCTTTGTCGTGCGACTCGCCCGCCGTTGGGCGAGCCGCGTTCACTCGATGCTATGCAATGGCCGTGCCAACGGGGTGTTCATCGTCCGGTTTCGCTCTGCGTTCGAGGGGCCGGCCGGGCTTTCCCGGGCACGCCGGGGACGGCGAATCCGGCGAAAAGAGGTCCGACTTGGTGCGCCGGCGTGCCGCAACGGTGCGCGGAGCGGGTCCTCAGGCGGCCGCCGCGGCGCCGCGCCTCATGACCGTCGAGAGCGTCGCGTACACCGCGGTCCACGCCTCGCGCGCCTCGGCGGTGAACGCGGGCCCGAGTCCCTTCTCGAGCGTCCACAGGAGCGCCGAGGCCACGGTGTCGTAGTGCGCGTCGGTGACGCCGTAGCCCGCGTGCCGGCGGCCCAGCTTCTCGACCGAGGGGACGAGCTCGGCCATGTGGTCCAGGCCGGTCACCGCCATGCCGATCATCGCCATGAGCTTGTGGCCCTGTTCCTTCATGTCGCCGCGGAAGAGGCCGCGCACGGTCGGGTCCAGCTCGAAGAGGCGTTGGTAGAAGAGGCCCGCGGCGGCTTCGCGGATGGGGCTCACCTGGCTCCACGTGGACTTCACCAGCTTCACCTGCTCGGGCGTCATCGAAGGGCTCCTTTCGTCAGCCGAGAAGACTCGAGATGTCGATCACCTGCTTCGCCGCGTCGGCGAGCTTGAGGCCGCGCGCCATCGCGTGCTCGCGCAGCATCGCGAAGGCCTCGTCCTCGGACACGCCGCGCTGCTTCATGAGGATGCCCTTCGCGCGCTCGACGACCTTGCGCGAGGCGAGCTTCTCCTTCGTGTCGACGAGCTCGGCGCGCAGCCGCTGCTCCGCGTCGAAGCGCTCCATCGCCACGCGCATGATCGGCTGCAGCCGCCCCGGCGCGAGGCCGTCGACGATGTAGGCGGAGACGCCGGCGCGGATCGCGTCGCGGATGGGCTGGTCGCCGGCATCGTCGCTGAACATCACGACGGGGCGCGGCGCGGAGGCGTTCATCACCGCGAGCTGCTCGAGCACGTCGCGGCTGGGCGATTCGGTGTCGATGAGCACCACGTCGGGCTTGAACTCGGCGACGCGCGCGGGCAGCTCGAGGGGCGAATCGAGCGTGCAAGCCACGCGCACGCCCTCCATCACCGCGAGCGCGTCCCTGAGCGCCGAGGCGCGGGCCTGGGTGTGGTCGACGATGAGGACGGTGATCAATGGCGGCTCCGGATATTGCTGCAGTGCAATATCCGTGCCACGCGATGAAAGGGGGCGTCTCCCCTTGCCGGGCAAAGCGCACGACAGGGGGAAACGCCCCCCTGCTTCAGCGCTTGAGCCGGGCCAGCGCGAGCGCCATGGCGCCCGCGGGCTGTTCCGCCGGGCGCGGCTTGCGGGAATCCTCGCGCCGCCCGCCGCCGCTGCCGGAGGACGCGCGCGGGCCCTCTCGCCCGTCGTCATTCTTGCGCATGGAGAGCGCGACGCGATTGCGCTTGATGTCCACTTCCAGCACGCGCACCTTCACGACCATCCCGGCCTTCACCACCTCGTGGGGATCCTTCACGAAGCGGTCGGCGAGCGCCGAGACGTGCACGAGCCCGTCCTGGTGCACGCCGATGTCGACGAAGGCGCCAAAGGCGGCCACGTTGGTGACAACGCCCTCGAGCACCATGCCGGGGCGAAGGTCCGAGAGGCTCTCGACGCCGTCCTGGAATGTGGCGGTCTTGAACTCCGGGCGGGGGTCGCGGCCGGGCTTCTCCAGCTCGGCGAGGATGTCGCGCACGGTGGGCGCGCCGAACGTCGCGTCGGTGAAGTCCGAGGGCGAGAGGCCCTTCAGCACCTCGCCGCGGCCCATCACGTCGCGGATGTCCTTGCCGATCCTCGCGAGGATGCGCTCGACGACGGGATACGCTTCCGGGTGCACGGCGGAGCGGTCGAGGGGATTGGACCCGGGCGCGTCGCTCGCGATGCGCAGGAACCCCGCGGCCTGCTCGAACGTCTTGTCGCCCAGGCGCGGGACCTCGCGCAGTTTCGCGCGATTCGGGAAGGGGCCGTTCGCGTCGCGATACTCGACGATGTTGCGCGCGAGGGTCGCGTTGAGGCCGGAGACCCGCGCGAGGAGGGCGTAGGAGGCGGTGTTCACGTCGACGCCCACGGCGTTCACGCAGTCCTCCACCGTGGCGTCGAGCGTGCGCGCGAGGTCGTAGGGGTTCACGTCGTGCTGGTACTGGCCCACGCCGATGGCCTTGGGGTCGATCTTCACCAGTTCCGCGAGCGGGTCCTGCAGGCGCCGCGCGATGGAGACCGCGCCGCGAAGGCTCACGTCGAGGTCCGGGAACTCCTTCGCCGCGAGTTCCGAGGCCGAGTACACGGACGCGCCGGCCTCGCTCACGACGATCTTGAGAATCTGCCTCGACGGGTCGCGCGAGGCGATGGCCTTGATGAGGTCCGCGGCGAGCTTGTCCGTCTCCCGGCTCGCGGTGCCGTTGCCGATGGCGAGGAGCTGGACGCCGTGCTGCAACGCGAGCTTCGCGAGCGTGGCGAGAGAGCCGTTCCAGTCGTTCCGGGGCTGGTGCGGGTAGATCGTGTCGGTGGCGAGCAGCTTGCCGGTGGGGTCGACCACGGCGAGCTTGCAGCCCGTGCGCACGCCCGGGTCGATGCCCATCACGGTGCGCGGGCCGGCGGGCGCGGCGAGGAGGAGTTCGCGCAGGTTCTTCGCGAAGATGCGGATCGCTTCGGCTTCCGCCGTCTCGCGCAGGCGCGTGGTGAGCTCCGTCGAGAGCTGCCACGACAGCTTCACCTTCCAGGTCCAGCGGCACGCTTCCATGAGCCACGCATCGGCAGGGCGGCCGCGGGGCTCGATGCCGACGTGCGAGGCGATGATCGCGACGCAGGGGTGGGGATTGGCCGCCTCGAGTTCCTCGCCCAGCGTGAGCGCGAGGTTCAGCACGCCCAGCGTGCGGCCGCGGAAGAGCGCCAGCGCGCGGTGCGAGGGAATCGCGCGGATGGGTTCCGAGTAGGCGTAGTAGTCGCGGAACTTCTCTTCCTCCGCGCCTTCCTTGCCCTCGGCGACGGTGGCGGCGAGGATGCCCTGGTCCCACAGCTTCGCGCGCAGCTTCTCCAGCACCGCGGCCGTCTCGGCGAAGCGCTCGGCGAGGATGTCGCGAGCGCCGTCGAGAGCGGCCTTGGCGTCGGGGACGTGGATCGCGTCCACGCCCTCGCTGGCGGGCACCACCTTCACGTACTTCGCGCCCTCGGCGGGCGGGTCGAGCATCGGGTCGGCGAAGAGCGCGTCGGCGAGCGGCTCGAGGCCCGCCTCCTTCGCGATCTGCGCCTTCGTGCGCCGCTTGGGCTTGTACGGGAGGTAGAGATCCTCGAGGGCCTGCTTGGTCGTCGCGGCGGCGATCTCGCCCCGAAGCATGTCGGTGAGCTTGCCCTGCTCCTCGATGGAGGCGAGGATCGCGGCGCGGCGCGATTCGAGCTCGCGCAGGTAGGCGAGCCGCTCGTCGAGGTGGCGCAGCTGCGTGTCGTCGAGGTTGCCCGTCGCTTCCTTCCGGTACCGGGAGATGAAGGGCACGGTGGAACCTTCGTCGAGCAGGGCCACGGCGGCGGCCACCTGCGAGGGGCGCACGCCGAGCTCGGCGGCGATGAGGTTGTCGATGCGGGACTGGACGGCGGGTGCGGCGGGAGCGGGTGCGGTCATCGAGTGGAAGGCAGGCGGGTACGGGTGGCGCGGAGGGCGGATTGTAGCCGTCCCGGGCCCGCGCGGGCGCCGCGCCGATGTTTGACATTTTGCAGGTCCGCCCCGGACGACCGCCGGTATAGTGAAGGTGCCATGAATAAGCACCTTATCCCGCGCGAACACGGCGCCTACGCCGAACTCGGCTTCCCCTTGCTCTCCGGCCTCGTGCTCGCGAGCCCCGGCCCGGCGTCGTTCCTCTTCGTCGCCGCGGCGGTCCTGCTCTTCTTCGCCAACGAGCCGGCGGTCGTGCTGGCCGGCGCGCGCGGCAAGCGGCTGCAACAGGAGATGGGCGAGGCGGCGAAAAGGCAGCTCGCGGTGCTCGCGACGCTGGGGGCGGTGGCCGGCCTCGCGGCGCTCGCGCTCGCGCCCGTCCCCGCGCGCTGGCTCTCGCTCGTGCCCGCGGCCTTCGCCCTTTGCCTCGTGCCGGCCGTCCTGTCGAAGAACCTGAAGACGCTGCCGGGCGAGGCGCTCGCCGCCGCGGCGTTCTCCTCGATGCACCTGCCCGTGGCGGCGGCGGGCGGCGCGGACGGCGCGCTGCTCTGGGGACCGCCCCTCATGTGGTTCGCGACGACGATGGTCGCCACGTTCGCCGTGCACGCGATCAAGTCGCGCGTCACGGGCCTCAAGGGCTGGGTCGTGCCCTTGGCGACGTGGTCCGCGCCGCTCGCCCTCGCCGTCGCGCTCGCGGCCGCCTGGACTTTCCCCGCCGTCCGGGCGGTCTGCCTGGCCGCCTGCCTGCCCCTGGCGGGCGTGCTCGCGGTCAATCGCCTCGCCCCCGGCCCCAAGCGGCTCAAGCACGTCGGCTGGATGCTGCTCGCCGCCAACGCCCTGGCGGTGACGATTCTCGCAAGTCACTGATTCGTAACAACAAGGCAAAAGTTGGTGACAGGGCCGCGGATAAAGATGTGGATTATTCCGCCTCGACCACGCCTAATCGCTCACGGAGAATGACGGCATCGAAGCCTACGATTTGAAGCGTCAGATCGTTGTGCTATCGTCAACTCGCTCGCAAACGCCGGCGATTAATGCGTAAAAGGAGGCCACATGGCTAACAAAGACCAGAAACCCGTGGTGCACCCCGAAGGCGAACTGTCCGAGAGCGATCTCGACAAGGTTGCCGGCGGGCAGGAAGTCGTGAAGCTCGGCAAGATCACCGTCACCGCCAAGCGCGAGGAGCCGCAGCAGGTCGTGAAGCTCGACAAGGTGGTGGTCACCGCCAAGCGCGAGCAGTCCGACACGTCCGGCACGCAGGTCGCTCAGGCCAGCACGGGCATCAAGAAGAACTAGCTTTCTTCCCGGCCGCCGGGGAGCCTCCCGAAGGGGCTCCCCTAGCGCACCTGCCGCGCGAGCATCGCGGCGAAGGGTCCGGGCGCGGCGGCCAGGTCGCGGAACGTCCCCTCCTGGACGATCCGCCCTCTTTCCAGCACGACGATCCGGTCGGCATGGCGTATGGTCGCCAGGCGGTGCGCGATCACGACCCGGGTCGCCTCGCGCTTCGCGAGGCTCTCCAGCACCGTCGCCTGCGACAGGTTGTCGAGCGCACTCGTCGCCTCGTCCAGCAGCAGGATCCGCGGCTTGCCCGCGAGCGCCCTCGCGATGAGCACGCGCTGGCGCTGCCCGCCCGAGAGCGTGCTCACCCCCTCGCTCACCATCGTGTACAGGCCCATCGGCATCGCCTCGATGTCGGCCTCCAGGCCCGCCTCGCGCGCCGCGGCCCACGCGTCGTCCACCGTGAGGTTCGCGGCGCCCGCGATGTTGGCGTACAGATCGCCGGCCCACAGGCGCCCGCCCTGCAGCACCGTGCCGATGCCCGCGCGCAGCGTGCGCAGGTCGAGCGCGGGAAGCACGAGCCCGTCGTAGCGCACGTTGCCGCGGGTCGGCATCTCGAAGCCCAGCAGCAGGCGAAGCAGCGTGGACTTGCCGGAGCCGCTCGCGCCCACGATGGCGACGAACTCGCCCGGCGCGATGGCGAGCTTCACGTTCGTGAGCACCTCGGGGCCGCCGGGATAGGCGAAGGAGACGTCGCTCAACTCGATGGCGCCCGCGGGCGTGTGGCGGATCTTGCCGCGCGCGCCGTCCTCCGGCGCCGTCTGCAGGAGCGGCTTCGCGCGCTCCCAGAGCGGAGCCAGGCCCGCGAGGTCCATCGCCGTCGACACGAGGCCGTGCACGCCGCCCAGCAGCGAGAACATCGCGGCCTGGAAGGCGACGAAATCGCCGACCGAGAGGGCCTTCGCGGCCGGATCCTGCGCGAGCTTCCACGAGAGCCAGAGCACGAGCGTCACGGCCGCCGGCTGCAGCACGGCGAGCATCGCGGTCTCGAGGTTGGCCAGGTGCGAGCCGCGCAGGTTCAGCTCGCGGAACTCCACGTAGCGCCGGTGCCACTGGACGAAGGCCCGCGACTCGGCCGCGGCCGCGCGCAGCTTGGCGATGCCCGCGAACGTCTCGTAGGAGAGCGACGAGAGCTTGCCGTCGGCCGCCTCGATGCGCCGCCCGATGCGCACGCGGGCGATGCCGAGCGCCACGGAGCAGGTGGCCGCGATCGCGATGACGCCGAGCGCGGCCGAGGTGAGCCCCGGGCTGTAGGCGAGCATCAGCGCGAGGTTGGCCGAGAGGAAGGCGGCCGTGACGAGCGCCCCGATGGCCGCGCCGGTCACCGCGCGCTGCACGGTGTTCACCGCGCCCAGCCGCATCGCGAGGTCGCCGCTGGAGAAGGCGCGGAAGAAGCGCGCGGGGGCGCCGATGACGCGATCGAGCACCGCGGCCTGCACCGCAAGCCCCGTTCTCGCCTCCAGGCGCATGGCCGCGATGGCGCGGATGGCCTCGAGCGCGACGATGGCGAGCCCGGCCATCGCGAGCCCCGCGACCAGGCCGAGCACCAGGGAGCCGGAGCCCGAGGGAATCGCGCGGTCGATGAGGCGGCCCGTCGCCACCGGGGTCACGAGGCCCGCGAGCGCCGCGGCGAGGCCGCAGGCGACGAGCATCGCGAAGTCCGAGCGCGCGTGGCGCAGGGCGAAGGCGAAGATGTCGCGCGTGAGCAGGGGGCGCGGCGCGAAGCGGCGGTGGAAGACGTACGCGAAGGGCGCGAGCCGCGAGGCCATCGCCTCGTCCACCGGCCACTCGCAGGCGTCCTCGCCGGGCTCGGTGAACGCGAACATCCGGTAGCCGGAGCCGCCGGGCAGCAGCATCACCCAGCCGCGCGGCACGGCGCTCTCGCCCTCGCGCGGAACGCGGCGGCGCTCCGAGAGGCGCGCGAGCATCGCCATGCCGCCCTGCCGCCACCAATGCCCGTCCAGCAGCACGCGCCGCGCGCGAAGGCCGAGCGCGACGGCGCAGTCCTCGACCGCGGCCGTCTCGTCGGCGGGCAGTTCCTTCGGCGCCTCGCCCTTCACCCCGAGGCGCGCGGCGACGAGGCGCATCGCCTCGGCGAGGCCGCTGGCGCGGAAGGCGACGCCGGGATCACTCATCGATTTCCTCCTCCCCGGCCACGAGCGCGGCGTAGAGGCCGCCCTCGATCGCCGCGAGCTGCGCGTGCGTGCCGCGCTCGAGCACCTGCCCGTTGGCGAGCACGAGGATCTCGTCGGCGTCGCGCACGGTGGACAGGCGGTGGGCGATGACGAGCGTGGTGGTGCCGCGCTTGCGCAGGTTCGCCTCGACCAGCGCTTCCGTCGGCGGGTCCAGGGCGCTCGTCGCCTCGTCGAGCAGGAGGATGGAGGGCCCGCGCGCGAGGGCCCGCGCGATCGCGAGGCGCTGGCGCTGGCCGCCCGAGAGGTTGCGAGCGCCCTCCTGCAGGGGCGCGTCGAGCCCGCCTTCGCGGCCCGCGATCTCCTCGTCGATGGCGGCGTGGCGCGTGGCGGCGCGGATCACCTCGTCCTCGGTGTCGGGATCCCAGAGCGTGAGGTTGTCGCGCACGGTGCCCTCGAAGAGCACCACGTCCTGGTCCACGTAGGCGACCGCGCGGCACAGTTCCTCGCGCGGGTACGCCTCGCGCGGCTTGCCGTCGTAGAGGATCTCGCCGCTCCAGGGCGTGTAGAGGCCGGCCGCCAGGCGCGCGAGCGTGCTCTTGCCCGAGCCCGAGGCGCCCACCAGCGCGACGCGCCGGCCGGCCTCGATTCGCAGCGAGAAGCCCGCGACGAGCGGCGCCTCGCCCTTCGAATAGCCGAAGGTGACGTCGCGGAACTCGATCGAGCGCGGCCGCGCCCCGGAGGCGGTGGCGGGCGGGTCGTCGACCACGGCGACGCCCGGCTCCTTCGCGTGGTTGAGCACGTCGTCGATGCGCGCCACGTCCCCGCGCAGCTGCTGCGCGGCCTGCACCGCGCCGAAGAGCGCGTGCACCGGCGCCGTGAAGCCCGCGAGCAGCACCTGGAAGGCGACGAGCTGGCCCACGGTGAGCGAGCCTTCCATCACGCGCGCGGCCCCCAGTCCCAGCACCGCGAGCTGCGCGACGAGGCCCGCGACCGCCGGCACCTGCGAGAGGGCGAGCGTGACGCGCTGCGCCTCCGCCATCGCGTTGGTGAAGCCGGCGTGCAGGCCCAGCCACTTCGCGAAGAGCGCGCCCTCCTGGCCGCCGGCCTTGATGCTCTCGATGTTGGCGAGGCCGCCCGTCGCCATGCCCGCGAGCTTGCCGGCCTGCACCGAGAGGCGCTGCGAGATCTCGGCGGTGCGCGACGCGAGCGCCTTGAGCGCCGCGAGCTCCACCGAGAGGCACACGATCACGACGGCGGTGAGGCCGTGCTCCAGGCGCAGCATGAGCGCGAGGAAGAAGACGGCCGTCACGAGGTCGAGCACGAGGTGCGCCAGGTCCGCCGACACGGTGTGCGCCACGCGTTCGTTCAGCTCCACGCGCGAGGCGATCTCCCCCGGCGAGCGCTGCACGAAGAAGGCCATGGGCAGCGAGAGCGCGTGCGAGAAGAACCGCCTCGCCGAGTTGATGGCGGCGCGCGAGAAGGCCCGGCCCAGCACCGCCGACTGGATCCAGACCAGCGCGCCGCGCGCGAGCGCCGCGAGCACGAGGCCCGCGAGCAGCGTCTCGGCCTGCCCCGGCAGGCGCGCGGCCAGCACGTCGTCGACGAACCGGCCCATGAGCCAGGGCAGCGCGAGGCCCGGCAGCACGAGAAGCAGCCCGATCACGATGGCGAGGCCCACCGGGCCGTGCAGGCCCTCGAGGTGGCGCGAGAGCGAGCGCACCACCGAGGGCGGCTGGCCTCCGGGCTTGAAGTCCGGGCCCTTCTCGAAGGTGAGCACCACGCCGGTGAAGGCCTGGTCGAATTCCGCGGCGCGCACGCGACGCCGGCCCAGGGCCGGGTCGTTCAGCACCGCCTCGCCGTCCTGGAAACCCTCGAGGACGACGAAGTGATTGAAGTTCCAGAACACGATGGCCGGCAGCGGCAGCTGGGCGATATCCGCCGGCTCCTTGCGGAAGCCGCGCGCGACGAGGCCGTAGCCGCGCGCCGCGCGCAGGATGCCGCCGGCCTTGCTGCCGTCGCGCGTCACGCCGCAGTCGACGCGCAGCGCCTCGAGCGGGACGTGGCGGCCGTGGTGCGCGAGCACCATCGCGAGCGAGGCGGCGCCGCACTCGACGGTCTC
>CAZPLW010000155.1:0-10456 GCA_964587315.1 uncultured Lysobacter sp.
CGGGAGGCACGCGCAGGCGGATGGGAAAGGCGCGCGTGGCGGCCGCGGGCATCTCGACGACGGCTTCCGAGGCCACGTAGAGCCCCTGCAGCCCGTCGACCGTGACGCGATAGCGCCGCGGGGTCTCGGTCGCGTTCATCACCTGCAGGCGGTACACGTTCTCGAACTCGCCGTTCTCGACTTCGCGCACGATCGCGCCGCGGTCGCGGATGACGTCGACCTTGAGCGGCACGCGCAGCAGGAGCGCGGTCACCGCGGCGGCGACGACGGCGCCGAGGATGCCGATGTAGACGAGCGTGCGCGGGCGCACGAATCGCTGCACGATGCCCGTCACGCCGAGGTGGGCGTCGAGCGCGTTCTCGGTGGAGTAGCGGATGAGCCCGCGCGGGTAGCCCATCTTGTCCATCACCTGGTCGCAGCCGTCGATGCAGGCGGCGCAGCCGATGCACTCGTACTGAAGGCCGTCGCGGATGTCGATGCCGGTCGGGCAGACCTGCACGCAGATCGAGCAGTCGACGCAGGCGCCCAGGCCGAGCGCGGCGGGGTCCGCCTTCCTGCCGCGGGCGCCGCGCGGCTCGCCGCGGTTCCTGTCGTACGCGATGATCAGCGTATCCGGGTCGAACATCACGCTCTGGAAGCGGGCGTAGGGACACATGTACTTGCAGACCTGCTCGCGCATCCAGCCGGCGTTGCCGTAGGTCGCGAAGCCGTAGAAGCAGATCCAGAAGGTCTCCCACGGGCCGGTCGCGAGGCCGAGCACCTCCGCCCCGAGCTCGCGGATCGGCGTGAAGTAGCCGACGAACGTGAATCCGGTCCAGAACGCGAGGGCCACCCAGGTGGCGTGCTTGGCCGCCTTGAGCGCGATCTTGCGGGCGGTGAGAGGGCCGGCGTCGAGCTTCTCGCGGGCGCCGCGCTCGCCTTCGATCAGGCGCTCGATCCACAGGAAGATCTCCGTGTAGACCGTCTGCGGGCAGGCGTACCCGCACCACAGGCGGCCGGCGACCGCCGTGAAGAGGAAGAGCGAGATGGCGGCGATGACCAGCAGCGCCGTGAGGTAGATGAAGTCCTGCGGCCAGAAGACGATGCCGAAGATGTAGAACTTGCGCGCGGCCAGGTCGAAGAGGACCGCCTGCCGGTCGTTCCACGGCAGCCAGGCGAGCCCGTAGAAGATGACCTGCGTGATCCAGACGAGCGCCCAGCGCCAGCCGGCGAACCAGCCGTGCACCGCCCGCGGATAGATCTTTTTGCGGACCTCGAAGAGCGCCTGCTCGGCCTCGGGGCCGGGCCCGGAGGGGGCGGGTCGCAGAGGCAAAACGGGGGCGCCCTGCGCCCCCGGCTTGGGTTCGGGCACGGGGAAGGTCACCTCGTCACTTCGGCGCCTGGCCGTTGGAGAGCCCCCAGACGTACGCCGCCAGGACCCGGGAACGCTCGGGGCCCAGGAAGTCCTTGTGGGCCGGCATGCGGTTGGCGCGCCCCTTGTCGATCGTCTCGCTGATCGTCGCGAGGCTGCTGCCGTAGAGCCAGGTCTTGTCGGTCAGGTTGGGAGAACCGATCTGCGGGTTGCCCTTCGCCTCCGGCCCGTGGCACGCGGCGCACACCGCGAACTTCGCCTTGCCGGCTTCCGCGAGCTTCGCGTCGTGCGGCGAGCCCGAGAGGGACAGCACGTAATTCGCGAGTTCCTTCACGCCCTCGGGGCCGCCCACCGCCGCGCCCATCGGCGGCATGACGCCGTTTCGGCCGTCCATGATCGAGGCGAGGATGGTGGCGGGCTCGCCGCCGTAGAGCCAGTCGGAATCCGAGAGGTTGGGGTAGCCCTTGGCGCCGCGCGCGTCGGAACCGTGGCACTGCGCGCAGTACGTGAGGAACAGGCGCTCGCCCATCGCGCGGCCCTGCGGATCCTTGGCGATGGCCGGGATCTCCATGGCCCCGTACTTGGCGAAGACGGGACCGTAGAGCGCATCGGCGCTCGCCTGCTCGGCCTGGTACTGCCCGGTGGAGGTCCAACCGAGCATGCCCTTGAAGGTCCCGAGGCCCGGATACAGGGCCAGGTAGACCAGCGAGAAGACGATCGTGATCCAGAAGAGCCACATCCACCACTTGGGCAGGGCGTTGTTGTACTCCGCGAGATCCTCGTCCCACTCGTGGCCGGTCGTGCCGACCGCCTGGCCGGGAACGCGCTTCTGGTGCTGCATGGTGAGCAGCACGGCGCAGCCGATGATGGACACGATGGTGATGCCGGCGATGTAGAGGCTCCAGAAGCCGTCGACGAAGTCGCTCATTTTTGTTTCTCCGGGTGGGCGTCGCTCGAGGGGCCGTCTTCCTCGAAGGGCAGGCGGGCGGCCGCGTCGAAGTCGGCGCGGCGGCGCGAGGAATAGGCCCAGGCGACGATGCCGAGGAAGGCGATCATCGCGAGCACGGTCATGGTGGTGCGGACGGTGTTGATGTCCATGGCTACCTCCGCGACTTGATCGCGGTGCCGAGTTCCTGGAGGTAGGCGATGAGCGCGTCCTCCTCGGTCTTGCCGGCCACGGCCTTGGGGGCCTGGTCGATCTCGGCATCGGTGTAGGGAACGCCCACGCGGCGCAACGCCCGCATGCGCGAGGGCATCTCGTCCGCGGCCACCGGCGTCTTCGCGAGCCACGGGTAGCCCGGCATGTTCGACTCCGGCACCAGGTCGCGCGCGTTGCGCAGGTGGGTGCGGTGCCAGTCGTCGCTGTAGCGGCCGCCGACGCGGGCGAGGTCCGGCCCGGTGCGCTTGCTGCCCCACTGGAACGGATGGTCGTAGACGAACTCCCCGGCCACCGAATAGTGGCCGTAGCGCTCCACCTCGGCGCGGAACGGGCGGACCATCTGCGAATGGCAGTTGTAGCAGCCTTCGCGCAGGTACACGTCGCGGCCGGCGAGTCGCAGCGCGTCGTAGGGCTTGAGGCCGGAGACCGGCTCGGTCGTGGATCGCTGGAAGAAGAGCGGGACGATCTCCACCAGGCCGCCGACGCTCACGACGAGCACGACGAGCAGCGCCAGGAGCCCGGTCTTCTGTTCGATGATGTCATGGGTGAATTTCATGGGGGTCCCCGTCTAGGCGTGCGCAGGAGCGTCGAAGCCCGAGCCCGCGGACACCGGCGGGATCGTCGCTTCCACGGCCTTGCCGGCGCCGATGGTCTTGAGCACGTTCCAGAGCATCACCAGCATTCCCGAGAACACGAGAAGGCCGCCGGTGAGGCGGATCACGTAGTACGGGTACGTGGCCTTCACGCTCTCGACGAACGTGTAGGTGAGCGTCCCGTCCTCGTTGACGGCGCGCCACATGAGGCCCTGCATCACGCCGGCGATCCACATGGAGGCGATGTAGAGCACGATGCCGATGGTGGTGATCCAGAAGTGCAGCGTGATGGCCTTCACCGAGTACATCTCGGCCCGGCCGAACAGGCGCGGGATGAGGTAGTAGAGGCTGCCGATCGAGATCATGGCGACCCAGCCCAGGGCGCCGGAATGGACGTGGCCGACGGTCCAGTCCGTGTAGTGCGACAGGGCGTTCACCGTCTTGATCGACATCATCGGGCCCTCGAAGGTCGACATGCCGTAGAACGAGAGCGAGACGATGAGGAACTTGAGGATCGGGTCGGTGCGCAGCTTATGCCAGGCGCCGGAGAGGGTCATGATCCCGTTGATCATGCCGCCCCAGGAGGGCGCGAGCAGGATCAGCGAGAAGATCATGCCGATGGACTGCGCCCAGTCCGGCAGCGCCGTGTAGTGCAGGTGGTGCGGGCCTGCCCACATGTACGTGAAGATGAGGGCCCAGAAGTGGACGATCGACAGGCGGTAGGAATAGACCGGGCGCCCGGCCTGCTTCGGCACGAAGTAGTACATCATCCCGAGGAATCCGGCCGTGAGGAAGAAGCCCACGGCGTTGTGGCCGTACCACCACTGCACCATCGCGTCCTGGACGCCCGCGTAGGCCGAGTAGGACTTGAACAGGCTGGCCGGGCTCTCCACGCTGTTGACGATGTGCAGGAGCGCCACCGTGAGGATGAAGGCGCCGAAGAACCAGTTGGCCACGTAGATGTGCTTCACCTTGCGCGTGGCGAGGGTGCCGAAGAAGACGATCGCGTAGGACACCCAGACGACCGCGATGAGGATGTCGATCGGCCATTCGAGCTCGGCGTACTCCTTGCCGGTGGTGAGGCCGAGCGGCAGGGTCACGGCCGCGAGCACGATGATGATCTGCCAGCCCCAGAAGGTGAACGCCGCCAGCGGGCCGCCGAACAGGCGCGTGTGGCAGGTGCGCTGGACGGCGTAGTACGAAGTGGCGAAGAGCGCGCATCCGCCGAACGCGAAGATCACCGCGTTGGTGTGCAGCGGACGCAGGCGCCCGTAGGTCAGGAACGGAATGTCGAAGTTGAGCGCCGGCCACGCGAGCTGCGCGGCGATGATGACCCCCACGAGCATCCCGACGATGCCCCAGATCACGGTCATCACGGCGAACTGCCGTACCACCTTGTAGTTGTATTGCGTGTCGTTCATCGAAGGCTCCCTGGAAACTGGCGTGCGCCCGTGAAAGGACCCGGTCCGGCGCACCTGACGGGACTATATCGGGGGGGGTATGGCCGGGCTTGATTCAGGTCAAAGCGGGGAAACCCCCCGCGGGTCCGGGGATTGTCGCCGCGACGACACGTGTGCCGCGCCGGCCCGCTCCTAGGAAGGTGGCGGGGCGTCCTCGTCGCGCACGACGGCCTGGCTTTCGCGGTCGAGCTCGTCGAACTGGCCGGCCGAAACGGCCCACCAGAAGATCACGCCGATCACGAACACGATCACGAGGCTCAGGGGAATCAGCAGGTAGAGGATGTCCATGGGTTCAGGCCGTTGCCTCGCGGGCCCCGAAAGTGGGGGCGGGAGAAGCCCGCAGCAGGCGCAGCGCATTGCCCACGACCAGGAGCGACGAGAAGGACATCCCCAGGGCGGCCACCCAGGGCGAAAGCTGGGCCGTGAGGGCAAGCGGCAGCATGACGAGGTTGTAGCCGATCGACCAGGCGACGTTCTGCCGGATGATGCGGCGCGTCTTCCGCGCGAGGGCCAGCGCCTCGCCGATGGCCGCGAGGGAAGGGTTGGCGATGACGAGATCCGCCTGCGACTGGGCGAGGGCCGCGCCGCTCGCCAGCGCGAGCGAGACCTGGGCCCGGGCGAGCACCGGGGCGTCGTTGATTCCGTCGCCGATCATCGCGACCACCGCGCCCGAGGCGGCGAGCCCCTCCACGTACCGCGCCTTGTCCTCGGGGTTCGCCCCGCTCACGCGAGCGCAAACGCCGAGGTCGAGACCGACCCGATCGACCACGGCGGCGCGATCGCCCGAGAGCAGGATCACCTCGAGCCCGTCGCGGCGCAGCCGCTCCACGAGCGTCCGGGCCTCGGGGCGCAGCGAATCGTCGAACCGGAACGCGGCGATCCAGGCGCCTCGGCTTGCCATGGCCGCAAGCGGTTCGTCGGCGTCGAGAGGCAAGGGAAAGGGCGAGCCGGCGAGTTCGGCGCAGAAGGACGGCGAGCCGACGCGCAGGGGACCGTCGGGCGACTGCGCTTCGACGCCGGCGCCCGCGACCGGCCGCAGGTCCGTGCAGGGCGGCAGGGCGAGACCGGCCGGCCTCGCGGCCACCAGGGCGTGGGCGACCGGGTGGGACAGGGCGCTTTCGAGCGCCGCGGCCATCGCGAGGCACTCGTCACGCCCGCGCGTGCCCAGGACGTCCACCTCGCGCAAGCGCATGCGCCCGGTGGTGAGCGTGCCCGTCTTGTCGAAGACCACGTGCGTCGCCGAGGCGAGCGCCTCGATGGCGCGGCCGCTCGTCACCATCACGCCGATGCGCGAGAGCGCGTTCACGCACGCCGTGACGGCGACGGGCGTGGCGAGCGACAGCGCGCAGGGACAGGTGACCACGAGCGTGGCGACGGCCACCTCGAGCGCCTTCGTCGGATCGATCATCATCCACGCTATCGCGCCGAAAGTGGCGAGCGCGATCACGACGCCCACGAACGCCGTCGCGACGCGGTCGGCGAGCAGGGCCCACCTCGGCTTCTGCGACGACGCCCGCTCCATCTGGCGACGGATCAGGTCCACCGTGGCCGCGCCGGGCTCGCGCTCGACGCGCGCCTCGAGGGGGGAGGCGAGATTCACGCTGCCGGCGAGGACGAGATCGCCCGCGGCCTTCTGCACCGGATAGGTCTCGCCGGTGAGCAGGGACTCGTCGAATTCGGACCGGCCCGAGACGACCCGGGCATCGGCCGGTGCGGCTTCGCCGGCGGGAATGGCGACGAGGTCGCCGGGCACGAGCGCGGCCGGGTCCGTTTCCGTCCGCACGTCGCCGGAGACCTTCCAGGCGCGGCGCGGCAGCAGCTGGGCGAGCGAGTCGGCCGCATCCACCGTGCCCGAGAGCGCGCGCGACTCGAAGTACCGACCGCACAGGATGAAGAAGATGAACATCGTGATCGAGTCGTAGTAGACCGGCCCGCCCGCGTAGGTGCCATGCACGCTCGCGACGAAGCTCACGACGACGCCGAGCGCCACGGGCAGGTCCATGCCCGGCTGGCGCGTCGCGAGTCCCTGCCACGCGGCCCGGAAGATGGGACCGGAGGAGAAGAGCAGCACGGGAACCGTGAGCACGAGGCTCGCGATGTCGAGGAGGCGCCGGATGTCCCAGCTCATATCGCCGTCGGTCGCGAGGTAGGCGGGCACCGAGAACATCATGATCTGCATCATCACGAAACCGGCGAGGCTCATGCGCCAGAGCGCGCGGCGCTCCTCGGCGCGGCGCAGGCTCTTCGGGTCGCGACCGGGCGGGCGGGCCCGGTAGCCGGCGCGTGCGATCACCGCGGCGAGCGTCTCCGTCGTCACGGCGGCGGCGTGGCGGATGCGCACTCGGCGCGAGGCGAGGTTGAGGCTGGACTCCTGCACGCCCGGCAGGCGGCCCAGCGCCGATTCCACGCGCGTCACGCACGCCGCGCAGGTGACGCCCTCGACGTCGAACACCGTCTCGAGCGGCTCGTCGGCGGCCATGGGGGCCGGTTCGGTCCGCGCGCTCACGGCTCCGGAAAGCCCGTGCACCGCGGCGCATCCCGCGCAGCAGAAGGGGAGGCGGGCCCCGTCGGGGCCGTCCTGATAGAGGGGCCGGGACACCGGGCGGCCACAATGGGCGCAAGCCAGCGCCGCCGAAGGGAGGGCATCGGGCACGGCAAGAGTCTAGCCGACGGCCCCCGTGGGCCGTTGAGGTGGGTCAACCGGGGCGGCGGACCCGCTCGAGGAGGCGGAAACGCAGGCGATGGGCATTGCGCTCGTCCGGGGCATGTTCCCCAAGGACGGTCTCGCGCCAGTCGGCCGCCACGAGATCGGGGAAACGGGTGTCGCCTTCGATGGTCTCGCCGATCTCCGTCACGTAGATGCGGTCGGCCCCGGGAAGGGCCTCGGCATAGAGCTGGCCGCCCCCGATGACGAACACCTCGTCGGCGTCGGTCACGGCACGCCACGCCGCCTCGAGGGATCCCACGACTTCCGCGCCCGGCGCGGCGAAACCCGCATTGCGGGTCACGACGAGGTTCCGGCGCCCGGGAAGCGGGCGCCCGATGGATTCCCAGGTGCGCCGCCCCATGATGACGGGCCGGCCCATGGTCGTGCGCTTGAAGTGCGCGAGATCGGCCGGGAGGTGCCACGGCATGCCGTTGTCCTTGCCGATGACGCCGTTGGCCGCGCGGGCCACGATGAGAGAACGGATCATGGTCAGACGGCGATCGGCGCCCGGATCGCCGGATGCGGGTCGTAACCCTCCAGCGTGAAATGCTCGTACCGGAAGCCGAAGAGGTCGGTGACGGAAGGGTCGATCCGCATCACCGGCAGCGTGCGCGGCGCGCGCGCGAGCTGCTCGCGCGCCTGGTCGAGGTGGTTAGCGTACAGGTGCGCGTCGCCCAGGGTGTGGACGAACTCGCCGGCCTTCAGGCCCGTCACCTGCGCGACCATCATCGTGAGGAGCGCGTAAGAGGCGATGTTGAAGGGCACGCCCAGGAAGATGTCGGCGCTTCTCTGGTAGAGCTGGCACGAGAGGCGCCCGTCGCACACGTAGAACTGGAAGAACGCGTGGCAGGGCGCGAGCGCCATCTTCGGGATCTCGGCGACGTTCCAGGCCGAGACGATGAGGCGCCGCGAATCGGGATTCGCGCGGATCTGCTGCAGCACCTCGGCGATCTGGTCGATGTGGCGGCCGTCCGGCGCCGGCCACGAGCGCCACTGGGCCCCGTAGACGGGCCCCAGCTCGCCGTTCGCGTCGGCCCACTCGTCCCAGATCGTCACGCCGTTCCGGCGGAGGTACTCCACGTTGGTCGAGCCCTGGAGGAACCAGAGCAGTTCGTGGATGACGCTCTTCAGGTGGACCTTCTTCGTCGTGACGAGCGGGAAGCGCTCCGAGAGGTCGAAGCGCATCTGGTGGCCGAAGACGGAGAGCGTTCCCGTTCCCGTCCGGTCGGTCTTGCGCGCGCCATGCTCGAGCACGTGGCGCATGAGGTCCAGGTAGGCTTTCATGCGAAGCCCAAGGATACCGCAGGCCGGCCCGGACGGCGGGACCGCCGGGCCATCAGCCGCGCTGCGCGATCAGCGTCCAGAGCTTGGCGAGATCCGCCGCGCCGTCCGTGCCTTGCACGGTCTTGAGCGTCTGCAACGCGCGCGACTTCGCGCCGCCTTGCAGCTGCGCGATGCCCAGCAGCAGCTTGGCGTCCTCGGGGCGCTTGAGGCCGCCCTTCTTGATGCCCTCTTCCATGAGGGCGAGGCCCTTCTGCGCGGCGCCCTCGGTGACGTAGTTGTAGCCGATCGAAACCAGCGCATTGCCGGCCTTGTCGGCCACGGCGTCCTTCTCGGCCTGGGCGCGCGCGGCGAGCGACTCGGCGGCCGTCTTGTCGGCGAGATCCTTCAGGCGCTTGTGGCGCTCGGCGTCCTTGCCCGTGCCGAGCACTCCGGCCGTGTAGCCCTTCTCGGCGATCTTCCGTGCCTCGGTGGGGAAGCCGGCCTGGAGCGCGAGCTGCGTCATCTCGAGAAAGTCGTTGGTGCTCGTGATGTTTCCGGTCGCCATCTTGAGGCGGTAGATGTCGAGCGCGAAGCGGTCGGAGAACCCGTTCTTCTTCTGAACGCGATTGAGCAGGTCGGTCCAGTATTCCTTCTTCGGGTAGTTGACGACGAGACGCTCGATCGCCGAGACGTAGCCCTGGTTGTCCTTCTGCTTCAGGTAGCAGTTGGCGAGGATCTGCAGCTCCTCTTCCGTCGCCTTTCGCCCATTGCCGTCGCCCTCGCCGACGGTCTTCGCGACCGAGGCGCAGTCGTTTCCGAGGAAGTACGACTGCACGAGGAGCGTGCGCATGGACGGGTCGTTGCCGCCTTCCTTCTGGTAGCGCGCGGCCCACTGCGCGGCCTTCGGGTATTCCTTCGCGCGGTAGTAGAGGCCCGCGACGGCCTGCATCATCTTGAGGTTCTCGGCCGCGGGCGCCTTGCCGGACGCGATGACGGCCTCGAAGGCCTTGGCCGCGGTGTCGTTGTCGCCTGCGGACGCGGCGATGCTGCCCTTGGTGCGCTGGATCGTGTAGTTCTCGAAGGCCGTCCGGCCGGACACGGCCTCGGCCTCGGCCACCTTGCCGAGCGCTTCCTTGTGCTTGCCCGACTTCGACAGCGCCTGGGCGGCCTGCAGGGCCTTGCCCACGTCGGGGCGCACGGTTTCCTGCGCCTGGGCCATCGGGGCGATCGCGAGCACGGCGGAGGCGAGGACACCGGCCAGCGTGCGGCGGGCGGAAGCGGTTCTGATCATCGGGCGATTCTCCGGTATCCGAAAATGCACCGGGGCCGCGCTTTCAAGGCGCGGCCCCGGCATCGTGTCGCATCAGTCGATGAACTGCTCGGCCCCGACCAGGCCGATCTTGGTGATGCCGTGGCTCTGCGCCGAGGCCATCACGCCCGCCACATGCTTGTACGTCACGAGCTTGTTGGGGCGAAGGTGGAATTCCGGCTGCACCGGCATCTGCGAGGCGGCGATGAACTTCTCGTCCAGCGTGTCGCGATTGGGAATCGTGTCGCCGTTCCAGATGATCGTGCCGTCGAAATCGACCTCGATCGCGATCACGACCGGAGGCTCCGTCGGCGGGGGAGGGCTGCCCACCGGCATGTTGAGCTTCACGGCGTGCGTCTGGATGGGGATGGTGATGATCAGCATGATGAGCAGCACCAGCATCACGTCGATGAGCGGCGTGGTGTTGATGTCCACCATGACTTCCGGATCGCTGCTGCCGCCGGAGCCTACGTTCATGCCCATGGTTGTTCCTTTCGCCTCGCCCTAGAGCGCCCGGGCGGGCGGTTCGGTGATGAAGCCGATCTTGAGGATCGAGGCCCGCTGGCAGGTGGCGACCACGCGGCCCACGAACTCGTACCGCGAGGCCTCGTCGG
>CAZPLW010000156.1:0-10370 GCA_964587315.1 uncultured Lysobacter sp.
GTGTCTTCTTCGCGCATCACGGGCAGCTCTTCACCGTCGATCTTGACGGTGGTGCCCGAGTACTTGCCGAAGAGGATCTTGTCGCCGACCTTGACGTCGACGGGGAAGAGCTTGCCCTCGTCGTTCTTCTTGCCGGGGCCGATGGCCATCACCTCGCCCTGGTCGGGCTTCTCGGCGACGGTGTCGGGGATCACGATGCCGGAGGCGGTTTTTCTTTCCTCTTCCAGGCGCTTGACGATCACGCGGTCGTGCAACGGACGAAGCTTCATGAGTTCACTCCTCGGTTTGTGGTGGCTATGACTGGGCTTGGGTACCGGGATGGGGTACCCGGCCGGAAAACGGCGGGTAGTAGCACTCACCCGCAGCGAGTGCTAATAGTAGGCCCGGGCGGGGCGATTTTCAAGGGGTGGCCGGGCGCAGGATGATGCAAGCCCTGTATTCAATGGCTTGCAAGTAAGTAAGCGCTTTCACTTTTTCGGGAGTCTCGCCTGCCCCGGCGAACTGCCGTACCCTTTTCCCATCGCCGCCACCCTCCGCAGAGGCTTTCCATGCGCCTGATCGCCCGATTCGCCGCCACCCTTGCCGGGCTCGCCTTCGCGCCCGCGCTCCTGGCGGCCGCCCCGCCCGCCGCGGCCGCGAAGCCTCCCGGCGCGAAGCCCCCGGGATCGATGTCCACGCAGGTTCGCGACTGGACCGGCGACTGGGACGGCATCCTCAAGCGCCGCACCCTGCGCGTGCTCGTGGTGCCCAACAAGACCAACTACTACGTCGAGAAGGGCGTCCAGCGCGGCATCACCTACGACACCTTCCGCCTCTTCGAGGAGGAGACGAACAAGAAGCTGAAGACGAAGGCCCTCAAGTTCCACGTCGTCTTCATCCCGGTGTCGCGCGAGGAACTCGTTCCCGCCCTGGCGAAGGGCAAGGGCGACGTCGCGGCGGCCAACCTCACCATCACGGACGCCCGGGACAAGGTGGTCGACTTCACCGCGCCCGTGATCGAGAACGTGAGCGAGGTGGTCCTCTCCAGCCCGAAGGCGGCGCCGCTCTCGAGCGCGGAGGAGCTCTCCGGCCGGGAGGTGTACGTGCGCAAGTCCTCCTCGTACTGGGAGCACCTCGGGGAGCTGAACGCCCGGCTCGCGAAGGCCGGCAAGGCCCCGGTGAAGCTGCGCGAGGCGCCCGACGACCTGGAGGACGAGGACCTCATGGAGATGCTCAACGTGAGCCTCGTCGACTACATGGTCATCGACAGCCACAAGGCCGCGTTCTGGTCGAAGGTCTACCCGAAGGCGAAGGTGAACCCGGAGGCCGCCGTCGCTTCCGGGGGGAAGGTCGCCTGGGCCATCCGGGAGGGCAGCCCCGGCCTCAAGGCGGAACTCGACGCTTTCATCGCGAAACACCGGGACGGGGCCTTCGGCAAGAGCGTCATGAAGCGCTACCTGAACGACCCGCGCCGCCTGAAGGCCGCCACCGACGACGCCGAGATGCGCAAGTACCGGCAGGTGGTGGAGCTCTTCCGCAAGTACAGCGGCCAGTACGAGATGGACTACCTGCTCATGATGGCGCAGGGCTTCCAGGAATCGCGCCTGGACCAGGGGGCGAAGAGCCCCGTGGGCGCCGTCGGCGTGATGCAGGTGATGCCCGCCACCGGCAAGGACCTCGCCGTGGGCGACATCGGCCAGCTCGACCCCAACATCCACGCCGGCGTGAAGTACATGCGCTTCATGCTGAACACCTTCTACGCCAACGAGTCGATGACGGACCTCGACAAGGCGCTCTTCACCTTCGCTTCCTACAACTGCGGGCCGGGGCGGATGAAGTCGCTTCGGGCGGAGGCGGCCAAGCGCGGCCTGGACCCGAACCGCTGGTTCAAGCACGTGGAGCTGGTGGCGGCCGACAAGATCGGCGCCGAGACGGTGACCTACGTCTCGAACATCTACAAGTACTACATGGCCTACAAGCTCGTGGCCGAGCAGGAGGCCGAGCGCGAGCGCGCCCGCGAGGCGGTGAAGAAGACCGGCGCCTGAGCTAGATCACCAACCCTTCGCTGCGCCCGAACTGGTACACGACGCGGCGGTTCCTGCCGGGTTTCGTCGGTGCCGCCAGGTGCGGGCACGGCGGGTTGCGGTAGCCGCCTTCCTGGAGCGTGACGTCGTCCGCCACCTCCGCCCAGAGCCCTCCGCGAACCGGCCGGAACATCCACTGCACGTAGCCCGCGCGCCCGGCCACGTCGATCAGCTCCTCGCCATCGGGCACCTCCGCGACCACCGGCGGCTGGCCCTCGATGAGCACGGGCGGGTTGCCGAAGGCGTTCATGCACTCGAAGGATTCGCGCGCCGAGCCACCGGGGCGGATGAAGGGCTTGGCCTCCTGCCGCGCGAGGTCCCACGAGCCCAGCTCCCAGGCCACGTCGAGGATGGCGTTCTCCAGGTCCTCGAGGCGGTCCCAGCGTTCGTTCACCTGCAGCGCGGAGCTGGGCACGGGCTGGTAGGCGACGACGTTCGCGTCCGTCACGTCCGCGAGCCGCGTCTCCACGAAGCCGTGCCAGTGCAGGGTGAGCACCACCGGGGTGTTCGCGTGCGGAACGGCCGCGAAGCTCACGCCCACGAGGGGCAGGCGGTTCGAGACGAGCTGGGTCTCGATGCAGTCGAGCAGTTGCATGGAATCAGTCCCTCCGTCCGTTGTCGATGACCTGAACAGGAAACCAAACGCCGCAATCGCCAGGAGATGAAGCAAACAACGTGCACGGGCGATATTTCGCATACAACCGCCGGCGCGTGTTGCTAGCACTCGCGCCGGGCGGTTGCCAGCAACGCTCGGGACGCCCGCCGCTAGAATGGCGTTCCCTCACGAATCGCCCTCCCCCGTGACCCGCAACGCCGACCTCGTCGCCCGCTCCCTCGCCGCCGTCTGGCATCCGTGCACGCAGATGAAGCACCACGAGCGCTTCCCGCTGGTGCCGATCGCGCGCGCTTGCGGTGCATGGCTGGAGGACTTCGAGGGCCGCCGCTTCGTGGACGGCGTGAGCTCCTGGTGGGTGAACCTCTTCGGCCACGGCCATCCGCGCATCGCCGCCGCCATCGCGGAGCAGGCCGCCACGCTCGAGCACGCGATGCTGGCCGGCTTCACGCACGAGCCGGTGGTGACCCTCTCGGAGCGGCTCTCGGCCCTCGCGCCCGGCAAGCTCGGCCACGCCTTCTACGCCTCCGACGGCGCCTCGGCGACGGAGATCGCGCTCAAGATGGCCTTCCACCACTGGTCCAATCGCGGCAAGGGGGGCAAGGACCGTTTCGTGGCGCTCGCGGGCGGCTATCACGGCGAGACCGTGGGCGCCCTCTCGGTGACGGATGTCGGCATCTTCCGCGACGCCTACGCGCCGCTCCTGCGCCGCAACTTCCAGGTGCCCTTTCCCGCCGCGCACGCGGGCCGGTGCGGCAGCCCCGCCGACGCGCGCGAGGCGGCCGAAGTGCTCGCCCGGCTCTTCGAGGCCGAGGGCGACACCATCGCCGCGCTCATCGTGGAGCCCCTGGTGCAGGGCGCGAGCGGGCTGCGCATGTACGACGCCGAGTACCTGCGGCTGGCGCGCAAGCTCTGCGACCGCCACGAGGTGCTGCTCATCGCCGACGAGATCATGACCGGCTTCGGCCGCACCGGGACGATGTTCGCGTGCGAGCAGGCGGGCATCGCGCCGGACCTGCTGTGCCTGTCCAAGGGCATCACGGGCGGGTTCCTGCCGCTCTCGTGCGTGCTGTCCACCGACGCGGTGTACGCGTCCTTCTGGGACGACGACGCCTCGCGCGGGTTCCTGCACTCGCACTCGTACACCGGCAACCCCATCGCCTGCCGCGCGGCGCTCGCGGTGCTCGATCTCTTCGAGGAAGGACGGGTGATCGAGGCCAACCGCGAGACCGCCGCGCGCTTCGATGCGATCGCGGCGCCGCTCACCGCGCACCCCGCCGTGCGCGACTGGCGCAGGCTCGGGATGATCTGGGCCTTCGAGGTCGAATCGCGCGACGAGCATTTCGCGCGGCTCGCTTTCGAGCTGGCCCTCGAGCACGGCGCGCTCCTTCGCCCCATCGGGCGCACGGTCTACTTCATGCCGCCCTACGTGACGGACGACGAGGCCTTCGCGCAACTCGTGGCCGCGGGCCTTGCCATCGCCGACCGGCTGGGCGCCGCATGAAGCGCCTCGCGGCCCTGCTGCTGCTCGCGCCCGCCCTCGCCTTCGCGCAGCTGCCGCCCACCGTGCGCGACGCGCTCGCCAAGGCGGGCGTTCCCGAATCGGCCGTGGGCGCCGTCGTCGAGCCGGTGGCGGGCGGCAAGCGCCTCCTCGAGCACAACGCCGCGAAGCCGCTCAACCCGGCCTCCACGATCAAGCTCGTGACGACGCTCGCGGCGCTGGACCTGCTGGGACCGGCGTACACGTTCCGGACGGAGGTGCTCGCCACGGCAGAACCCTCGGGCGGCGTGCTCGAGGGCGACCTCGTCTTGAAGGGCGGGGGCGACCCGAAGCTCACCTACGAGCGGCTCTGGCAGCTGGTGCGGCAGGTGCGATCGCGCGGCATCCGCGACATCCGAGGCGACGTGATCCTCGACCGCACGTTCTTCGCGACGCCGCCGCACGACCCCGCGAAGTTCGATGGCGAAGCGCGTCGCGCCTACAACGTGGGCCCCGACGCGCTCCTCATCAATTTCAAGGCCGTGGACTTCCGCTTCCTGCCGGATGCGACCGGCGTCACCGTGGTGGCGGAGCCGGACTTCCCGACGGTCGAAGTGCTCTCGCGCCTGAAGCCCGTGAAGGAGCCCTGCGGCAACTGGCGCCGCGGCCTCAAGTACACGGTCGAGGAGAACGGGCTGCTCGCCACGGTGGAATTCAGCGGCACCTACCCGGCCGACTGCGGCGAGAAGTCGTTCTCGCTCTCCGTCTTCGACCAGGACCGCTACGCCGAGGTGATGTTCCGCTGGCTGTGGAACGAGACGGGCGGCCGGATCGCGGGCAAGGTGCGCGCGGCGCCCACGCCGGCCAACGCGAGGAGCGTGCTGCGCTTCGAGTCAGAGCCCCTCGCGCAGCTGGTGCGCGACGTGAACAAGTGGTCGAACAACGTGATGGCGCGGCAGGTCTTCCTCGCGCTTTCGGCCGGGAAGAACGGCACGCCGGGCGAGACGAAGGCGAGCGAGAAGGCCGTGCGCGACTGGCTCGCGTCGAAAGGCATCGCGGCGCCGGAGATGGTGCTCGAGAACGGCTCGGGCCTGTCGCGCGCGGAGCGCATCAGCGCCGCGAGCCTCGCCGGCGTGCTGCGCGCGGCCTGGGCCGGCCCCGCGATGCCCGAGCTCATGTCCTCGCTCTCGCTCTTCGCGGTCGACGGCACCTTCCGGACGAAGCAGTCGGTCTTCGCCGGGCAGGCGCACTTGAAAGGCGGCACGCTCACCGGCGTGCAGAGCGTGGCGGGCTACGTGCTGCTGCCGGGCGGCGAGCGGCGGCTCGTCGTCATGATCGTGAATCACGAGAATGCCAACCGGGCGCAGCCCGCCCTCGATGCGCTGATCGAGTGGGCGTGGAAGAACGGCCGCTAGGCCGAGACGCGCGAGACGGCGTTCGCGAACCGTCGAAGCGTCGGTGAAAGCGCCCCCGGCGCGATGCGCACGTCGAGCAGGTGGAAGCGCCCGCGCTCGCGCCCTGCCGTCTCGAGCGCCGCGCCCAGCTCCGCGCGGGTGGTCACCCGATGGCCCACGCCGCCGAGCGCCGGCGCCATCGTCGCGTAGTCCCACGTGCCGAGCGCGTTGTAGCCCGCGTCGGGCCGGAAGGCGCGCAGCATCCCCCAGCCGCCGTTGTTGAGCACGACCACGATCGGGTCCCAGCCGTGTCGCGCGCAGTGGCCGAGTTCCATGCCCGTCATCTGGAATGCGCCGTCGCCCACGAGGATCACCGGGCGCCTGCCGCTCGCGGCCTGCACGCCCAGGCCCGCGGGCACGCCGAAGCCCATGCTCGCGTAGTAGCCCGGCGCGACGTGGTCGGTGCGCTGCAGGTCCATGGCGGTGAAGAGGCAGTCGCCCACGTCGGTCGCCACCGGCATGCGGCCCTGCGCATCCATGAGGTCGTTGAGCGCGCGCGCGACATCGGTGGGCTCCGGCGCCGCGCCGTCCTTCACGAGACCGCGCGGGGCTTCGACCGGCGCGACGGCACGGACGTTGGCCAGGGGCTTCGCGCGTTCCAGCAGCGCTTCGACGAGTCGGGCGAGCGGGATGTCGGCGTAGGTGTGGAAGCCCAGCCGCACCTCGCGGTCGAGCGCGAGGATGGCGCGGCGCAGGTCCACCCGGCTCGCGGAGACGCCGAAGTTCGTGTCCGAGACGATCACGCCCAGGAGCAGCAGGCCGTCCGATTCCTCCACCAGCCGCGAGACCTCGGGTGTGCCCGCGAGGCCGAGATAGGTGCCCACGAACGGCGCGTCGGTCCCCTCGAGCAGGCCCCGTCCCATGAGGCTCGTCACGACCGGAATGCCCAGCTTCCTCGCGAGCGCGGCAACGCCCGCCTCCAACCCGAAGCGGCGCACCTCCACGTCCACCATCAGCACCGGCGACTTCGCCGCCGCCAGCCGCCCGAGCACCTCCTGGGCGCAGGCCGCGGGCGCTTCCTCGTCGATGGCGGGCCCCGTCTCGGGCGGTGCGGCGTCCCCGGCCCCGTTCACCATGTCGCGCGGCACCTCGAGGTACACGGGCTGCGAATAGCGCCTGGCCGAGGCGAGCACGCGCGCGATCTCGCGCCCGGCCCGCGACGGATCGTCGAGGCGCGCCTGGTCGCACGTCACCTGGCGGAAGAGGTCGTACTGCGACTCGAGGGTCTTCACCTGGTGGTGCAGCATGAGGCCCGAGCGGCGTTCGGCCGCGCCCGGCGCCCCGGAGATCACGACGACGGGCGAGCGTTCCGCGAAGGCGGAGGCCACCGCGTTCACGAGGTTGAGCGCGCCGGCGCCGTAGGTGACGGCGGCGACCGACAGGGCCCCGCGCATGCGCGCCGCGCCATCGGCCGCGAACCCCACCGAGGGCTCGTGCGAGAGGGTGTAGAGCGGCAGGCGGCCGTCGGCGCACAGCGCGTCGAAGAAGGGCAACGCGAAATCGCCGGGAATGCCGAACACCTCCCGCGCGCCGGCGCCGTGCAGCGCGCCGAACAGTTCGCCCGCGATCGTGGGGCGCGGCTTCATGCCTCCCGCGGTCCCACCACCCGCATCGCGCGGCGGATGAGGCCGCGCGTGCGCGGGATGTCGATGGTGTCGAGCGTGTTCTTCACCCAGAGCGCGAGCTCGGTCTCGCCCTCGACCACGAGGCGGCGGTTGAAGAAGAGCGTGTCCGGGTCGGCCTCGCGCGCGGCGAGCGCGGCGTAGTCCCAGGCCACCGCCTTGAAGCGAAGCGAGGGCTTCATGCCGGCGGGCACGCGCCGGAAGCGGCCGCCCACCACGCGGAAGGCGAACTCGAGGCCGGCGTCCTCCACGGCGATCACGAACGCGTGGCCCTCCAGGTGCTCGAGCACCTCGGCGGGAAACTTGCGGCGCAGCGTGAGATCGAGGGCGCGCGCGAAAGCCGCCGAGACGGGCCGGCGCGGCAGGCGGCTCGCGATCGCGCGAAGCGGCCGCGGCAGCCGCGGCGCGTGGGTGGAACGGGCGTCGATCATGCGGGCAACTCCTTCACGAGTTCAAGGCCGGGGCGGCCGTGCCAGTAGCCGTCGATGGGCGCGCCCGTGGCCAGCGGCGCGAGGCGCGCGTTGGCCGCGGCGAGCGGCAGGCTGCCGTCCACCGCGGAACGGAAGACGCTCACCACGTCGGCCATCCCCGCCGATTGCGGCGAGAGGCGCAACACGTTCGCGCCCGCCTCGCGCGCCTCCTCCAGCACCGGAACCAGGTTCTGCACGCCGGCCGACTGCGTCTGCACGCCGTTCAGCGCGAGGAAATGCTGGCCGTCCTGCGTGTCGAGCGCGAGGCCGTCCGGATGGTCGAGGCACTTGAACTCGCAGTGGTCCTTCTGCAGGTTGTGGTAGCGCGCCGTGAAGCAGCGCGCGGACACCGCGAGCGGCAGGCGGCCCCAGGCGAAGAGCTCCGTCTCGATGCCGGCGGGCGCTTCCGCTACCACCGCCGCGAGCCCCGCGCCCGAGAGCTCCACCGGCGCCACCCAGCGCGTCGCGCCCATTTCCGCCAGCAGCGCGAGCGTGCCCGCGTTGTAGACGTTGAGGAACGGCCCCGCGACGAACGGGCCCTTTCCCGCGAGGCGGCTCGCGGCGGCCATGTCGTTGGCCTCCACCCGGAAGCGCCCGTTGTCCGCCACGGCGTGCATGCCGCGCAGGTCCGCGTCGCTCTCGATGAGCTCGTGGGTGGAGAGCACCACTTCCTTGCCGGCCCCGGCGAGCGCGAGGCCGATGTCGATCCAGTCGCCGAGCTTCAGTTCGCGGCGACGCGAGCAGACCGTCTCGCCCAGGTAGACGATGTCCACGGGCCAGCCGGCGGCCTCGCGGTAGAAGTCGAGCACGCGTTCGCGCGGCCAGTAGTAGAGGAGCGGACCCAGGGAGAGTTTCACGAAGGCCCCCTAGCGCCACGGCCGGTGGTAGGCGCCGAGGGTGCACTGGTGCCCCTCGGAGACCTGCGCGAGCGCCGCCTGCCACGCGGGCTTCACGCGGAAGCGATCGCCCGCGCGCGCGCACTCGTCGATCGCCTCGCGCCAGACCCGGGTCACGGTCTCGACGTACGCGGGGCTTCGCTGCCGGCCCTCGATCTTGATGGCGGCCACGCCCATCGCGGCCAGGCGCGGCAGGAGCTCCAGCGTGTTGAGGCTCGTGGGCTCCTCGAACGGGTAGTAGGTGTCGCCATTCACGACGAAGCGGCCCCGGCACAGCGTGGGATAGCCCGGATGGTCGCTCTCGCCGAACCGGTCGATGAGCACGCCCCCCAGGCGCGTTTCGAGCGCGCCGGGAACCTGCTGCCAGCGGATGGCCTTCGCGGGCGAGCACCCGCCGTGGGTGTTGGGCGACTCGCCCGTCGCGTAGGACGAGAGGGCGCAGCGGCCCTCGACCATGATCGACAGGCTCCCGAACCCGAAGACCTCGATCTCGACGTTCGTCCGCGCGATGGTCTTCTCGGCCTGCTCCACGGAGAGCACGCGCGGCAGCACGGCCCGCTGGATGCCGAAGCGCTCGTGGTAGAAGTTGATGGCCTCGTGGCTCGTGGCCGATCCCTGCACGGACAGGTGCAGGCGCAGCTGCGGATGGGTCTTCGCCGCGTAGGCGAGGAGCCCCGCGTCCGCGACGATGATCGCGTCCACGCCCAGGTTGGCGGCGCGGTCGACGGCGGCCTGCCACTTGCGCCAGGTGGCCGGCTGCGGAAACGTGTTGAGCGCGACCAGCACGCGCGCGCCCTTGCGGTGCGCGTAGTCCACGCCCTCGCGGATGGTGCGGTCGTCGAAGTTGAGGCCGGCGAAGTTGCGCGCGTTGGTCTCGTCCTTGAAGCCGAGGTAGACGTCGTCCGCGCCGAGGTCGACCGCCGCCTTGAGGGAGGGCGGCGTGCCGGCCGGGCACACGAGCTTCATCCGCGGCCGCGCCGGGGACGGGAAGGGCAGCACCGAGGCCATGGCCACCTCGACTTTCGCAAGGGCGGGGGAGAAAGCGGTGAGGCTAGCCGCTGCCCCCCGAAAAAAGCTTGAGGCAGGACAAGAAAACGCGAAGAACGCGGGCCTTCCCGGAACTAGTCCTGCCGGTTCACGCGCTCCACGTGCCGGACCACGCGCGCGACCAGCTTCCTCGTGCGCGCCACGTCCAGCCGGGCGAGCGCCTCGCGCACGGCCGTGGCGAGCACCGGATCGCCCGCGACACCGGATGCGTCGATGCGGAATCCCGCGGGCGCTTCCCGCTCGTCGACGAACGTGACGAAGTCCGCCGCGTTCACGCGGATGCGCAGCGCAGGCACTTCGAAGGGCGGCGCCGGATAGAAGCGGCCGTCCCGGCAGCGGAAGGCCATCAGCAGGCCGGCATCCTGCGCCTCGATGAAGAAGATGCGCTCGCCGAGCCGTTCGAGCGCTTCGCGCGGCAGGCGCCGGCGCAGGAGGAGATTCAGCATCGCCGCGACCACGGCCGAGGAAGGCACGTGGGGCAGCTTGCGCGCGACGCGCCGGAAGGGCCGCGGCAGCGCCTTGCGTCGCCCGAGAGCGGCAACGGGGTGCAGGGGCGCGTTCATCGGGTCCTCCTTCCAGGCGGGCGAATCGCGAGTGCCGCGACCGCCTTGTCTCTCAAGGCTATGCCGGGGTCCCCCCGTCTTCTTGAGGTAAATCAGCTTCGGCGCGAACGGCCCGCCGCGCGTGGCGCGAGCGTGACGGCGGTCAAAGCCGCGAGGGTCGCC
>CAZPLW010000157.1:0-10271 GCA_964587315.1 uncultured Lysobacter sp.
GGGAGTCCGCGCCGGGCCCGGCCACGCCGGCCCCGCCCACCGGGTTACGCAGGAGGTCCTGGTCGAAGCGCCCGATGCCGGCGTGGGGGGGCAGCACGGCGTGCAGTATCGGTAGGCGGTCCTGCTCGAGGCCCGCGCCCAGGCGGCGCGGCTGCGAGCCGTGCGCGTGCGTGACCAGCGCCTGCAGTTCCACCAGCAGGGGCCGGGTGCCTTCCTGGGTGACCATGACGCAGGAGCCGGGCACGTCGTCGCGGTGCTGCGAGAGGAAGAGCGCCGAGGGGTTCGTCACCTCGCGCAGGCCCTTCTCCGTCATCGCGAAGACGCCCATCTCGTTCACCGCGCCGAAGCGGTTCTTGAAGGCGCGCACGAGGCGGAAGCTCGAATGCGTGTCGCCCTCGAAGTAGAGGACCGTGTCCACCATGTGCTCCAGGACGCGGGGTCCGGCCAGGGAGCCGTCCTTCGTGACGTGCCCGACGAAGACGATGCACGTGCCCGAGCGCTTGGCCAGGCGAACGAGCTGGGCGGCGCATTCGCGCACCTGCGCCACCGAGCCGGGCGCCGACGTGAGCGCGGCCGAATAGAGCGTCTGGATGGAGTCGATCACGGCCACGCGCGGCTGGACCTCGGCGATGGCGACCTGGATGCGTTCGAGCTCGATCTCGGCGAGCATGCGGATCTTCGAGGCGTTGAGGTCCAGCCGGCGGGCGCGAAGCGCCACCTGCTGCGCCGATTCCTCGCCGCTCACGTAGAGGACGATGCCCTGCTCGGAGATGCGCGCGGCCGCCTGCAGCAGCAACGTCGACTTGCCGATGCCCGGGTCTCCCCCGATGAGCACGACGCCGCCCTCCACGAGCCCCCCGCCCAGGGCCCGGTCGAACTCGCCGATGAGCGTGGGAAGGCGCGGGAAGTCGCGCGCCTCCACGTCCGCGAGCGTCACGATCTCGCTGCGGCCGCCCAGCGAGGCGAAGCGGTTGGCGCCCGGCTTCGCGCTCTCCACCGTGGACTCGACCAGGGTGTTCCAGGCCTCGCAGTGCGGGCACTGTCCCTGCCACTTGGGCGACTGGCCGCCGCATTCCGTGCAGGTGTAGACGGTCTTCGGCTTGGCCATCAGGGCACCTCGCGCACCGGCACGCGCGGCGCGAGGGCGCAGAGCAGCTCGTAGCCCACGGTCCCGGCCGATGCCGCCACGTCGTCGACCGGGAGCCCCTCGCCCCAGAGCACGACCTCGGAGCCCACGCGGGCGCCGGGAACGGCCGAGAGATCGACGGTGATCATGTCCATGGAAACGCGGCCGGCCGTCGGTACGCGGACACCGTCCACCAGGACCGGGGTGCCGCTCGGCGCGTGGCGAGGGTAGCCGTCCGCGTAGCCGCAGGCGACGATCCCCAGGCGCATCGGCCCCGCCGCGCGGTACGTGGCGCCGTAGCCGACCGTCTCGCCGGCGGCCAGGTCCTGGATCGCGATGAGGCGCGAGCGAAGCGTCATGGCGGGCAGGAGCCCCAAGCTCCCGGCGCTGCGGTCCGCGAACGGCGTCGCGCCATAGAGCGCGATACCCTCGCGCACCGTGTCGGCGTGCGCCTGCGGATGGGCGAAGAGGGCCGCCGAATTGGCCAGGCTGCGCGGGAGGGCGAGCCCCCGGGTGGCGTCCTCGAAGCGGCGCATCGCCTCGCCGATGCCCTCCGGCCCGTCGGCCGTGGCGAAATGGGTCATGAGCGTGACCGACCTCGCCGAACCGGCGGCCTCCAGGCGCTCGAGCGCCGGCCGCACGGCCGATGGCGCCAGTCCCAGCCGGTTCATGCCCGTGTTGATCTTGAGGTAGCAGTCGATGGCCGCCGTGGGCTTGCACGCCTCGAGCTGGCGCAACTGGTCCTCGCCCGAGACCACGGTCGCGAGGGCCCGCCCGGCGATCTCGGCCAGTTCCGCCGCCTCGAAGAAGCCCTCGAGCAGCAGGATCTCGCCGGCGAACCCGGCATCCCGAAGGCGCACCGCGCCGTCCAGCTCGAGCGTGGCGAACCCGTCCGCATGGGGCAGGGCCCGGGCGACGCGTTCGATGCCGTGCCCGTAGCCGTTCGCCTTCACGACCGCGAGCGCGCGGGAGCGCGGCGCGGCACGCTTGGCGGCGGCGTAGTTGTGGACGAAGGCCGAGAGACGGATGTCGGCGCGGATCGGTCGGGCCATGGCCGGGCGGCTAGTAGCCCGTCGGGCCGGCGTAGTTCTCGAAGCGCGTGTGGCGACCCAGGAAGGTGAGCTTCACGGTGCCGATGGGACCGTTGCGCTGCTTGCCGACGATGATCTCCGCGATGCCCTTGTCGGGCGAGTCCTCGTTGTAGACCTCGTCGCGGTAGATGAAGAGGATCAGGTCCGCGTCCTGCTCGATGGCGCCGGATTCGCGCAGGTCCGACATGACGGGACGCTTGTTGGGCCGCTGCTCGAGGGAGCGGTTGAGCTGCGAGAGCGCGACGACGGGCACCGCGAGCTCCTTGGCCATCGCCTTCAGGCCGCGCGAGATCTCGCTGATCTCGGTCGCGCGGTTCTCGACGCCCGAGCCGGAGGCGCTCATGAGCTGCAGGTAGTCGATCACGACGAGGCCGAGGCCGCCGTACTCGCGCCACAGGCGCCGCGCGCGCGACCGGAGCTCCAGCGGGTTCAGCGCCGCCGTCTCGTCCACCAGGATCGGCGCCTCGTTCAGCTTGCCCAGCGCGGCGCCCATGCGTTCCCAGTCGCCGGTGTCCAGTCGCCCCGTGCGCAGCTTCTGCGCGTCCACCTTGGCCACCGAGCCCAGCATGCGCAGTCCCAGCTGCGTGCCGCCCATTTCCATCGAGAAGACGAGCACGGGAAGCTTCAGCTCGAGGCCCACGTGCTCGGCGATGTTGAGCGCGAACGACGTCTTTCCCATCGAGGGCCGCCCGGCCACGATCACCAGTTCGCCCGCCTGGAGGCCGGAGGTCATCTCGTCCAGGTCCACGAATCCCGAGGCGATTCCCGTCACCGCGGTCGGGTTCTTGTGCAGCTCGTCGATGCGGTTCATCACCTCCGCGAGGAGGGTGGTCATCTTCTGGAAGCCCTGCGCCGAGCGCCCGCCGGATTCGCCGATCTCGAGGATCTTGGTCTCGGCCTCGTCGAGCAGCTGCTTCGCCTCGCGCCCCTGCGGCGTGTAGGCGCTGTCCGCGATGGCGGTGCCCACCTCCGCGAGCTTTCGCATGATGGCGCGCTCGCGCACGATCTCCGCGTACCGGCGGATGTTGGCCGCGGACGGGGTCGCGCTCGCGAGGCCCTGCACGTAGGTCATCCCGCCCACGCCCTCCAGGTCGCCCGCGAGCTTGAGCGACTCGGCGACCGTGAGGATGTCCGCGGGCTTGTTGTCCTCGATGAGGCGCGTGATGGTGCGCCAGAGGATGCGGTGGTCGGCCCGGTAGAAATCGCCCTCCGAGATCATGTCGCCCACGCGGTCCCACGAGGCGTTCGACAGGAGCAGCCCGCCCAGCACCGACTGCTCCGCCTCGATCGAATGCGGCGGCAGGCGCAGCGATTCCACCTGCCCGTCGGCGGAGCGGGAGGCGGCGGGGAAGCGGTCGGACGTGGGAACGGAGGCCATGGGGGATTCTGTCACCTTCGGCCGTCGGGGCACAAAGGACAAGACGGCTGTGAGGTTGTGGATAAGCTGTGCACAGCCGGGGAAAACCGGTGGACAAGCCGGGGACGAAAGCGAACGGGCCGCCCGAAGGCGGCCCGTCTGGATGCGGCGGGCCCGAGGGCCCGCGGGAGCGGGCCTACGCCTCGCCCGTCACGTGCACGACGATGTTCGCGAGCACGTCCGTGTGCAGCTGCAGCACCAGGGGATACTCGCCGATGTGCTTCACCGGCCCCTGGGGCATGCGGATCTCGGCCTTGGTGACCGTGATGCCCTGGGCGGCGAGCGCCTCGGAGACGTCCGCGTTGTTGACCGAGCCGAACAGGCGCCCGTCCACGCCGGCCTTGCGGGCGATCGTGAGCGAGATGCCCTCGAGCTTGGCGGCGCGGTCCTGCGCGGCCGCGAGCAGGTCCGCGGCCTTCTTCTCGAGCTCCCCGCGGCGGCCCTCGAACTCCTTGAGGTTCGCCTCGGTGGCGCGCCTCGCCTTGCCGTGCGGGATGAGGAAGTTGCGCGCGTAGCCGTCCTTCACCTTCACGACGTCGCCGAGCGCGCCCAGGTTCACGACCTTTTCCATCAGGATGACTTGCATGGCCGTCTCCCCTTAGTGAAGGTCGGTGTAGTGGAGCAGCGCGAGGAAGCGCGCGCGCTTGATGGCCACGCCCAGCTGGCGCTGGTAGCGGGCCTTCGTCCCGGTGATGCGCGCCGGGATGATCTTGCCGTTCTCGTTGATGAAGTCCTTCAGGATCGCGATGTCCTTGTAGTCGACTTCCTTGATCTTCTCGGCGGTGAAGCGGCAGAACTTGCGACGGCGGAAAAGGCCGCCGCCGCGGTTGGGTTTCTTGCCGTCCTTCGCGTTGCGGCCACGGCCGCGGGGTGAGGGTCTTGCCATGATGGTGTTACCTCGTCTCTATTCGGTATGCGTTGTCGAGGAGCGGCGGGGCCGGGTCGCCGGGCGCGCCGCGGGAAGCGTCAGGCCGGGGCCTGCTCCGCCTTGGGGGGCTCCGACTTGGGGGCCTCGGCCTTGGCGGGCTCTTCCTTGCGCTCTTCCTTCTTCTCGCCGCCGTCGGTCACGTTGCGGCTCTTCTCTTCCTTCATCATCGGCGAGGGGCCGGTGACGGCCTCGTTCATCTTCACGATGAGGTGGCGAAGGACGGCGTCGTTGAACTTGAAGGCGTGCTCGAGCTCCGCGAGGGTCTCGTTGCCGACCTCGATGTTCATCAGCACGTAGTGCGCCTTGAAGATCTTCTGGATGGGATACGCCAGCTGCCGCCGGCCCCAGTCCTCGATGCGGTGCACGATGCCGTTGCCTGCCGCGATGGTCGTGCGATAGCGCTCGATCATGGCGGGCACCTGCTCGCTCTGGTCGGGATGCACGATGAATACGATTTCGTAATGGCGCATGAAGTCTCCTTATGGGTGTGCCCCCGGCATGCGCATGCGGTGGGGCAAGGATGGTCGAATGCTCCCCGGGCCTTGACGCACGAATTCCGGAGAGCCCGCCATTGTAGGGGAAAAACCGAGGAAAAACAAACCCCTTGGGCGTGCCCTACTCCCGGTCGGGGCGCCGCTCGTAGAGGTGCTGGAAGGGCAACCGCGGCGGGGGCTCGGGCGGCTCCTCGGGCAGGACGCGCCACCAGAGGGCGAGGCCGATGCCCGGGAGGCACCACAACGCGATCTCCAAGGTGTCCAGGAAGGGCACCACGAAGACGCAGGCGAGGAGCCACAGGCGCAAGGCGAGGGAGACGGACGACTTCCCGACCTTCACGCGATGCCCCGGGAGCGCCGCCGGTTCGGGCGGCAAGGCGAAGGCGTTCCGTTCGATTTCATGGGGAGCGATTCTACGGGGCCGACACCACGCCGGCCACCGCCCGCTCCACCGCCTCGATGTCCGCGCCGATGTCCTTGCCGTCGGTCGCAGCGGCCCGGAGCGGACTTCCCTTTGCGAGGCGATAGTTGCCACCCGCGAAATCGACAAATCGGACAGCCGGGATGCCGGGCGGAAAGAAATTGCCCGGTGGATAGTTGCCGCTGCCGCCGATGAAGGCGTTGTTCCGGAAATTGGTGTTGGAGAAATACCTATCGAGGGTCGCCAAACCGGGCCCGGTGCCCGTGCCTGCAAAGCCGTAGCTGCCGCTCGATAGCAAGTTGTCAACGAAAACGAAGCGGTCCGCCTTCGGATTGCTCTCCACGAAGACGGCGGTTCCGCCCCCGGCCGCGATGAGCACGGTGTTGTGCCGGAACGTGATGTCGACGGGACCCCCGATAACCAACAGACCGCGACCGTCCGCACCGCGCAACCGCGAGATTTCGAATACGTTGTGCTCGATCAAGATCCGCTGCGTGATGCCGCTGGGCCTTTCATCCCGGCCCGACAACGTGATGCCTTGGCCCACATTCACCACCTTATTCAGACGAAAGGTAACGTCCTCCACGACGCTCCAAGGCGCCTTGCCGTCCTGATTGCGGGGCGTGAAGAGAATTGCGTATCCGCTCTGTGCCGACGGCCAGCTGTTCTCGAGCACGTTGCCCTCGATCAGTACTCGCCGTCCCGTCTTTAGCTCCAAGAGGTTCTTCACTGCCAAAGGCTGGCCAATCCATGCGAGCGGCTTGGCGAAGTGGTTGCGCCGGATCTCGATGTCGGCCGGCACGGTGCCCGGCAGACGCGAATCCGCCCCACCGGACATAAAATTCTCACCCGCCGCTTCGAGGTAGTTATTCACGATCTTGAGCGGTCCGGGCGTGTTATACGTCCAGAGCGCCTGGGTATCCGCCACGGTCTCCTTGAAGTCCGATATGTGTGAATCAATCACGGCGATCCGCACGCCATTCATCGCGACGCCGCGACGCCCACCGGCCCGTGGATCGCCGTGAATGTAGCAGCGATCGAAGATGATGTCGCTCGGCAGATCCGCAATCGCGCTCTCGCCACGACCGATTTCCACAAGGTTGTAGACGAATTGCCCCGGCGTCGGCATCACCTCGATACCGACGAAGCGAAAACCGCGGGCCGAGCGTTCCGTCCGGATCGCCGCGTCCTTTCCCGATGCCACCGTGATCTTCGGCATGTGCACGGCATCGCCCGGCGTGACGCGCTGGCCAGGCGGCGGCAGGCGGTCGATGGCGCTGGTGCGAACGTGGATCCAGCCGTCGCCCAACTTCTTCGGCAAGATGAATGGTCCCGCGAACATCGCGCCCGCCTCAAGCACGATCGTATCGCCCGGACGCGCCCTGTTGAAGGCTGATTGCAGGTCGCCGCCGGCCTTCACGACGATCGCGGGACCCGCCTGCCGCGTGTAAGTTGTGTCCATGAGCGCTTGTGGCAGAACGGGCTGCGAGGCGGCCACCCCGGTCGCCCCCAAGAGCGCTGCTACGAAGCACGTCGTCACCCGGTACCGCATTCCCATCCCTATGGGGACCTTTCCGTAAGCGCGACGGCCGCCTGGAGGCGGCCGTCGTTTCGGGAGATCCGGTTGGATCACCCGGGTTACAGCGCGAACACTTCGACGATGGCAAGTCCGGTGGAACCCCCTGTTCCCGAGACGACCGCCGTGTAGGCACCCGGGTTAAGCGTGACAAGGATCGCCGATTCCAGCGGGTTCGACGGCGCAAATCCGCTCATTTGGATGGCGCTCGCGTTCGACGCCAATTGCCAGTCGTCATTGATTGCGATGGACGTCGAACCCGAGAACAACTGCAGCACGGGATTGCCGAGAACGCCGGTCAGACCAGCCGCTGCCAGCGAGGGCCCGCGTGCACGGATGACGACGGTAAGCGGCGTGCTTCCCGACACCACAAATCCCGCGATCAGTACGTTGTTGCCAGTCTGAACGATGCCGCGGGACGAGATGTTGGTGATCGGGGCGCTCGGGTTGTCGACCTCGAAGACCTCGATGAGACCCACGCCGGTAGTGCCGCCCACACCGCTCACCATGGCCGTCAAGGCACCCGGCGTTATCGTCCGGGAGATGGCTGCTTCCTGCGGATTGCTCGGCGCGAGCCCGCTCGATCCGATGGCCCCGGCGCTCGGGCCGACCTGCCAATCGTCATTGGCTGCAACGAGCGTCGGGCCGGAAAAGAGTTGGAGAAGCGGATTGGCCAAAACGCCCGTGACACCCGACGCGGCGAGCGACGGGCCTCTTGCACGCAAGACAACGTTCTTGTTGCCCGTGCCCCCGACGATGAACCCGCCGATCAGCACGTTGTTGCCGGTGAGCACGGGCATCCGGGTCGAGATGTTCGTGAGCCGCGGCGTAGAAGTCGAGGGCACGTCGAACGTGGCGGTCACACTGCTCGGCTGCGAGACCGTGATGTAGCACGTTCCCGTTCCGGTGCAGGCACCGCTCCACCCGGTGAAGACCGATCCGCTCGCGGGATTCGCGCTCAAAGCGATGTACGAGCCACTTTCGAAATTGACCGTGCACAGAGTGCCGCAACTGACACCAACCGGCAGCGACGTGACCGACCCCGTGCCGCTGCCGATTCTGGCCACACTGACTGTTACGGGAAGCGTGGGAATCGCGATTCCCGCGATGGCGGCTTCGATGGCGTTGATGTTGGCGCCCAGATCCTTTCCGTCAGATCCAGCGCCCACATAGGGGCTGGTCGGTGCGAGCCGATAATTGCCGTTGCCAGGATCCACGAATCCGACAACGGCCACGTTTGCCGGGAAAAAAGTGCCCGCCGGATAGCTCCCAACGCCGCTTGGATAGGGTCCGATGAAGGCATTCTTGAGAAACGTGTAGTTGGAAAAGAAGGCATTAAGCGTGGGAGTACCAGGGCCGACACCTGTCCCGAGGAAACCAAAACTCCCGTGTGCGAGGAGGTTGTCACTGAAGTCGAAAATGTCTGCCTTGGGATTGTTCTCCGCAAATGCGGAGTTTCCGCCGGCCACAGTAATGTTCCCGGTGTTGTGTCGAATCGTTACATCGACCGGCGCCCCCGTGATGCCAAAAATACGGCCGTCGGCGTTCTGAAGGCGTGTCACGACGATCAAGTTATGCTCGATCAGCAGGCGCTGCGTCACTTGGCTCGGAAAATCGGAGTCGCGCCCCAAAATATTGATGCCTTGCCCGACATTTAGGAGCTTGTTGTACCGAAAAGTAATATCGCGCGTTGCGCTCCAAGGCGCGGTTCCGCTTTGGTTCCGAGGTGTGATCAGGAAGGCGAACCCGCTCTGGGCCGCTGCCCAGTTATTCTCCAAGACGTTGCCTTCGACTAGCACGCGCTGCGCATTCTTGAACTCGAGCAGGTTCTTAACAAGCCAGGATTGGTTTAGCCACGCCAGCGGCTTGAAGAAATGATTCCTGCGGATCTCGATGTCCGAGGGTACGAGGTTGGATATAGAAGGGTCCGCCCCGCCGGCCATGAAGTTCTCGCCGGAAGCTTCGAGGTAATTGTTGACGATCTTTAGAGGCCCCGGCGAGTTGAAGGTCCACAGCGCCTGTGTATCCGCCCCAACTTCCTTGAAATCGGAAACGTGGGAATCAACGACCGCCACTTGAGCGCCATTCATCGCGACGCCGCGTCGTCCACCGACATTTGGATCGCCATGAATGTAGCAGCGGTCGAAAGTAATGTCGGTCGGCAGGTTCGCCACCGATGTCTCTGAACTTCCGATGTCGATCAGATTGAAGACGAACTTACCAGGCACAGGAGCAAACTCGATTCCGACAAACCGATAGTGGTGCGCTCCGGGCGCAGTTTGAATAGCGCCACCACGCTGGTCCGGCACGACAATCTTTGGCATGGCGGAGGCGTTGGCCGGCGTAATGCGCGTTCCAGCCGCCGGCAATTGCGCCAGTGCGCTGGACTGTATGTAGATCCAGCCGGCGCCCGTTGTTTTCTTGGGCAGCGTAAAAGGCCCGGTGAAAGTGGCACCGGCCTGGAGCACGATGGTGTCACCAAGTTGTGCGTTGTTAAGTGCCGTCTGAAGGCTTCCGCCTGCATTCACTGTGATCGTATTTCCCGACGGCGGCGAGAATGTCGTGTCTATGAACGAGAGCGGTGGCGAGGGCAACGTAGCGGCACTACCCATCACAGGCGCGAACAACAGCAACGCGCTTGTTAGCGTGATTGCCAAGGTGACAAGGCGCATAACGAATTCCCCCTTACCCAGAGTGGGTGTTTCCCCGCCGGGCGCACTCCCGAATGCACTGGTCGCTCGAGAGGCCGCATGCCGGCATCGTTCGGCGCATTAATTCCCAGAATCTTGGCCGGAAACAACCCCGAAAAGCCCCACGGACTCGGCCACGAACAGCGCCGCAACCCCTAATTCCAACCGGAATTCCCAACGTTGACATTTTGACTGAAATTTCAACTGTAAGCCCATGAAATTCCGATAATCGCGCCGGATTGACCGATAGCCGGAGACCAATCCGCCGAAACCGTGCTTCGATGGAACACCTGCAGGCAATTTTCGCACCGAATTGGCGCGCAGTAATTCCGGCGAGACTGTCAGGCAATTCAAACAACGCGCGCCAGACCGCTCCCGTACCTGCTTGCCTAGTCCTCGCGCTCGCGATGAGCCCGGGCCGAGGGCGTGCGGTCTTGGTATGAAATAATCTTAAATATCAAGCTATTGCGCGATGAATCGCCCCCAGTTTAGCCGACACCTTGCGGTCGTAAACTTACGACCCAACAG
>CAZPLW010000158.1:0-10234 GCA_964587315.1 uncultured Lysobacter sp.
ACGCAGATGGCTTGTGATGGATTGGGGGTCATCATGCTGCTTTCATGCCGAAATCCGCCGATCACATGAACGACACTGTCGGGCCAATCACAAATCATCTGCGTTCATCTGCGTTCATCTGCGGTTCCAAAGATTTGCGCCCGGATCACTCCCCCGCGTAAAATTGGCGACCTCGACATCCCCGAAGCCCCGCCCATGGCCCTCAAGCGCCCGAAGTGGAAGGAAGGCACCACCGTCATCCTCGAGCACGTCTCGAAGGTCCTGAAAGGCAACCCGCTGAGCGACCCGCACGCGAGAAAGCTCGCCGTGTGGCTCCCCGCCGAATACGACGAGGGCGCCACGAAGGGAAGAGGCAGGCGCTTCCCCGTGCTGGTCGACCTGGTCGGCTTCACCGGATCGGGCCTCTCGCACGTCGCCTGGAAGAATTTCAGCGAGAACGTCCCCGAGCGCGCCGCCCGCCTCATCCACGAGAAGAAGATGGGCCCGGCGATCCTCGTCTTCCCGGACTGCTTCACGGCGCTGGGCGGCAACCAGTACGTGAACTCCTCGGCCATCGGAAACTACGCCGACTACCTCACGAAGGAGATCGTGCCCTTCGTGGACAGGGAGTTCCGCACGCTCGCCTCGCGCGATCACCGCGGCTGCTTCGGCAAGAGCTCGGGCGGCTACGGCGCGATCGTCCACGGCATGAAGCACGCGGACACCTGGGGCGCGCTCGCCGATCACTCGGGCGACGCGTACTTCGACTTCGTCTACCACCACGACTGGCCCAATACCCTCAACGAGCTGGCGAAGTACCGGCCGAAGAAGATCGCCCCCGGCCCCTACGACGTGCGCAAGGCCGAGAAGGCCGTGGCGAAGGGCCTGGACGACGGCCGCGTGCGCGCGTTCCTCGAATCCGTGTGGAAGCGCCCCAAGCTCTCGATGGCCGAGGGCCACGCCCTCATGAACCTCTGCATGGCCGCCACCTACGACCCGGACCCGAAGGCGCCCGGCGGCTTCCGCCTGCCCTTCAACCTGGAGACGGGCGAGCGGCTCGAGGACGCGTGGAAGCGCTGGCTGGAACACGACCCCATCCACATGGTCGCGAGGCACGCGAAGGCGCTCAAGTCGCTGCGCGGCATCTACGTCGACTGCGGCTCGCGCGACCAGTACCACATCCAGTACGGCTCGCGCATCCTCTCCAAGCGCCTCGCGCAGGCGGGCATCCGCCACGCGTACGAGGAGTTCGAGGACAACCACTCGGACATCGACTACCGGATGGACGTGTCGCTGCCGTTCCTCTACCGGGCGCTCAAGCCGTAGGCGATCCGCCGGGTGCGCTCAAGGCGCGAGGACGCAGCGATTGCGGCCGCCTCCCTTCGCGAGGTAGAGAGCCTCGTCGGCGCGGGCGAGAAGCCGGGTCGCGTCGAGAGGCGCGCCGGGCTCGCTGGCGGCGGCGCCGGCGCTGATGCTCACGAACGCCGACGTCGGGGAGGCCTCGTGAGGGAGCAGGAGGGCGGCGACCGCGGCGCAGGCTTCCCGCCCCACCTGCCAGGTGCCGGACGCGTCGGTCTCCGGCAGGACGAGGGCGAATTCCTCGCCGCCGATGCGAGCGGCGAGATCCGGCGCCCGCCGGCAGCGCGATCGCAGGGCGTCCGCCACCCGTCGCAGGCATTCGTCGCCCTTCGGGTGACCGTAGACGTCGTTGTAGAGCTTGAAGTGGTCGACGTCGAGCAGCACGAGTCCCACCGGCTTCGCATGGCGGACCGCGCGAGCCAGTTCGTGCTCGAGAAAGTTGTCGAAATGCCGCCGGTTGGCGATCTTCGTGAGCCCGTCCTGGTTCGACAGGCGATCGAGCTCGCGATTGGCGGACGCCAGCTGGGCCGATATCGCCAGGATCTTCTGGCGCATCTCCTCGATGCGGCGCATCGCCCGGATCTTGGCCTCGAGGACGACGAAGCTCACCGGCTTCACGAGGTAGTCGTCACCCCCGGCCTCGATGCCCTTCTGGAGGTCCTGGTCGCCTTCCGATGCGCTCAGGAAGATGATCGGCACCCAATCGTCGGGATTGAACGCGCGGATGCGCCGTGCCGCCTCGTATCCGTCCATCACCGGCATGTTGGCGTCCATGAGCACGAGATCGGGAGCTTGCGCCTTCACCTGCGCGAGCGCTTCCATGCCGTTCTCCGCGAGAGTCGTCTCGTGGCCCATCTGTTCCAGCATCCGGGCGATCGCCGACCGGAGCACGGCCGAATCGTCGACGACCAGGACTCTCACGGGGCAGCGCGCCGGCGCGGCCGCGCGGCCACGACATGTCGCTGCTTGCGCCGCCACAGCGAGGGCGCCTTCCCGAACGCGCGCTTGAAGGCGCGCGAGAAGGCCGTGACGGACTCGTAGCCCGCGTCCTCGCTCACCGATTCGATCGAGCGCGTGGTGGCCACGAGCTCCTCGGCCGCCAGCTGCAGGCGCACGTGCGTGAGGAACGCGATCACCGGCTCGCCCATGCGGTGCGTGAAGCGTTCGGCGAGCGCGGAGCGCGACAGCCCCACCTGCCGCCCCAGCCGCTCGACCGTCCAGTTCTCCCCGGGCCGGCCATGCACGAGAGCGAGCGCGGCGCCCACGTGGCGATCGCCGAGCGCCGCGAGCCATCCGGTGCCGCCGGGCGGCTGCATCTCGATGTGGCGGCGAAGCGCCTCGATGAGGACGAGCTCCGCGAGGCGCGCGCGCGAGGCCTCGGCGCCCGATCGCGGCGCGTCCGACCCGGTGAGCGCGAGGCCGAGGGAATCGGCGAACCACTCGAGCGGCGCCGATCCCTTGAGGGGCACCTGCATGATCGCCGGCAGGCTCGTGAAGAGCGAGGCGCCCAGGTGGTGTTCCCACGTGAAGGCGAGAGGGATCCAGCGGGCGCGCTGCGCGCCGGTGCCGAGCGAGACGGGCGCCGGGTCGCCCGGAGCCGTCGCGCGCACCAGGGAGGACAGCGGCGTGGCGATCGCGTCCGGATCGGTCCCGACCACATGGGCAGGCGCCCCGGGCAGGAAAGCGATGTCGCCCGCCTCCAGCGTCACGAATTCGCCGCCGGCGTGCACCTGCAAGCGGCCCTCGAGCGCCAGGTGGGCGAAGGCGCGGTTGCCGCCGGCCGGGAAGGCGACGCACCAGCTGCCGCGCGTCGACACGTCGGCGAGGACGGAACCGGCGAAGCGGGACAGGCGCAGGACTTCGGAGAGGGCGTCCATCCCTCAAGTATCGGGGACGGCCTGCAAAAGCGGAAGAAGGGATGAAGGCGAAAAGGGGACAGTCCGCGAGGGACAGTGCGGCGTTGAGGGGACAGGCCGCGAGGGACAGTCCCCTGGCTGTCAGTGGAAGTGCGCGGCGGGCGACTCGGCCTCGTCGGGCAGCTCGGCGTGCACGAGCTCGCCCTCGGGGCTCGCGAAGAGCGGGGCGCCGCAGTCGTCGCAGTAGTCCGGCTCGAAGGTGCCGGGCAGGCGCTTCACGTCGTTGACGCCGCACTGCGCGAGTTCCGCGAGCAGGTCGTCCAGGGGCGAGGGCCGCGCCGCGTCGTCCTCGCGGCCGTAGAGAGGCCAGACGACGCCGTGCGCGACGTGCGTGTCGCCGCCGAGCGTGAAGCCGACGCGGTACTCGTCCACGCGGTCCTCGCCGAAGCTCGCGATGACGGCGCGAAGCTGCGAGGGATCGGCGCCCATCGCGTTCTCGAGCATCGCGACGCCCGAGCGGATGCCGTAGGGACGCACGCGGCGGTCGGCCTCGCGGCAGTTCACGTAGTACGCATCCGGCAGCAGGGCCTCGAACACGCAGCCCGGCACGAGCTTGGCGAACGTGGGACGGGCCTGCGCGATCCACTGCTCGAGGCTCGTGGTGCGCCCGGCGTGCCCGCTCGCGTCCTCCTGCCAGCGGAAGACCGGCTTGCCGCGGGGGGCCGCGACGGCCGCGATCACGAAACGCGAATCCGAGAGCAGCTGCGCCGTTTCCGGCATGCGCGAGAAATCGATGCGCGGGATCTCGCCGGTGACGGCGGCGTCCGCCAGCTTCGAGGTGAGGCGCCGCAGCTCGGAGAAATGGCGCGGGAGCTGGTCGATCGAGTACAGGTAGGGCACGAGGCAAAGGCGCGTGCCGTCCGCGAGCACGTGGCCCTGCAGCTGGGCGCGCAGCGCGTCCGCGTCGTCGCGGGCGATGGGGCCCGAGGCGATGGCGTACTTGGACCACGCCACCACGGGCGCGGCCACCAGGAGCGCGTCCCAGGCGAGGTCGCCCTGCATGACGGTGACGGACTCCGAGATGCCCTCGATGCGCTCGATGATCACGTCGTAGGCGCCGGAGTTGGTCTGCCACAGGTGGTCGAGGGCGCCGTCGAGCGGGCCGTCGTTGCCGTGGTCGAGGAGCTTCTCGACCAGGGCCGCCACCTCGGTTTCCCAGAACCGGTCCTCGGTGAGGCTGCCGGAGGTGGCGAGGCCGTTGGCCAGGGCGATGAGTCGTTCGGCGTCCCGGGTGAGTCGGGGCGCGGCTTTGCTGCGGGAGCGGGCCATGGCGGGAAGGCCGGCCGGAGGGGCCGGCAAAAGAAGCGACGATTCGTCGGTCTTGTATTTTATCATCGCTGGAGAACGAATCCCGTCCCCCCGAGAACCATGGCCCTCAACCTGAACGTGCTGGGCGGCGAGCTGCGCGCCTGCTGCTTCGACCCCGTCACCGGCTTCTACCGCGACGGTTCCTGCCGCACGAGCGGGGAGGACGCGGGCACGCACGTGATCTGCGCCCGCATGACGGTGGAATTCCTCAACTTCAGCGTCGAGCGCGGCAACGACCTGGTGACGCCGCGGCCGCAGTGGCGCTTCAAGGGGCTCGAGCCGGGCGACCGCTGGTGCCTTTGCGTGCTGCGCTGGAAGGAGGCGCTCGAGGCCGGCTGCGCGCCGCCCGTGATCCTCGCCGCGACCCACGAGCGCGCCCTGGACCACGTGTCCCTCGAGGACCTGAAACGCCACGCCCTGGACGCGATTCCCGACGCGGAGTCGCCGTGAGCTGGACCCTCGAAGTCCGTCACGTCACCGAGTACCGCTACGCGAATCCCGTCTCCTTCGGCGAGCACCGCCTCATGTTCCGGCCGCGCGCCGGCCACGACATCCGCGTGCTCTCGGACGACCTCGTGGTCTCCCCGGAAGCGGACGTCCATTGGATCCAGGACGTCTTCTCCAATTCGGTCGCGCTCGTGAAGCCGCGCTGGGCCTCCGACCGCTTCCGCGTCGAGTGCGGCTTCGTCGTCGACCACGCCGGCATCGCGAACCTGGACCTGCCCATCGAGCCGCGCGCGGCACGCTGGCCCTTCGACTACACGGCCGAGGAGCGGCGCGACCTCGGGGCGCTCCTGGATCCCCACTACGGCGATCCGGACGGGCGGCTGCACGAGTGGATGCGGCCCTTCCTCCTGGGTCCCGGGAGGCCCGGCACGCGCGAGACGCTCGTCGCGATGACCGCCGCCATCAAAGCGCAGTTCCGCTACCAGCCGCGCGACGAGGAAGGCACGCAGTCGCCCGACGAGACGTTGCGACTGGGCTCGGGCACTTGCCGCGATTTCGCGCTCCTGCTCATGGAGGCGGCCCGCCGCATGGGCATCGCGGCGAGGTTCGTGTCGGGCTACCTCTACGATCCGGCCGTCGATGGCGACGTGGGGGAAATGCTGGGTGCCGGCGCGACGCACGCCTGGGTGCACGTCTACCTGCCCGGCGCGGGCTGGGTGCCGTTCGATCCCACCAACTCGCTCTTCGGCGGCGCGAGCCTCATCCGGGTCGCCGTGGCTCGCGACCCTTCTCAGGCCGCGCCCCTCAGCGGCTCGTGGTTCGGCGCGCCCGGCGACTTCCTCGGCATGCACGTCGAGGTGACCGTGCGGCGCAGCAGGGTCGCGTAGGCGCCGCCCGCCAGGCGGCCCAGTTCCTCCAGCAGGTGTCCCAGCTCCTGGCGGCGGAGCGCGTGGGCGCGGCGTTCGATCTCGGCGTGCTGGCGGGCGGTCATGGCGTTCTCCTTCGCATGGGGGTGGCGCGCGGGCGCCGGTGAGACCAATCTAATTACGCGGCGATTGCTATACAATCCTGTCATCCGGAACAATATTGATGAATTGGAGGAACAAGTCACATGGCGCTTCCCATGGACATGGCCGCTTTCGTGCGCGCGGTCGAGAAGGGCGGCTTCTCGTCGGCCGCCCGCGACCTCGGCCTCACGCCCTCGGCCATCTCGAAGCTCGTTACGCGCATGGAGGACCGGCTCGGCGTGCGGCTGCTGAACCGCACCACGCGCCGGCTCGCGCTCACGCCCGAAGGCGAGGCGTTCTTCCACCGCACGCAGCGCATCCTCGCGGACATCGAGGAGGCCGAGGCCGAGGTGACGCGCTTCCGCGAGCGCCCGCAGGGCAAGCTGCGCGTGAACGTGGGCCACGCCTTCGGCGCGCACCAGCTCGTGCCCGCGTTGCCGGAGTTCCTCGCGCGCTTCCCGGACATCGAGGTGGAGATCACGATGACCGACCGCGTGGTGGACCTCATGGAGGAGGGCGCTGACCTGGGAATCCGCTCGGGGCACCTGTCCGATTCCTCGCTCGTCGCGCGCAAGATCTGCGACATGGAGCGGGTCATCTGCGCCTCTCCCGGGTACCTGCGCGCCCGGGGCACGCCGAGGAAGCCGGGCCAGCTCGCCGAGCACGAGTGCATCGTGATCGCGAACACGCCGGCCCTCAGGCGCTGGCCCTTCCTCACGGCGAACGGCGTGAAGTCGATCGAGGTGGACGGCCGCGTGAGCGCAAACAACGCCGACACCCTGTTGCAGCTCGCGCTCATGGGCGCGGGCATCATCCGCCTGGCCGACGTGATCGTGGGCGAAGCCATCGCCTCCGGGCGCCTCGTGCCCGTGCTCGCCGACGTGCATCACGCCGAGGCGCTGCCCCTGCACGCGGTGTTCCCGCCGGGCCGGCACCGCTCGCCGCGCGTCGCGGCGCTCGTCGACTTCCTCGTCGAGAAATTCTCGGAGGCGCCCTGGCGCGTGCGGGGGCGCAGGCGTTGACCCGGCTGGCCGACGCCATCGCGTTCGTGGACCTCGAGACGACGGGCACCACGGCCGTCCGCGACCGGGTGACGGAGGTCGCGATCGTGCGCGTGGTGGAAGGCGAGGTGGTGGAGGAATGGTCCACGCTCGTCGATCCCGAGTGCCCGATCCCCGAGGAGATCCAGGCGCTCACCGGCATCACTCCCGACATGGTGCGTGGGGCGCCCACCTTCGCGCGCATCTCGCGCGAGGTGCTGGAGCGGCTCGAGGGCCACCTCTTCGTGGCCCACAACGCGCGCTTCGACTACGGCTTCCTCAAGAACGAGTTCGCGCGGCTGGGCATCGCGTTCACCGCCGAGGTCCTGTGCACCGTGCGACTGTCGCGGCGGCTCTATCCGGACGCCATCGGCCACAGCCTCGACGCCCTCATCGAGCGGCACGGCCTCGTCGATCCCTCGGACGAGACCGCCGACCCGTCTTCGCGCACGGGCCGGCACTCGGCCCTGGGCGACACGCGGGCGCTCGTGCGCTTCGCGCGCGTGATCGAGCGCGAGAAGAGCGGGGAGGAGATCACGGCCGCGGTGCGGCGCCTGCTCAGGATCCCGAGCCTGCCGCCGCAGCTGCCGGCGGACGCGCTCGAGGGCCTGCCGGATGCGGCCGGCGTCTATCGCTTCTTCGGCGTGAACGACCTGCCGCTCTACATCGGCAAGAGCGTGAACCTGCGCGAGCGCGTGCGCTCGCACTTCTCCGCCGACTACCGCAACGCGAACGACCTGCGCCTGTCGTCGGAGATCCGGCGCCTGGACTGGATCGAGACGGCGGGCGAGCTGGGCGCGTTGCTGCTCGAATCGCGCCTCGTGAAGGAGGCGACGCCCCTGCACAACGCGCTCCTGCGACGCCGGCGCACCACCTGCCTCGCGAGGCTGCCGTCGCTGCGCGAGCCCCCGGAGATCGTGAAGTTCGACGAGGTCGACTGGGACGAGCGCGTGGCCGGGGACGAGCCGCTCTACGGGCCCTTCGGCTCGCCGCGCGCGGTGCGCGAGATGCTCGAGGGGCTCGCGGGCGAGCACGGCCTGTGCTGGCGGCTCATGGGCTGGGAGAAGCGCGGCGGCCCCTGCTTCGCGCGGCAGGTGCGCAAGTGCCGCGGCGCGTGCATCGGGGAGGAATCGCCAGAGGCGCACCACACGCGGCTCGCGACGGCGCTCTCGCCCTGGCGCCTCGCGGACTGGCCCTTCGACGGACCGGTCGCGATCGTGGAGACCGATCCGGCGCGCGGCCTCGAGGAGGCGCACGTGGTGGATCGCTGGCGGCACCTGGGCACCGCGCGCGACGAGGCCGAGGCCTTCGCGCTCGCGCGCACGCGGCGCCTGCCGGACTTCGACCCGGACATCTACAAGCTGCTGCGCAAGTGGTTCGAGGAGCACCCGGGACGCGCCCGCAACCTGCCGCGCGCCGGCGACGGGGAATGACGAGGTTGCCCGCGGGACGGGGGGGCCGTAACCTAGCGGCACCGCTTCCGCCCCGCCAGGATCCCCGTTTCCGATGCCCGACCCGCGTAGCTGTCCCGCCTGCCGCGCGACGATGGACCGGCGCGTCTTCCAGCGCGTCGCGGCCGGCGCGCTGGAACTCGACCTCTGCTGGGATTGCCACGGCATCTGGTTCGACCCGTACGAGAGCACCCAGCTCACCCCGGCCTCGGTGATCGAGCTCTTCCGCCTCATCCACGAGCATCGCGACAAGCCCGCCCGCGCGCTCTCCGAGTCGATGCGGTGCCCCGCCTGCTCCGGGCGGCTCGTCCTCACCCAGGACCTGCAGCGCACCAACCGCATCAGCTACTACCGCTGCGACAAGGGCCACGGGCGATTCACCGCGTTCTACCAGTTCCTGCGCGAGAAGCAGTTCGTGCGCTCGCTCTCGCCGCTGGAGATCGACCAGCTGCGCGTCAGCGTGAAGCAGGTGCGCTGCTCCGGCTGCGGCGCGGGCGTCGACCTCGCGACCGCCTCGGCGTGCGCGTACTGCCGCATGCCCGTGTCGATCCTCGACGCCGACGCCGTCGAGAAGGCGCTCGCGGGATTGAACGGCGCCGAGCGCCGGCGCACGCAGCGCGACCCCGCGGAGATCGGCAAGGCCTTCGAGGCGCTCATCGCCACCCACCGCAAGCCCGCGCGCGAAAGCCCCTGGACGCGCGGCACGACCCCCATGCAAACCTCGTCGGACCTCGCGGACCTGCTGCTCGAGGGCATCGCCGACCTCTTCGACCGATGAAGGCCACACCATGAAACCCATCGCCCCGCTCGCCCTCCTCGTCCTCGTCGCGGGCTGCAACTACGTGCCCGTGAACCGCGAGCCGCCGCCCCTGCCGTTCACCGGCACGAAATGGATGCTCGTCACCGAGCGCAAGCTCGAGAAGCGGCCCTACCTGGAGTTCGGCGACGGGGTGGTGACGGGCTTCGGCGGCTGCAACCGCGTGATGGGGCGCTACCAGCAGGATGCCGTGGGCGCGGGTGCGATCGTGTTCACCTCCATCGCCTCGGCGCGGATGATGTGCGAGCCCGTGCTCATGACGGTGGAGGACCGGATCCTCGCCGTGCTGCGCTCCTCGACGAGCGTGTTCGTGAAGGCCAACACGCTGCAGCTCGACGGCTCGGCGGGCACGCTGCGCTTCGTGGCCGAGGGCACGGAACTGCCGCCGCTGCCGCCCAAGTGAAACGGCCGCCCGGAAGGGGCGGCCGCCTCGTCATGCGGAACCGGATGGCCGGCTAGCGCGGCACGATGCGCCCGTTCTCCACGCGCACCCGGTCGCCCGCGCGCCAGGAGGGCGCGCTGTCGAAGCGGACGGTGCGGTTGGTGCCGTCCTCGAGGCGCACGCGCACTTCCCAGTACGCCGTCGTGTTCTTGCTCTTCTCGACCTCGTTGCCGACCACCGCGCCGCCCAGGGCGCCCACGACGGTGGCGGCGGTGTTGCCGCGGCCCGAGCCCACCTGGTGGCCGAGCACGCCGCCGAGGATGCCGCCGACGACGGCGCCGGCGCCGCTGCCCTCACCCTTCTTCTCGATGGCCTGGACCGAGGAGATCGTGCCGCAGTCGTAGCAAGGCGGCGGGGGCGGCTGGGCGGGCGGGGCCGCCGGCGGGGCGGACTGGGGCGGGGGGGCCGACGCGTAGTTGGGCGTCGACGGGCCGGACGAGGGCGACGCGGACCGCGGGGCCGGCGCAG
>CAZPLW010000159.1:0-10212 GCA_964587315.1 uncultured Lysobacter sp.
GACCGGTGCGGGGCTGGGCTGGTTGATGGGGCTGTGGGCCGGGGACGGTTCCGCGGGCAGGACCTTCATGGCCTCGATGCCGTTGAGGCCGGGCAGGTTGATGTCCATGAGGATCACGTCCGGCAGGTAGGCGCGGGCATATTCGATGCCCAGGGATCCGTCCGCCGCGCTCAGGATCCGCAGGTCGGCACGGCGCGCGACGAGCTCCTCCACCAGCTCCAGGTTGGCCGGGTTGTCCTCCACGTAGAGCAGGGTGCGAAGCTTCGTTCCCTGCGGCCCCTGCGCCCACGCCGGCGGGAAGAGCCCGGCTTCCCGGGCCGCGAGCCGCGGCGCGTCCACCCGCTTCAGTTCGACCCAGAAGACGCTCCCGGTCCCCACGGTGCTCTCGACGCCGATGGCCCCCCCCATCAACTCGACCATCCGCTTGGTCAGCACCAGGCCGATGCCGGTGCCTTCCTCGGCGCTCGCCTCCTTGCCCAGGCGGTTGAAGGGCTGGAAGAGTTTCGCGAGCTGTTCCGGCGACAACCCGAAGCCCGTGTCCCGGACGCGGATGCGCACGAAGTCCGCCCGGCTCGAGTCGCACTCGACGCTGACCGTGCCGCCGGGCGTGTTGTACTTGACCGCATTGAAGAGCAGGTTGATCAGGATCTGCTTGACCCGCGTCCTGTCGGCGTTGACGAACCAGGGCGTGTCCAGCCGCGGAAACGTCATGGCGATGCCGCGCTCGCGCGCCTGCGGCTCGATCATGGCCCGGCATTCGAGCATGACCTCGCCCAGCGAGACCGGCTCCGCCGAAAGCGAGAGCCTGCCCGACTCGATGAGCGCCAGGTCGAGAATCTCGTTGATCAGCTCCAGCAGGTACCAGCCTGCCTTGAGTATCTGGTCGATATGCCGCTTCTGGGCCACGGTCGGCACCGGCGCGCCGGTCTCCAGGAGCTGGGCGAAGCCCAGGATCGCGTTGAGCGGCGTGCGCAGCTCGTGGCTCATGCCGGAGAGGAAATCCGACTTGGCGCGATTGGCCTTCTCCGCGGCGTCCAGCGCCCGGGTCAGTTCCGACTCGACGCGCTTGCGCACGGAATTGTCGGTGCCGATCAGCAGGTACCCGATGATGTCGCCGTAGTCGTCGCGCAGCGCCGTGACCGACACGATGGCCGGGAAGCGGCTGCCGTCCTTGCAGATGTAGGTGAGCTCGTAGATGTCCTCGATGTCCCGCGAGGCCTTGTACGCCAGCGCCCCGAAGCCGGGCGCGATGGGCGTGGCGAGCTCCAGGCTCAGGTCCCTGGCGCGCGCCATCACCTCCAGCGGGTCGTGGATGTCGCTCGGGCTGATGCGGTTGACGACCTCGTCGGCCCGGTAGCCCAGCATGCGCTCCGCGCCGACGTTGAACAGCTGGATGATGCCCTTCTCGTCGGTGGCGATGATCGAGAAGTTGGCGCTGGTGACGATCGCGTTCTGCAGTGCGCCTGCCTTGAGGAGAGCGGTGGTGAGCCCGAGGTCGGCGGGATTGCTCGTCATCCCCGCATCCCCGGCGAGGCAGGGGGGCTTTGCGCTTCGGTCATGGCCGCTTTCCTTGGGGGGGCGTGGGTTCCCTGCGCGCCCGTGGCAGACGAAACCCGGCATTCCCTGGCGCCGCGAGGGCGTGTCATCGAAGCCACGCAGTATCGGCCTCGCGGCGCATGCCATCGGTGCGCTGTCGCACATAGGGCGCAGGGCCGTGCCCGTGGTGCCGGTTGCCCCGCGATTCGCCCGCCGGAACCGGGGACGACCTGCCGCCCGCGCCGGCGCTTGACATCAGAACGATCGTTCTGTAGCTTACCGAACAATCGTTCTGTGCACCGTTCCCCACCCCATGGCGTTGAAACAGCAGCAACCCCTCGACCCGGCGTACCTGGAGAAGCTCCAGGACTACTACGCCGAGCACAAGGTGATCCCCTCCTACTCGGTGCTCGCCACCCTGTGGGGAATCTCCGCCAAGTCGTGGGTGGCCGAGTGCGTGCGCCGTTTCGAGGAAGCGGGCTACCTGGACTGGACCCCTGACCGGCAGCTGAAGCCCGGGGCCCGGTTCTTCGAGCGGCGGCTCGCGCACGACACGGTGCAGGCCGGCCTGCCCAACCCGGCCCTCGCCGACGGCTACGACATGGTCACCATCGACGACTATCTCATCCGCGTGCCGTCCAAGACGAGCCTGGTGCGCGTGAAGGGCGAATCGATGATCGACGCCGGCATCCACGACGGCGACCTCATCGTGGTGGAACAGCAACCGAACGCCAACGTCGGCGACATCGTCGTGGCGATCGTGGACAACGAATTCACCGTGAAATACCTGGACCGAGAAAAAGGCGGTTTCGTCCTGAAGCCCGCGAACAAGGCCTTCCCGGTCATTCGCCCGAAGGGGCGCCTGGAGATTTTCGGTGTGATGGCGGGGCTGGTCCGGCGCACGCGCTGAACCCGGCCCTGGGCGGAAAAAATCAACTTCACCGATATGGGATAATTCCAATGCTCAAAGTCATCTCCACCCCCTCGCAGGAACCCCCCGCAATGGACGAGAACAAGGCGAAGGCCCTGCAGGCCGCGCTCACGCAGATCGAACGCCAGTTCGGCAAGGGCGCGATCATGCGCATGGGCGACAAGGACGTCGAGAAGGGCATCGAGGTCGTCTCCACCGGCTCCCTCGGCCTGGACCTCGCCCTGGGCGTGGGCGGCCTGCCGCGCGGCCGCGTCGTCGAGATCTACGGCCCGGAATCGTCGGGCAAGACCACGCTCACCCTGCAGGTCATCGCCAACATCCAGCGCCTCGGCGGCACCGCCGCGTTCATCGACGCGGAGCACGCGCTCGACCCGCAGTACGCCCAGCGCCTGGGCGTGGACACCTCCGAGCTGCTGCTTTCGCAGCCGGACAACGGCGAGCAGGCCCTGGAGATCGCGGACATGCTCGTGCGCTCCGCCTCGGTCGACTGCGTGGTGGTCGACTCGGTCGCCGCGCTCACCCCCAAGGCGGAAATCGAAGGCGAGATGGGCGAGCCCCAGATGGGCCTGCAGGCGCGCCTCATGTCCCAGGCGCTGCGCAAGCTCACGGCCAACATCAAGCGCTCCAACACGCTCGTCATCTTCATCAACCAGATCCGCATGAAGATCGGCGTCATGTTCGGCAACCCCGAGACGACGACGGGCGGCAACGCCCTCAAGTTCTACGCCTCGGTGCGCCTGGACATCCGCCGCGTCGGCTCCATCAAGCGCGGCGAGGAAGTCATCGGCAACGAGACGCGCGTGAAGGTGGTGAAGAACAAGGTGGCGCCCCCCTTCAAGGTCGCGGACTTCGACATCCTCTACAACGAGGGCATCTCCCGCCACGGCGAGATCATCGAGCTGGGCGTCGCCCACCGCATCATCGAGAAGAGCGGCGCGTGGTACGCCTACAAGGGCGAGAAGATCGGCCAGGGCAAGGACAACACGCGGGAATTCCTGAAGGAAAACCCGGCCATGTCCAACGAGATCGAGTCGAGGATCCGCGAGGCCGTCGGCATCGCGGGCGGCATGCCGCTCGACGCGAGCGCGGCCGAGGCCGAGTGACGCGACGGGGGCGCATCCCTTCCCGGGAAGCGTCCCCCCTTCGATCATGGCCTGGGGCTTTCCCGTCGCCAATCCCGTAGCCGACCTGCGCGCGCGCGCCCTTCGCCTGCTCGCGCGACGCGAGCATTCGCGCGCCGAGCTGCGCCGCAAGCTCTCGCCGCACGTGGAGGAGGGCGTCGATCTCGAGGCCCTCCTCGACGATTTCACGAAGCGCGGCTGGCTTTCCGAGGCGCGTTTCGTCGAGCAGACGGTGCGCGCCAAGGCCCGCAAGTACGGCCCCCTCAAGATCGCCCACCACCTGCGCGAGAAGGGCATCGACGAGGCGGGCATCGAGTCCGCGCTCGCCCGGGCCAGGGCGGACGAGGGCGAGGCCCTCGCCGGCGCCTGGCGAACGCGCTTCGGGCGGCCACCGGCGGACGAGGCGGAAAAGGCGAAGCAGGTCCGCTTCCTGCAGCAGCGCGGCTTCGCGCTGGAGGCGGTGCTGCGTTTCCTCAGGGCGCAGTCGCAAGCCGCCCGCTGACCCCGACGGAGGCGAACATGATCCTCGGTCTTCGCACGGCCCTCTACCCGGCGCCCGACCTGGCCGCCGGCAAGGCGTGGTACGCGCAGGCGCTCGGCGTCGCGCCGTATTTCGACGAGCCCTTCTACGTCGGCTTCAACGTCGGCGGCTTCGAGCTGGGCCTCGTGCCCGACGCGAAGCCCGGCGATGCCGGCGCCCAGCCCCTGTGGGGCGTGGACGACATCGCGTCCGAGGTGGCGCGTTTGCTGGGAATCGGCGCCGTCCTCATCGACGCCGTGACGGAGGTGGGCGGCGGCATCAAGGTCGCCGCGGTGCGCGATCCCTTCGGCAACCGCCTGGGGCTCATCGAGAACCCGCTCTTCGACGCGTCGGCCGTCCGCTGAGGGCGCCCGCGCGCAAGCCCGCGCGCTCCCGCCCTTGCGCTGGGTCAATCGGCCTGCGCGTTCGCCTCGCCGGCGCCCGGGGGCACGCCGGGGCCGGTGCTAGACTGGATGCTGCCGTCGCTCGCCGAGAAAACGGTGGTTTCCATGCCCATGATTCCCGTCAGACGCGCCTGTCGCGATGGTTCTTCGCTGCGCGCGGTCGTCGTCATCGCCTTCGCCTCGCTGCTCGCTTGCGGCCCGTGCCTCGCCGCGCAGCCGCTGCGCATCGGCGGCACCGGCAATGCGCTCGGCACCCTGCAGCGGCTCGGCGAGGCGTTCCAGAAGCAGAACCCGGACATCGCGGTGAAGGTGCTGCCCAGCCTGGGCACCAGCGGCGCGCTCAAGGCGGTTCCGCAGGGCGCGCTCGACATCGGCGCGAGCGCGCGCCCCCTCCTCGAGGAGGAGGCGAAACGCGGCCTCGTCGCGCTGGAGTACGCGCGCACGCCCCTGGTGTTCGCCGTGTCGCGGCGCACGGGCGTCACGGCCATCACGCTCGCGCAAGTGGCGGACGTCTACAACGGAAAGATGGCGTCGTGGCCCGGCGGGACGCCGACGCGCCCCGTCCTTCGCCAGCCGAACGACGACAACACGCAGCAAATGCGCCGGATGTCGCCCGCCCTCGACCAGGCCCTGGCCGTGGCCGAGAAGCGCGCCGGGTTGCCCTTCGCGACGACGGACCAGGAGGCCGCCGACAAGGCCGAAGGCATCCCGGGGGCGCTGGTGCTCACGACGCTCGGTCTCATCCGCTCGGAAGGCCGCGCGCTCCAGCCGCTCACGCTCGACGGCGTCGAGCCCACCGTCGAGAACGCCGCATCCGGAAGGTATCCGCACGCGAAGCGCCTCTACCTCGTCACCCGGGCCGAACCCTCGGCGCTCGTGAAGCGGTTCGTCGAGTTCACGAGATCCCCGGCCGCGCGCGAGATCCTGGCGAACGCCGGCCACTGGACGCCCTGAGGGCGAGCCGCCATGCCCACCGCCGTCCGGAACGTAGCCCATATCGGGAACCGCCTCGCCCTCGCCATCGCCCTGGCCGTGGCGCTCTCGATCCCGCTCGCCTACGGGCTCGTCGCCTGGCGCAATTTCAGCGGCGAGCTGGAGTTCAAGGCGAGGGTCAAGGCGACGGCGCTCGACGGGCTGATCGCGACCATTCCGGACCTGTGGCCCTACGCGGAGAACCGCCTGCTGGGCCTGCTCGCGCGGGAGCCCGTCCGGCTCGAGGGCGAGTCGGTGCACGTGCACGACGCCGCCGGCCAGCTCGTCACGCAGGTGGGCGAAACCCCGCCGTGGCCCACGCTGACCCGCTCCTATGCGCTGTACGACGCGGGCCGGGTGGTCGGATCGGTGAAGGTGACCGACACGCTGCGCGGCGTGCTCGTCGGCCTGGCGCTCGCGGCGCTGGCGGGACTCGCGCTCGGAGCCGGCGTGAATTTCCTCCTGCGCGCCTATCCGCTTCGCGCGCTGCGGCGCGCGACGGGCGAGCTCTTCGAGCAGAAGCAGCACGCGGAATTCACCCTGAACTCGATCGGCGAAGCCGTCATCGCGACGGACGCGGCGGGTCGCGTGGAATTCATGAACCCGGTGGCCGAATCGCTGACCGGCTGGAGCCTCGAGGAGGCGCGGGGCCGGCTGGCGCCCGACATCCTGCCGCTCGTCGACGCCCATACGGACAACTCGGTGGCGACTGCGCTCACGCACGCGCTGGCGGAAAAGGCTGCGATGTGCAGCGCGCGGGAAATCGACCTCGTGCGGCGCGACGCCAGCCGGATCGGCATCGGCGAGAGCGCGTCGCCCATATTCGATGCCGACGGCCAGATCACTGGCGGCGTCCTCGTCTTTCGCGACGTGAGCGTCAATCGCGCCGCCGCGCGGCGCAGCGCGTGGGCGGCGATGCACGACGTGCTGACGGGCCTGGCGAACCGGCGCGAATTCGAGAACCGCGTTCAGGACGCCGTGGACAGCGCCCGCCGCGCGGGCAGGCACCATGTCGTCTGCTTCATGGATCTCGACCAATTCAAGACGGTGAACGACACCTGCGGCCATGCCGCCGGCGACGACCTGCTCCGGGAAGTGGCGGCGATCCTGCTGCCGCGCATCCGCAAGTCCGACACCCTTGCGCGCCTGGGCGGCGACGAGTTCGGCATCCTGCTCGACAATTGCACGCTGGAGCGTGGCCAGTTCATCGCCGCCGACGTCCTGGCCGCCATCGGCGAGTACCGGTTCCACCGCGACGGCAAGGCGTTCGCGATCGGCATGAGCATCGGAATTGCGGCGGTGACCGGCGAGAGCGCCAGTTGCGCCGAGGTCATGAGCCGCGCCGACGCGGCGTGTTACTGGGCCAAGGAACAGGGCCGCCACCGTGCCAGCGTCTACCGCGAGGGCGACGGCGACATGGCCGCGCGCCGGCGCGAGACGGGCTGGATCGCGCGCATCAACCACGCGCTGGCGCAGGATCGCTTCACGCTCCACCATCAGGCTTACCGGGCGCTGGATCCCGCCGACGGCGAGCGGGAGCACATCGAGGTCTTCCTGCGGATGATCGACGACGACGGCAGCCTCATCCCGCCGGGAAGCTTCCTCGCGGCCGCCGAGCGCCACAACCTCATGCCGGCCATCGACCGCTGGGTGGTCGGCACGGTGATGGCCCGTTTCGACGAGCTCGTCGCCCGGCGCGGCGGCCGGCCGATCACCTGCGCGATCAATCTCTCGGGCTCGTCGATGGTCTCGGCGGATTTCCTCGATTTCCTGCGCCTGGTCGTTCGCGAGCATCCGGTGCCGCCGCGCTCGATCTGCTTCGAGATCACGGAGGCGGTGGCCGCCGGCCACCTCCGCCAGGCGGGCGAGTTCATGCTCGCCTGCCGCCATCTCGGGTTCCTGCTGGCGCTCGACGATTTCGGCACCGGGCTCGTGTCACTGGGCTACCTGAAGCGACTGCCCGTCGACTACCTCAAGATCGACGGCGGCTTCGTGAGGAACGTCGAGCACGACGCGGTGGACAAGGCGATGACGGAAACGATCAACCGCGTCGGGCACGCCATGGGCATCCGCACCGTCGCGGAGAACGCGGAGAGCGAAGGCATCATCGAGACGCTGCGGGGCATCGGCGTGGACTACGCGCAGGGCTACGGCGTGGGCCTGCCGGCGCCCCTGTTCGACGAGCCGGTCGCGGGCGCCGCGCGCCGGGGACAGGATCTCCGCGAGGACGCCACGCCGGGCTGACCGGCCCCGCGCGCCTACACGTCGAGCGATTCCTTCCGCCCGTCGAGGAACCACGTCTTCATCGGGCCCTTGCCCTTCACCTCGATCGTCCCGCGTTCCTCCAGCACGAAGGCGTCGCGCAGGCACCGCCAGGCGACCTGCGTCACCTGGATGCGGCCGGGCACCCCGTGCGACTCCATGCGGCTCGCCGTGTTCACCACGTCGCCCCAGAGGTCGTAGAGGAACTTGCTGCGGCCGATGACGCCCGCCATGGCGGCGCCCGAATCGATGCCGATGCGCACCTGGAGCGGATAGGGGTGCTCCTCGTTGAAGCGGTGCATGGCCTCGATCATGTCGAGCGCCATGTTCGCGGCGCGCTCGCAGTGGTCGGCCATCGGCACGGGCAGCCCCGCGGCGACCATGTAGCAGTCGCCGATGGTCTTGATCTTCTCGAGCCCGTAGCGCTCGGCGATGCGGTCGAAGCGCGAGAAGATGTCGTTCAGCACCTCGATCAGGGTCTTCACGCTCACGCCCTCGCAGAATTTCGTGAAGTCCACGATGTCCGCGAAGATCACGGTGACGTCGGAATAGGCGTCCGCGATGACGCCCGTGAAGCCGGCGGCGATCTCCTCGGGCAGGCCCTCCTCGCGGCCCTTCAGGCGCTCGGCGATGGAGGCGGGCAGCACGTTGAGCAGCAGCCGCTCCGAGGCGTGGCGCTGGCGCACGACCTCCGCGTACAGGCGCTTGGTTTCCAGGTGCAACAGGCGCACCTCGAGCAGGTTCCGCACGCGCGCGAGCACCTCGGGCAGGTCGAAAGGCTTGCTCACGAAGTCGCGCGCGCCGGCCTGGAGGGCGCGCAGCTTGTGCTCGGGCTGGGCGGTGATCACGAGGACGGGCAGGTAGCCGTCCATCTCGACGTCCTTCAGGCCCTCCATCACCGCGAAGCCGTCCATGCCGGGCATCTGCAGGTCCAGCAGGATGAGGTCGTAGCGGTTGTCGAAGTGCAGGTCGCACACCGCGGCCGGGTCGGTGGTCGTGGTGACCCGGTCGTAGCCCGCGCCCGCCAGCATTCTCGCCAGGAGCAGCACGTTGCTCTCGCGGTCGTCGACCACGAGGATGGCGGCGTGCAGGAGCGCCTCGCGGCGCGTGGCCCCTTCTTTCATGGCGGCGGGTGCGCGGCGCCGGGCGCCGGATGGTCGCGGGCGTGGTCGAGCGCGGCCTGCAGCGCCTCGTTGAACTTGCGCACCCGGATCGGCTTGGTGAGATAGCTCAGGAACCCCGCGTCCAGGCCCTTGCGGATGTCGCCCGGCATCGCGTTGGCGCTGATCGCGACGACCGGGATGTGCGCCGTCAGCGGATCCAGGCGCAGCACGTGCATGGCCTGCGTGCCGTTCATGCCGGGCAGGTTGATGTCCATGAGGATCACTTCCGGCTGCCGCTCCCGGGCGAGGGCGATGCCCTCGGTGGCGTCCACCGCGGCGAGCAGGCGCAGGTCCGGCCGGCGCGCGATGAGCTGCTGGACGAGCTTCAGGTTGGCCGGGTTGTCCTCCACGTAGAGCAGCGTGCGCTCGCGCGCGCCGGCCGGCGCCATCGGCAGCGTCGGCGCGCGGGGTTCGCCGTTCTCCTGGACGACGCGCGGCGCGATGTCGCTCTTCAGCTCGAACCAGAAGACGCTCCCCTCGCCGACCGCGCTCTCCACCCCGATCGTGCCGCCCATCATCTCGACCACGCGCTTGCTCATGGCGAGGCCGATGCCGGTGCCTTCCTCCGAGCTGTTCTCGCGTCCCAGCCGGTTGAACGGCTGGAAGAGCTGCGTGATCTGCTCGGCGGACAGCCCCGGCCCGGTGTCCCGGACGGCGATGCGCGTGCGCCCGGAGGGATTCCGGTCGCACGTCACGGCGACCCGGCCGCCGGACCGGTTGTACTTGATCGAGTTGGACACGAGGTTGATGAGGACCTGCTTCACGCGGGTGCGGTCGGCCCGGACGTAGGCGGGCCGGGCGAAGCGCGGAAACTCGAGCGCGACGCCGCGCTTGCCCGCCAGCGGCTCGATCATGGACTGGCACTCGACCATGACCTCGTCGAGCAGCACCGGCTCCTCGGACAGGGTCTGCTTGCCCGACTCGACGACCGCGAGGTCCAGGATCTCGTTGATCAGGGCGAGCAGGTACCAGCCGGCATGCAGGATCTGCTTGATGCTCTCCTGCTGCGCGGTCGTGGGGGCGGGCTCCTCGGTCTCCATCAGCTGGGCGAAGCCGAGGATGGCGTTGAGCGGCGAGCGCAGCTCGTGGCTCATGTTCGACAGGAACACCGACTTGGCGAGATTGGCCTTCTCGGCCACGACCTTCGCGGACTCGAGCGCGATGTTGGTGTCGCGCAGGACCTGGTCGAGGCGCTTCCTCTCGGTGACGTCGCGGGCGGCGGCGAACATGCCCTGCAGGTGCCGGTCGCGGTCGTAGAAGGTGGCCGCGTTGTAGGACACCAGCGTCTGCTTGCCATCCCGCG
>CAZPLW010000160.1:0-10202 GCA_964587315.1 uncultured Lysobacter sp.
CCCAGGGCCGGGCCCGGGGGGAGGTTGAACGAGATGGTGATGGCCGGCAGCTGCCCCTGGTGGTGGATCGAGACCGGGCCCACCTTGCGCTCCACGCTCGCGATGGACGACAGGGGCACCAGCGTGCCGCTCTTGGCGCGCAGGTAGATCTTGCCGAAGGCGCTCTCGTCGCGCCGGTCCGCCTCGCCCGCCTGCAGGATCACCTGGTAGGAATCGGCCGCCGTGTAGATGGTGGAGACCTGCCGCTCGCCGAAGGCCGAGTAGAGCGCCGTGCGGATGTCCTGGATCTGCACGCCCAGCGCGTTGGCCTTGTCGCGGTCGATGGTGAGCTGCGCCTGCAGGCCGCGCAGCTGCGAGTCGCTCGTCACGTCGCGGTAGATGGGGTCCGCGCGCATCATCTGCATGATCCTGGTCGCGCCCTCCTGCAGCCCGCGGTCGTCCACGCTCTTCAGGTAGAACTGGTAGCGCGCCTTGCTGATGCGCCCGCCCAGGCGCAGGTTCTGGATCGGGTTGAAGTACACCGCGATGCCCGGGATCTTGCGCATCTCGCCGCGCAGCTGCTCGAGCACCTTGTTCATCGGCTCGCGCGTGCCCCGGGGCTTGAGGTTGATGAAGAGGCGGCCCTGGTTCGAGTCCGAGGCGTTCACGATCACCGTGTCGATGGCCGGGTTCTCGCGGATGGTCCTGCCCACGCGCAGCAGCAGGTCCGCCATGGCGGGGAAGGAGATGTCCTCGACCGCCTCGGCCGTGACCGAGATCTGCCCGAGATCCTCCTGCGGGAAGAAGCCCTTGGGCATCGCGACGAAGAGCGCGACCGTCGCGACGAGCGTGGCGAGCGCGACCGCGAACACGCTCGTGCGGTGTGCGAGGCACCAGTCGAGCGTGCGGCCGTAAAGGCCCAGGGTCGCGCGGAAGATGTGCTCGAACCACGCCGTCCAGCGCAGCGTCGGGTCGGACTCGCTCGAGCGGTGCAGGAAGCGCGCGCCCAGCATCGGGATGAGCGTGAGCGAGACGCCGGCGGAGACCAGGATCGCGAGCGAGACCACCACCGCGAACTCGTGGAAGAGCCCGCCGATCACCCCCGGCATGAAGAAGATGGGGATGAAGACCGCCACGAGCGAGACGGAGATGGACACGATCGTGAAGCCCATCTCCTTCGAGCCGCGCAGCGCCGCGGCCATGGGGTGCATGCCGTCGTCCACGTGCCGCACGATGTTCTCGAGCATCACGATGGCGTCGTCGACGACCAGGCCCACCGCGAGCGTGATCCCCAGGAGGGACACGTTGTCGAGCGTGTAGCCCAGCGCCTTCATGAGCGCGATCGTGCCCAGCAGCGAGATGGGCAGCGACAGCGCCGGGATGATGGTGGCCGCCGGGTGGCGCAGGAAGAGGAAGATCACCAGGATCACGAGCGCCACGGTGATCCCGAGGGTCACCTTCACGTCGTGGATGGCCTCGCGGATGGAGAGCGAGCGGTCGTTGCGCACCTCGAGCTTCACCGAGCCGGGCATCTGGTCCACCAGCGCGGGGATGGCCGCCTTGATCGAGTCCACCGTGGCGACGGTGTTGGCGTCGGGCTGGCGCTGGATGGAGAGCGTGATGGCGCGCTCGCCGTTGGCCCAGCTCGCGGTCTTCACCGACTCGACGCTGTCCTCGACGTCGGCGACGTCCTCCAGGCGCACCGCCTGGCCGCCCGGCAGCGTCGCGACGATGATGCGCTGGAACTCCGCCGCCTTGGTCATCTGGCGGTTGGCCTGGATGGTGAGCGACTGGCGCGGGCCGTCGAGCGTGCCCACGGGCGTGTTGGCGTTGGCGGTGCGCAGCGCCGTCGCGATGTCGTCCAGGGTGAGGCCGCGCGAGGCGAGCGCGTCGGGCCGGGCGCGCACGCGGATGGCGAAGCGCTTCTGGCCGTTGATGTTCACCTGCGCGACGCCCGGCAGCGTCGAGAGCGTGGGCGAGATGAGGTTCTCGGCGTAGCTGTTGAGCTCCGACAGGGGCATCGAGGGCGAGGTGAGCGTGATGAAGATGACGGGCGCGTCGGCCGGGTTCACCTTGCGGTAGGACGGCGGCGAGGTCATCTCGATGGGCAGCAGGCGCTGGGCCCGGAAGAGCGCGGCCTGCACGTCGACCGCCGCCTTGTCGATGTCGCGGTCCTGGTCGAACTCGAGCGTCACCTGCGTGTTGCCCAGCGTGGAGGAGGACGTGATGACCGCCACGCCCGAGATGGTCGAGAACTGCTTCTCCAGCTGCGTCGCGACGGCGGTCGCCATGTTCTCCGGGCTCGCCCCGGGCAGCACCGCCGTCACCGCGATCGTCGGCGTGTCGAACTGCGGCAGCGCGGCGATGGGGATGTCCTTGTAGGCGATGAGGCCCGCGACGACTGCGGAGGCCGAGAGCAGCACCGTCATCACCGGACGGCGGATGAAGATCGCGGAGAAATTCACGCCGGCTTGTCCTTGCCCGCCTTCGCGTCGCCGCCGGCCGGCGCGCCGTCCTTGGCTTCGCCGCCCTTGCCTTCCCCGGACTTGCCGCCCTTGCCCTCGCCACCCTTGCCCGCGCCGCGCTCGCCTACCGACACGAGGCTGCCGGGCCGCAGGTTCTGCGCGCCCTCGACCACCACGCGGGCGCCGGGCTCCACGCCCGTCACCGCCGCGAAGCCGGCGTCGACGAAGCCGATCGCGACCTTCACCGAGGCGACCTTGCGGTCCTCGCCGATCACGTACACGAACTTGCTCTCGGGCCCCGTCTGCACGGATTGCACGGGCACGACGGAGGCGCCCGCGAGCAGGCGCGGCGCCAGCGCCACGGTCACGAACATGCCCGGCCACAGGCGCGCGTCGCGGTTGTCGAACTGGGCCTTGGCGCGGATGGTGCCGGTGGCCGTGTCGACGGCGTTGTCCAGGAAGTTCACGCGGCCCTGCAGCTTCCGGCCGTCGTCCAGGCCGATGGTCGCCTCGACCGGGCCTGCCGCCATCGCCTTCGCGAGGCCCGGGTATTCCTTCTCCGGCAGCGTGAAAGCCACCTGGATGGGATCGATCTGCGTCACCGTCACGAGCACCGCGCCGTTGGGCTGCACGATGCTGCCGGGGCGCACGCCGATGGCGCCCGTGCGTCCCGCGAAGCTCGCGCGGATCTGCGTGTAGCCGAGCGCCACGCGCGCGGACTCGGTCGCGGCGCGGTCCACTGCGAGTTGTCCCTCGAGGGAGGCGACCGCGTTCTCGGCCGCGTCGAGCGCCGCCTGCGCGATGAACTTCTGGTCGAAGAGCTGCTTCTGCCGCTCGAGCGTGCGCCGGGCGTTGGCGAGGTCCGCGAGATCCTTCTGGACCTGCGCTTCCGCCTTCTTCACGTTCGCCACGTCGGCCGCCGAATCGAGCGAGACGAGCAGGTCGCCCTTGGCGACGTACTGGCCCTCGCGGATGTGCACTTCGCGCACCGTGCTGGTCACCTGCGCGCGCAGGTCCACCGACTGGAGGGCGACCACGGAGCCGTTCACGCGCAGGGTGACGGGCACGTCGCGCTTCTCGACGACGGCGGCCGTCACGGGAATGGCGGCGGGGCCGGCCTTGGCGGCGGCCTGCGGGCTCGTGTCGCGCGCGAGCCACCAGCCGCCCAGGGCGGCGAGCACGACGAAGGCGACGGCGGCGAGAACAATGAAACGGCGACGGCCGCCTCGGGAGGGGGTCGGGGATGCGCTCATGGGGCCCATGATAGCGCTACCGCCCCAGCCCGACCGTCACCCGATGTAAACGTCCGTATCAGCGAAATTCACCGATCGCCACGCCGATGCCGAGGTAGCTGTCCTTGTAGTTGTAGTCGATGAGGCTCTCGGCGTACCCGTGGAAGCCCTGCACATAGGCGCGAAGGCCGTCCACGCAGATCCAGGCCGGCCAGGATTCGCGGCACAGGGGCGCCGAGAGGTCCAGCTGGATCGCGCCGTGGCTGCGCGAGCCGCTGCGCAGCGAATGCCGCCCCAGGGCCGTGAGCTGGATCCCGCTCCGGAACTGGTGCGAGACCTGCAGGTCCGCCCGCCCGTAGTAGTCCTCGATGCCGGGGTTGTCGTCGATCCCGTTCTCGCGGATGCGCGACCAGGCGCGGAAGGTGACGAGGGTGTCGCCCTTCTCCGCGCGGACGAAGGCGATGGCGCGGTTCCAGCTTCGCGAGAGCTCGCCGCCCTGCCCGTTGGAATTGTGGTTGAGCGAGAGCCCCACGTGGCCCACGCGCCAGCCGCCCCATTCGACCCCCGGCGTCTCGTAGGTGTACATCAGCTCGGGCTCGTAGCTCGACTCGCGGAACGGGCGCGAGGCGTCGCCGTTCCACAGCTGCCAGTGCGAGACCTGCGTGTAGCCGAACCAGAGGTCGTGGCGGCCGCGGTCGTCCTTGGGCCAGAGGTGCCCCTTGATGGAGAGCTGGAACTTGGCCTCCGTGGCCTGCCGCTCCGACGGCAGCATCGCGGTGGAGGCGGCCTCCCCCTCCCGGTACGGCGCGAGGTTGGGATTCTTCGCGCGGAAGGCGGCCAGGAAGTAGTTCGGCTGGTATTCGCCGGCATACCAGGCCGAGCGCTCCTTCGCGGCGCCCCAGAGGCGACGGAACTGCGAGTTCGACTCTCCCCGGTCGATCCCCAGGTCCGCCGCGGGAGCCGCCGCCGCGACCGGGGCGGCGGACGGGACCGGGGCTGCGGAAGGAGCCGGCACGGCGGGACGGGGAGCCACGAGCGACTCGAAGCAGGCCTTGCGCTCGGCCGCGCGTTCGCCCGGGAAGCGCTGCACGCAGGCTTCGAGTTCGTCCGCCGTGGGTGCCGCCCCGCTTGCCGTCGTGGTCGCCGCCAGGGCGATCGCCGCGAGAGTTCCCCTCACGAAACCGCTGCCACCACCATCGCGGTGGCGACGGTGATGCGCTTGGCGTAGGGCACGTGCAGGAACTCGTTGGGGCCGTGGGCGTTCGACCTGGGTCCCAGCACGCCCGTCACCAGCATCTGCGCCTTCGGGAACTTCACGCCCAGCATGCCCATGAAGGGAATCGTGCCGCCCTCGCCCATGTAGGCGGCGGGCTTGCCGAAGTTGGCCATCGAGGCGGCGTCCAGCGCGGCCGCGAGCCAAGGCGCGGTGGGCGGCGCGTTCCAGCCCGTGGCCGCGGAATCGCCCTCGAAGACGACGCGCGCGCGGTACGGGGGATCGGCCTCGAGCGTCTGCTTGAAATGCGCGCCGGCCGCGGGCCCGTCGACCAGCGGCGGGATGCGCAGCGAAAGCTTGAGCTTCGTGTACGGCCGCTGGACGTTGCCCGCGGAACCGGTGGGCGGCAGCCCGTCGGCGCCCGTCACCGCAAGGGCCGCGCGCCAGGTGCGGTTGAGCACCAGTTCCGTCGCATCCTTCGTCACCGGCTCGGCGAAGAGCGAGGCCGTGCCGTGGTCGTCGCAGCACGCGGCCCACGGGAAGCGCTGCCAGATGGAATCGCCCAGGATCGCGGCGGCCTGCCTCGCCTGCTCGAGGCGATCGGCCGGGATGTCGCAATTGAACGCGGCCGGCTTCACCACGCCGGTGCGCGAGTCGTCGATGCGGTCGAGCACCTGCCGCGCGATGCGGAAGGAGGACGGCACCACGCCGCCCGCGTCGCCCGAGTGCACGCCTTCCTCGAGGATCCTCACCTCGAGCGTGCCGTTCACCAAGCCGCGCAGCGAGGTCGTCACCCAGAGCTGCTCGTAGTTGCCCGCGCCCGAATCGAGCGCGACGACGAGTTGCACGTCGCCCATGCGCGGGGCGAGGAGCTCCAGGTAAGCCGGCAGGTCGTAGCTGCCGCTTTCCTCGCAGGTCTCGATGAGGCCCGTGCAGCGCGGGCGGGCCACGCCCTCGGCGTCGAGCGCCATCACCGCCGAGAGCGCCGCGAAGACCGCGTAGCCGTCGTCGGCGCCGCCGCGGCCGTAGAGCTTGCCGTCCTCGTAGACGGGCTCCCACGGCCCCAGCCCGGGACGCCAGCCGGTCATTTCCGGCTGCTTGTCGAGATGCCCGTAGAAGAGGACCGTGCGCTCGCTCGAGGCGCCGCCCGTGGCGGGAATGTCGAAGAAAAGGACCGGGGTGCGTCCCTCGATGCGCACGATCTCGAGCGCGAGGCCCTTCACGCCCTGGGCCTCGACCCACCGGCGCGCCTGCTGGATCGCGGCCTCGATATGGCCGTTCCGGGCCCAATCGGGGTCGAAATGGGGGCTTTTGGCCGGAATGCGCACGTATTCGACGAGTTGCGGGACGATTTCGGCATCCCACTGGCGGTCGATGCGGCGCGCGAGGGCTTCGTGATCGAGGGCGGGGAGGTTCGGGCGGGCGGTCATGGGATGGTCTTTCGGAGGCGATGCGGCATTCTACTGCCCCCCGCACGCGTAGAATGGCGGGTTAACCGAAACGAAGGTGGTCCCTCCCCATGAAGCTCACCGACCTGCACAAGAACGCGGCCCTCAAGGCCGAGGCCTCCGTCCGCCATGGCGGGGTTTCCGACCGCTACGGCAAGGGCGCCTCGCACGTTCCCGACCGCAAGGAACAGCGCAAGCTCGACGCCGCCGCGGGCCTCGTGCCCTTCGCCTGCAAGCTGCACGGCGACCTCGTGAAGCAGCTGCGCGATCGCGCCGAAGCCGCGGGCGAGGACATCAACCAGACCGTGGACGCCCTGCTGCGCGCGGCGCTCGCCGCCCCCGCCGACAAGCCCAAGAAGAAGTAGGGCATGGCCCTCAAGGCCACCATCTTCAAGGCCGAGCTCACCGTCTCGGACCTCGACCGGGGCCACTTCGCCACCCACGCCCTCACGATCGCCCGCCACCCGTCGGAAACCGACGAGCGCATGATGGTGCGCGTGCTCGCCTTCGCCATGAACGCCGACGAGCGGCTCGAGTTCGGGCGCGGGCTCTCGAGCGAGGGCGAGGCCGACCTCGTGCTCACCGACCTCACCGGCGCCATCGACCTGTGGATCGACGTGGGCCTTCCCGACGAGCGCGACATCCGCAAGGCCTGCGGGCGCGCGAAGCGGGTCGCGGTCTACGTCTACGGGACCGGGGCGGAGAACTGGTGGCGGCAGAACGGCGAGGCGCTTTCGCGGCAATCGAACCTCGACGTGGTCTCGTTCTCCCCCGAGACCACCCGCGCCTGCGCGAAGCTCGCCGCGCGGAACATGAAGCTCCAGGCGACCCTCCAGGAAGGCCACCTCTGGCTCTCGTCGGGCGAGCAATCGCTCACGATCGAGCCGGCCGGGCTCCTCGCCGCCACGCGGTGAGGAGCCCGATTCCCGCGGCGGCGCGTGATACCGTAGCCGCGCCGGCGCGTTGCCCGCCGGCCCGACACGGACCGGCATGCGACGCGCCTTCCTCCTCCTCGCCTTTCTCGGGGCCGCCACCCTCGCGGGTTGCGGCCCTTCCTATCCGCGGCTGCCGAAGCTCGGCGCGAACGCCGTGGTCCTCGCCTTCGGCGACAGCCTCACCTTCGGCACCGGCGCCTCGCCCGCCGAGGCCTATCCCGCGCAGCTCGAACGGCTGATCGGCCGCAAGGTGGTCGCGGCCGGCGTGCCCGGCGAGGTCTCGAGCGAAGGGCTCGAGCGCCTGCCGCGCGCCATCGAGGAAGCGAACCCCGCGCTCCTCGTCCTGTGCCACGGCGGCAACGATTTCCTGAGGAAGCTCGGCGAGGACGGCGCCGCGGCCAACGTGAAGGCGATGGCGAGGCTCGCGCAGGAGAAGGGCATCGCCGTGCTGATCGTCGCCACGCCCAAGCCGGGCTTCGGCGTCTCGAAGGTGAAGTTCTACGAGGAGATCGGCCGGGAACTCGCCGTTCCCGTGGAGACCGAGGTGCTCGCCGACGTGCTCGGCAGCGGCAAGCTCAAGAGCGACCTCGTGCATCCGAACGCCGAAGGCTACCGGCGCATCGCCGAGGCGGTGGCGAAGGTGCTGAAGAAGTCCGGCGCCCTCTAGAAAACCGGGGACGCTTCCCGGTTTCGATGTTGTCACCTCCGAGATTGCGGGTCGCGCCGAAACCGGGAAGCGTCCCCGGTTTTCGCGCCAATTGTCAAAGCCGCATCTCGAAACGCAGGCCGGAGACCAGGTAGCCGCGCGAGACGGTTCGCGATTGCTGGAACTCGGTCGGCAGCTCGTACGAGGATGCGGTGTGCGCATCGCGCGGCGTCACCGCCGCCAGCGTGAAGCGAAGCCGCGTGGACGAGTCGATGTGCCAGAGCAGGTACGTGTCCCACACGGCCTTGCGCCCGGTGCTCTCCCGCTGCTCGTAGGTGAGCCGCGTGTCGTAGCCCGGCGTCCAGTTGACGGACGCGCCGACCGCGAAGGGCGAGGCGCGAAAGCGGTAGTCGCCGCCGACGTTGGCCGTCATGTCCGGCTGGCTCGCGAGGCGGTTGTCGGGGCTGGGCACGTCGTCGACCTTCGAGCGGAAGAACGAGACGTTGGCGCGGAAGTTCACCGGCGGCGCGTTGTCCACCCACTCGGTGAGCACGAACTTGGTGTCGAACTCGATCCCGCTCGTCTGCGCGCGGCCGAAGTTCTGCGGGCGCGTCACCCAGCGCTGCGAGGTGGACCAGCTCACCGTCTCGAGCGTGGTCACGCTGCGGATCACGTCCTGGATTCGCCGCGTGAAGAGGTTCACCGAGATGACGCCGTTCTGCTTGAGGTAGCGCTCGAAGGCGAACTCGAGGCCGTTGGCGATCTCCGGCTTGAGGTTGGGATTGCCCGCGAAGTCGGCGCTGGTGGGCTCGTTGGGGCCGGGCACCGGGTCCTGGGAATTCAGGCGCGGCCGCGCCACCAGGTTCTGCGTGGGCGGCGCGCGGTAGCTTTGCGTGAGCGACAGGCGAACCTGGTCGCGCCGCGGCGCGTCGAAGCGCCAGACCACGTGCGCCAGGGGATTGAGCACGCGGCTCGTGTTGCGCACGGGCGCGCTCTCGTCCTGGCTCTTCGTGACGATCTCCTCCCAGCGCAGGCCGAGCGAAGCCGCCCAGTTCGGGTTCGGGTCCCACTCGTCCTGCATCCACAGCGCCGAGCGCTGCGTGCTCACGTCGAACTCCGCCCCGAAGCCTGCGAGCTGCGGAACGCCGTTCACGATCGTGAGGGGTCGCTCGGTGCGCTTCGCCTCCTCGCGCTCGAAGCCGGTGGAGAAAGTGTGCGTCTCGCCCCAGCGCCGGGCGATCTTGCCGGCCACGTTCCACGAGCGGTCCGAGATCTCGTTCACGGTCGTCTGCAGCAACGTGCGGTTTCCCGAGGGGTCGAACTGCTCCGTGCGGCCGTCCACGTCCACGGTGAAGCGCCCCGCGCCGCCGCGAAGCTCGTAGGTGGTCAGCGGGTCGAGGCGCTTCTGCAGCATCGTCATGAAGCGCGCCGAGTCGAAGCTCGACTCCGAATGCCCGCGGGAGGTGTCGTAGGGCGCCACGCCGATCGCCTGCGTGAGGCGGCCCTCGGACGAGCTCTCGTTGCGCGAGGACACCATGAAGGGCTGGAAGCTGAACTGCTCGCCGGGCCCGAGGCGCCATTGCAGGCGGGCCGTCGCGAAGACGCTCTTGTTCTCGCCCGTGTTCTGCGACTGGATGCGCTGGTCGCGCGTGACCTCGCCCGAGGGCAGCTCGGTGAACACGTTGCGCGTCTCGCTCTCGGTGCGCGTGTTGCGCCAGGTGGGCGATACGGTGATGTTGTAGCTGCCGGTCTCGCTGAAGGTGTCGTTGCGCGTGTACGAGCCGTTGTAGCTGGTGCGGCCGTTCTCGTGCGTGGCGCCCAGCTTGAAGTCGTTCATGCGCTTCCTGAGCGCCTCGCGCAGCACGATGTTGATGGTGCCCGCGATGGCGCGCGTGCCGGTCTCCGCCGTGGGCGCGCGCAGGATCTCGATGCGCTCGACCTGCTCGGGGGCGATGTCCTCGATGGAGAAGCCCGGCGGGATGCGCTCGCCGTTGATGAGGATCTGCGTGAAGCCGCCGCCCAGGCCGCGGAAGGCGATGGGGCCGCCGCGGCCGGGCCGGCCCGATTGCGTGACGCCCGGCAGGCGGCGAAGCACGTCGGCGAGGCTGGTGTCGCCGTACTGCTCGATCTCGTCGCGGCCGACGATGATCTTCGAGGCCGTGGAATCGCGCCGGTCCGACGTGGTGGTGCGCTTCTCCTCGACGCTGAAGGACTCGATCCTGTCGGGCGAACCGGGCTTCGCCGCGGGCGCCTCGGGCTTCGCGGCGGGCCGGGGCGGCGTGGC
>CAZPLW010000161.1:0-10137 GCA_964587315.1 uncultured Lysobacter sp.
GTCGGCCTTCTACCTGGCCGACCTGCTCTACGAGGCGGGCCTGCCGCCCGAGATGCTGCAGGTGGTGACGGGAGATCCGCGCGAGATCGCCGACGAGCTCATCACCAACGAGCACGCCGAGGTGGTCACCTTCACCGGCGGCGTTTCGATCGGGAAATACATCGCCGAAAAGGCCGGCTACCGCCGCGTCGTGCTCGAGCTGGGCGGCAACGACCCGGTCATCGTGATGGAGGACGCCGACGTCGAGGAGGCCGCGACGCTCGCCGCGCAGGGCTCCTACAAGAACAGCGGCCAGCGCTGCACCGCGGTGAAGCGCATGCTCGTGCACGAGCAGGTGGCCGACCGCTTCGTCGAGCTGCTGCTCGAGAAGACGCGCGCCTGGACGTACGGCGACCCCTCGGATGCGAAGATGGAGATGGGCACGGTGATCGACGAGGCCGCCGCGAAGCTCTTCGAGGCGCGCGTGAGCGAGGCCGTCGCGCAGGGCGCGCGCCTGCTGCACGGCAACGTGCGCGAAGGCGCGCTCTACTCGCCCACGCTCCTGGACCGCGTGACGCCCGGCATGACGGTCGTGAAGCAGGAGACCTTCGGCCCGGTCTCGCCCGTCATCCGCTTCGCCTCGATCGACGAGGCCATTGCGCTGTCCAACGGCACGGCCTACGGGCTCTCCTCGGGCGTCTTCACCAACCGCCTCGACTACATCGCCCGCTTCATCGCCGAGCTGAACGTCGGTTCGGTCAACGTGCGCGAGGTGCCAGGGTACCGCATCGAGCTCACGCCCTTCGGCGGCATCAAGGATTCGGGCCTGGGCTACAAGGAAGGCGTGCAGGAGACGATGAAGGGCTACACGAACCTCAAGACCTTCAGCCTGCCGCAGTTCTAGCCCCGCGCACGGCGTAACGAAACTGTCATAATCGTCTCCCGGGCACCGTGCCCCCGGCGCCCCACGAACTGAAGAGGTGACCTTTCCCGAGGGGTCCTCGAGTCCCCGGAGGAGTCGCAACCGACCGAAGTGCAGACGCTCCTGAACCTCCTCGCCAGCGTGGCCCTGCTCGTCTGGGGCACGCACATCGTGCGCACCGGCATCCTGCGCGTCTACGGCGCGAGCCTGCGCCGGGTCCTCTCGAAGAGCGTCTCCACCCGCGGCTCCGCGTTCCTCGCGGGCCTGGGCGTGACGAGCCTCGTGCAGTCCTCGAGCGCCACCGCGCTCATCACCACCTCCTTCGTCTCGCAGAACCTGATCGCGCTCGCCCCGGCGCTCGCCATCCTGCTGGGCGCCGACGTGGGCACCGCGCTCATGGCGCAGGTCTTCTCGCTGGACCTGTCTTTCCTCTCGCCGCTGCTCATCTTCTTCGGCGTGGTGTTCTTCCTGTCGCGCAAGAACACCAAGGCCGGCCAGCTCGGCCGCGTGTCCATCGGCCTGGGCCTCATGATCCTCGCCCTGCAGCTCATCCAGTCGGCCGCGAAGCCCATCGTCGGCGCCGCGGGCACCAAGGTGCTCTTCGGCTCGCTCTCGGGCGACCCGATGCTCGACATGCTGATCGGCGCGATCTTCACGCTCTTCTCGTGGTCGAGCCTCGCCGTCGTGCTGCTCTCGGCCACGCTCGCGGCGACGAGCGTGATCACCGTCCCCGTCGCGATGTGCCTGGTCCTGGGAGCCAACCTCGGCAGCGGCCTCATCGCGGTCCTGGGAACGCTGGGCACGCCCGGCGGCGGGCGGCGCGTGGCCCTGGGCAACCTGCTCTTCAAGGTCGCCGGCTGCATCGTCTTCTCGCTGCTGCTCACCTGGGTGCTGCAGGCCATCGCGCACTTCGACGGCGACCCGCGCCGCCAGGTGCTGCACTTCCACGTGCTCTTCAACCTGTCGCTCGCGCTGGGCTTCATCTTCCTCACCGAGCCCATCGCGGCGCTCGTGACGAAGTGGTTCCCGGACACGCCCACCGCCGCCACGCTGGCCGCCCAGCCGCGCCACCTGGACGAGGCCGCGCTCGCGACGCCCGCCCTCGCCCTGGCCAACGCGGCGCGCGAGACGCTGCGCATCGGCGACACCATCGAGCAGATGCTGCAGGGCATGATCGAGGTCATCCGGAACAACGACGCCGCGAAGGCCGACGAGGCCGTCCGCCTGGACGACGACGTGGACCGCCTGTACACGGCGGTGAAGCTCTACCTCACGCAGATCAGCCGCGAGGCCCTCGACGAGAAGGACGGCGCGCGCTGGACGGAGATCATCTCCCTCACCATCAACATGGAGCACGTGGGGGACGTGATCGAGCGCATCCTCGTGGACCTCAAGGACAAGAAGATCTCCCACAAGCTCTCGTTCTCGGAAGCGGGGATGAAGGAGATCGAGGACCTGCACGCGATGCTGGTGTCGAACCTGCGCCTGGGACTCTCGGTCTTCCTCACCGGCGACGTGAAGAGCGCCCAGATGCTGCTCGCCGAGAAGGAGCGCTTCCGCGACCTCGAGCGCGCCTACGCCGCGCAGCACCTCGACCGGCTCTCGGGCCAGACGGTGCAGTCGATCGAGACGAGCTCGCTGCACCTGGACATCATCAGCGACATGCGGCGCATCAACTCGTTTTTCTGCTCGACGGCCTACCCGATCCTCGAGCGCTCCGGGCAGCTGAGGAAGAGCCGGCTGCGCGGCGCGTCGAAGGCCGACGCGACCGGCGCGTTCGCCAAGAGCGACCTGGCCCCCGGCGCGAAGTAGGCGGTCATCGCCCGCCGCGGGCCGGCATAGAATGGCGCTCATCCGACCGCGAGGAACCGCCCCGTGAAGAAAAGTCCCGCTCCCGCCGCCGACGCCCAGCGAGTCGTCGAGGCCATCCGCCAGTCCGTCATCGGCAAGGTGAAGGTCGCCGTCTCGGACATCGACGGCATCCTGCGGGGAAAGTACCTGCACAAGGACAAGTTCCTCTCCGCCGTGGAGGGGGGTTTCGGCTTCTGCGACGTGGTCCTGGGCTGGGACGCCCACGACGTGTGCTACGACAACACGACGCACACGGGCTGGCACCACGGCTTCCCGGACGCGATGGTGCAGCTGGACCTCGCCACCCACCGCAAGGTCCCCTGGGACAACGACGTGCCCTTCTTCCTGGGCCAGTTCGTGAAGGCGGACGGCTCGCCGCTGCCCATCTGCCCGCGGCAGGTGCTGCGCAGGGTGCTTCGGCGCGCCGAGAAGCTCGGCTTCGCCGCGATGGTCGGCGCCGAGTACGAGTTCTTCAACTTCGCCGAGACGCCGCAGAGCTGGGCCGCCAAGAAGGGCGTGGGGCCCGAGCCCATCACGCCCGGCATGTTCGGCTACTCGCTGCTGCGCATGAACCACCGGCGCGACTACCTCAACGCGCTCATGGACGACATGGCGGCCTTCGGCGTGCCCATCGAGGGGCTGCACACCGAGACGGGCCCCGGCGTCTACGAGGCGGCCATCGCCTTCTCCGGCGCGCTCGAGGCCGCGGACCGCGCCCTGCTCTTCAAGACGGGCGCCAAGGAGATCGGCGCGCGCTTCGGCGTGATGCCCTCCTTCATGGCCAAGTGGAGCGCGCAGTACCCCGGCTGCTCCGGCCACCTGCACCAGAGCCTCTCGGACGGGAAGGCGAACCTCTTCTTCGACGCCAAGGGCCGACACAAGATGTCGAAGCTCTTCGAGAGCTACCTCGCCGGCCAGGTCGCCTGCCTCATGGAGTTCGCGCCGATGTTCTGGCCCACGGTGAACTCCTACAAGCGCCTCGTGGACGGCTTCTGGGCGCCCGTGAAGCCCACCTGGGGCGTGGACAACCGCACGGCCAGCTTCCGCGTGATCGCGGGCAGCCCCAAGGCCACGCGCCTGGAGACGCGCTGCCCCGGCGCCGACATGAACCCGTACCTCGCCACGGCCGCCGTCATCGCCGCGGGCCTGCACGGCGTCGAGAAGGGACTCAAGCTCACGCAGCCGCCCATCACCGGCACCAACGTGGGCTCCGAGAACATCCCGCGCGCGCCGCGCTCGCTCGCCGAGACCACGCGGAACTTCCGCGCCTCGGACATCGCCCGCGACTGGCTGGGCGACGACTTCGTGGACCACTTCGCCGCCACGCGCGAGTGGGAATGGCGCCAGTGGCAGGATGCCGTCACCGACTGGGAATTGAAACGCTACTTCGAGATCATCTGAAACCGCGTCAGCCACGCCTGGAACCACATGACCCTGCACCGCTTCAGCTTCCCCACCACCATCCATTTCGGCCCCGGCGCCCGCCGCCTCGTCGACGATCACCTGAAGCAGCGCGGCCTCTCGCGCCCGCTCATCGTGACGGACAAGGGCCTCGCCTCGCTGCCCGTGCTCGCGGATTTCCGCTCCCTGCTGCCGGGCCTCACGGTGGAGGTGTACGCGGGCGTCTTCGGCAACCCGACGAAATCGCAGGTGGACGGCGGCACGGCGGCCTTCAAGGCGCACCACGCCGACTGCGTCATCGGCTTCGGCGGCGGCGCGGCGCTCGACGTCGCCAAGGCGGTGGCGCTCATGGCCGTGCACGAAGGCGACGTGCTCGAGTACGCGTGGGACCATCCGAACGTGCGCCCCATCGTGAACGAGCTGCCGCACTTCGTGGCGCTGCCCACCACGAGCGGCACCGGGAGCGAGGTGGGCCGCTCCTCGGTCATCTCGCACGACACGACGCACGTGAAGAAGATCGTGTTCTCGCCGGCGCTGCTCGCGAAGGCCGTGTTCGCCGACCCGGAGCTCACGCTCGGCCTTCCGCCGGCGCTCACCGCCGCCACGGGCCTGGACGCGCTCACGCACAACGTCGAGAGCTACCTCTCCCCCGCGTACCACCCGCTTTGCGACGGCATCGCGCTCGAGGGCACGCGCATCGCCGCGCGCGCGCTGGTCACCGCCGTGCGCGAGCCCGGGAACCTCGCGGCGCGCTCGGACATGATGATGAGCTCCATGATGGGGGCGATCGCCTTCCAGAAGGACCTGGGCGCCGTGCACTCCTGCGCGCACGCGCTGGGCACCGTGGTCGACATGCACCACGGCCTCGCCAACGGGATCATGATCGACCACGTGATGCGCTTCAACGCGCCCTCGTGCCCGCACAAGCTCGAGGAGCTGGCGCGCGTGTGCGGCGTGGGTTCCACGCCGGAGGAGTTCATCGGCTGGCTGGGCAAGGTGAAGCGCGACGTGGGCATCCCCGCGAAGCTGGGCGGCAAGGGCGTGAACGCCACGCACGTGGCGGCGCTGGTGGAGGTCGCCGTCAAGGACACCTGCCACCAGACGAATCCCCGACCCTGCACGGCCGAGGACTTCCGCCGCCTCTTCGAAGGCGCGATATAGTTCCACGCATGGAACCGCTCCGCATCGGCGTCTCCGCCCGCCTCCTCTACCCCGATCCCCGGCGGGCCTTCCTGCCGACCAAGACGGTCCAGTACCTCGAGCAGTCCGTCGCCAACTGGGTGATGTCGGGCGAGGTGCTCGCCTTCATGGTGCCGGAGATGAGCCTCGCCTCCCCGCACCTGCCGGCCAACGTCACCGTCGCCGACTACGTGAACGCGCTCGACGGCCTGGTGCTGCAGGGCGGGGCCGACATCGCGCCCGAGACCTACGGCGAATCGCCCCTCAATCCCGAGTGGTCCGGCGACCGCGTGCGCGACCGCTACGAGATCGCCCTCTTCGAGGAGTTCGTCCGCCAGGGCAAGCCGGTCTTCGGCATCTGCCGCGGCTGCCAGCTCATCAACGTGGCCCTGGGCGGCACGCTCTGGCAGGACATCAACACGCAGGTGCCGCAGACGCTCCTGCACCGCGACGAGAAGCGCTACGAGCACAACTTCCACGACCTGCGCGTGCTCCCCGGCAGCTGGCTGGGCTCGCTCTACCCGGGCCTGGAGGTCGCGCACATCAACACGATCCACCACCAGGCCGTGAAGCAGGTGGGCAAGGGGCTCGTCGTCGAGGGGCTCTCCGAGCCCGACGGCATCGTCGAGGCCGTGCGCTGGGAAGGCCCGAGCTTCGTGATGGGCGTGCAGTGGCACCCCGAGTTCATGGACCCCGCCGACCCCAAGCTCCTCGACGGCAGCCCGCTGCTCGAGGCCTTCCTCGACGCCTGCCGCCACCGCAAGGCCACGGGCAATCCGAGCCCCGTGCGCGCGGCCCAGGCCGCCTGAAGTTGCCGACGCCCTTCCTGCCGCCGCCGATCGCCCGACCGTCGCTCATCTTCTTCATCTGCGTTCATCTGCGGTTCCAACGCCTCACCGCGCCGAAGGCGCCAAACGACCAATGCCCACCCTCAAGCTCCTGAACCCCGCCAACGGCAAGCCCCTCGCCAGCCTCCCCGCCGACGACCTGCGCAGCGTGAAGGCCAAGTACGCCGCCGCCCGTTCCGCGCAGCCGCGCTGGGCCGCCACGCCGCTCAAGAAGCGCCTCGCGTCCCTCGCGGCCTTCCGCGCCGCCGTCGTGAGCGGCACCGAGGAGCTGGCCGCCATCCTCACCATGGAGGTCGGCAAGCCCATCACGCAGTCCCGCAACGAGCTGAAGGGCGTCATCGCGCGCCTGGACTTCTTCCTCGAGGAGACGGAGCGCACGCTCAGGCCGCGCACGGTGTCCGGAGGGAAGGGCGGCAAGATGCAGGAGGTGATCTCGCACGAGCCGCTCGGGGTGATCGCGAGCGTGTCGGCCTGGAATTACCCCTGGTTCGTCGGCTCGAACGTCTTCGTGCCCGCCCTCGCCACCGGCAACACGGTCCTCTACAAGCCGTCGGAGTTCGCGACCCTCACGGGCCTCGCCATCGCGCGATTGCTGCACGAGGCCGGCGTGCCGGACGAGGCCTTCATCGCGGTCGTGGGCGGTGGCGATGCGGGCGCGGCGCTGGTGCGCCAGCCGGTGGACGGCATCTTCTTCACCGGCAGCTACGCCACGGGACGGCGCATCGCCGAATCGGTGCGCGGGCGCATGGTGAAGCTGCAGCTGGAGCTGGGCGGCAAGGACCCGGTGTACGTCTGCGACGACGCCGACATCGCCTCGGCGGCCGCCGGCCTCGCCGACGGCGCGTTCTACAACACCGGGCAGAGCTGCTGCTCCGTCGAGCGAATCTACGTGCACGAGAAGGTGTTCGCGCCCTTCGTCGAGGCCTTCGTGAAGGAGGTGAAGGGCTTCAAGGTCGGCGACCCGCAGCAGGACGGCACCTACATCGGCCCGCTCACCCGCGCCCCGCAGGTGAAGATCCTCGAGGCGCAGGTGAAGGACGCGAGGAAGAAGGGCGCCACCGTGCTCACGGGCGGCAGCCGGCCCAAGGGACCGGGCAATTGGTTCGAGCCCACGGTGCTCGTCGGCGTGAACCACGACATGGCGGTGATGCGCGAGGAGAGCTTCGGCCCGGTGATCGGCCTCATGCCCGTTCGCGACGACGCCGAGGCGGTCGCCCTCATGAACGACTCCGACTACGGCCTCACCGCCGGCGTCTACACGCCCGACCGCCGGAGAGCCGAGCGCATCCTCGCCCAGTTGCGCGCCGGCTCGGTCTACTGGAACTGCTGCGACCGCGTGAGCCCGCGCCTGCCCTGGTCGGGACTGGGCCACTCCGGCATCGGCCTCACCCTCTCCACCTACGGCATCGAGGCGTTCACGCGCCCGAAGGCCTGGCACCTGCGCGCCCCGTGACCGAAAGGAAAGCCGCCATGCGATTCGCCCCGATCCTCGCCGCCGCCGCCCTCGCCGCCCTGCCCGCCCTGGCCCAGGACCGCGACTCCTACGACTACCGCGAAGGCTATCGCCGCGGCTACGACGACGGCTTCGCCGCCGGTTACCGCAAGGCGCTCGAATCGGGCGCCCCGCCGCCGACCGCCGTGGCGCCCGCGCCCGCCGCGCCGCGCCTGGGCCCCATCCGCGTCACGCGCGCGATCTACGGCAGCACCTCGAAGAGCTGCGACTCCACCCGCTTCGTGAAGAGCCAGGCGGAGGGCCGCATCAGCGCGACGGTGAACGTCTCGAACGACATGTGCGGCGACCCGGCCAAGGGCGAGCGCAAGCAGCTCGAGATCACCTTCCGCTGCGGCGACGTCACGAAGACCGCGTCGGGCTACGAGCACCGCAGCGTCTACGTCGACTGCTCCACGCCCTAGGCCGGCCGCTTGGAATTCGAACTCGGCACCATCGGCCGGACCGCGCTCGTCACCCTGGCGGCGCTGCTGCCCATCACGAACCCGCCGGGCAACGCGCCCATCTTCCTCGCGCTCACCCAGGGCATGAGCGATTCGTCGCGGCGCGCGATGGCGCGGCGCGTCGGGCTCAACTGCATGCTGCTCCTGCTCTCGGCGGCGTTCGTGGGCTCCTACGTCCTCGCCTTCTTCGACATCTCGCTGCCGGTGGTGCGCGTGGGCGGCGGCATCCTCGTGGCCGCCACCGCGTGGCGCCTGCTGCAGGCCGAGGGCGAGGCGAGCGGAGACCCCGTCGGGGCCTCGCGGCGCGTGACGGCCGAGGAGCTCGCCGGCCGCGCGTTCTATCCGCTCAGCTTTCCCATCACCGTGGGCCCGGGCTCCATCTCGATCGCGATCACGCTGGGCGCGAGCCTTCCCAAGGCGGGAGGCGGGTCCCTGCTCGCGGCCTCGACCGGGCTCGTGATCGGCATCTGGATCGCCTCGCTCGCGATCTGGCTCGCGAACCGCTACGCGCTGCGCATGGTGACCGCGCTCGGGCCCACGGGCACGGCGGTCTTCCTGCGCCTCTCGGCCTTCATCCTGCTTTGCATCGGCGTGCAGATCTGCTGGGACGGGCTGAACGAGCTGCTCACGCCCTGGAAACCCCCCGGGCGCTAGGCGCCCGACCGCCATGGTCGAGCTCACCGACGGCGACGCGCGCGTGCTCGTGGCTCCCGGGGCGGGCGGTTCGATCGCGCGGTTCACGTGGCGGGGCCTGGACATCCTGCGCCCGGCCACGGACGAGGCCCTCGCGGCGAGGCGCGCGCGCGACACCGGCTGCTATCCGCTCGTCCCCTATTCGAACCGCATCGGCCACGCGCGCCTGCGGGCCGGGTCGCGCACCCACGTGCTGCGCCCCAACTCGCCGCCCGAGCCGCACGCGATGCACGGCGTCGGCTGGCAGCGCGCCTGGCGCGTCGCGAAGGCCACGGCCACCCGCGTCGAGATGACGCTCTCGCAGGTGCCCGACGCCGACTGGCCCTTCCGCTTCGCCTGCACGATGACCCTCGCGCTCGCGGGCGCGCGCCTGGAGGCGCACCTGGAACTCGCCAACACGGACGACGTGCCCTTTCCCGCGGGCCTGGGCTTCCATCCGTTCTTCCCGGCGCCGGCCGGCACGCGTCTCGAGACCGGGTGGGATCACTGGTGGAGCGTCGACGAGGCCCACTTGCCCGTCTCACGCGGCCCGGTGCCGCCCGAGGCCGACTTCCGCGCGGGCCGCGCCGTGGACGGCTGGCGCGTCGACAATCCCTTCGGCGGCTGGTGCCGCGAGGCCACGCTCACTTACGCGTCGCACGCCACGCGGCTCACCGCGAGCGAGGCGCTGGACCACGCCGTCGTCTACTCGCCGGGGGACGGGCGGTTCATCGCGATCGAGCCCGTGTCGCACACGATCGACGCTTTCGCGCTGTCGGCGGATGGGATCGGGGGGACGGGGACGCGATATCTCGCGGCGGGGGAGTCGTGGCGGGTGGGGATGGCGATCGAGGTCCTTGGGAGTGATGCGGGCTGAAAGGCTTTGGAACCGCAGATGGGTGACGTCGGCGAGTGATGCGGGTTGGAAGGCTTTGGAACCGCAGATGAACGCAGATGAACGCAGATGGCTTGTGTGTGGATCGGGTGCAACGTGACTGCAGGCATTTCGTATCCACCGTGAGCACGATGTCGCTCACACGAAAATCATCTGCGTTCATCTGCGTTCATCTGCGGTTCCAAAGCCTTGTGCCTCCCCAAGCCCCGCTCTCCCCTCACCCCCGCGAGCAACTCAAGGCAACGGATTCCCCCGCGGCCGAAGCCGCTCCGGATCGTGCCGCATGAGCGCCGTCACCACGCAAGCGCGACCATCCTGCGCCCGCAGCAACGTCCCCACCCGGTCCTGCGCGGCCGGCGCGAAACCCAGCCCGATGCGACCGCCACAGGTCGGCGAATCCGCCTCGCTCGTGAGCTCGATCGGCGGCGCATCGGCCG
>CAZPLW010000162.1:0-9938 GCA_964587315.1 uncultured Lysobacter sp.
CGCCTTGGGCCTCGCGGCGCCGGAGACGCGCCTGGTGCTCGCGCGCGCGCTCCAGGGACAGCGGCGCCTCGACGAGGCCGAGCGCGCGTTCGAGGACGCCATCTCCCGCCGGCCGGCGTACGCGGACGCGCATCGCGACCTCGCGCAGCTTCGCTGGATGCGCACCCGCGACCAGGACGCCGCCCTGCGGCGCCTTCGCACCGCGCTCGGGACGAGCCCGCGCGACAATGCCCTGCGGCTCGTCGAATCCGTGGTCCTCGAAGCCTGCGGGAACCTGTCCGGGGCGCTCGCCAGCGCACAGGCGGGCCTCGCGCACGACGCCGGCGACCTCGGCCTGCTGCGGCACGCGGCGCACCTGACGGCGGAATCGGGCGATGCCGAGGGCGCCCTGGCCCTCGCGGAACGCGCCGCCACCCTCGCCCCGGAGGATTCCTCCGCGCGCATGACGCTCTGCGAATCGCTGCTGGGCGCGGGACGCGTCGAGGCGGCCGGCTCCCTCGCCGCCGCCCTCGTGGCGAGGCATCCGACGAGCCAGTACGTCCTCGCCCTGCAGGCGACCGCGTGGCGGCTCGCGGGCGATGCGCGCTACGCGGCGATCCACGACTACGACGCGCTCGTGCAGCAGCAGCCGCTGGAGACCCCCGAGGGCTGGCCCTCGCTCGCGGCCTTCGTCGCCGCGCTGGTGGCCGACCTCGAGTCGATGCACGATTTCATCACCCACCCGCTGCAGCAGTCCGTGCGCGGCGGCAGCCAGTTGCCGCTGCGGGCTCCCGAGTTCGAGCGCCCGCTGGTGCGCGCCGCCTTCGAGAGCATCGCCCGCGCGGTGCAGCGCTATGTCGACGCGCTCGGCACGGGACCCGATCCCCTGCGCGCGAGGAACACGGGACGCTTCGCGATCACCGAGGCCTGGAGCATCCGGCTTCGCTCGGGCGGGCACCACACGGACCACATCCACCCGCACGGCTGGATGTCCTCCGCGCTGCACCTCGCGCTGCCGCCCGCGACCGCGCAAGGCGGCCGGGCCGGGTGGCTGCGACTCGGAAAGCCGGCCTTTCCGACGCGCCCGAGCCTCGGGCCCGAGCGGTTCGTGCGGCCCTTGCCCGGTTCGCTCGTGCTCTTCCCCGCCTACATGTGGCACGGCGTGGAGCCGTTCGAGGACGAGGCGCCGCGCACCACCATCGCCTTCGACATCCTGCCGGCCTAGGCTTCGGCGTTCGCGGGGCACCGCTATCGGCTGGCGACCCCGATTTGGTCAATTCGGGCATCCCGGATACTCCTTAGGATTTGCCCCATCTGTCCTCCGGACAGCCTTCGCGCCCGCTCCTCGCGGGCCGGATCGACCCGCACCCAGAGGCGCCATGACCATCCGGATCATCCAGTGGCTTCGAGGCCGGATCGCCGATCGCATCGTGCAGGACGTGCCGGTCGAGATCGCGGTGTGCGAGTTCAATTGCCGCAAGGCGCAATGCCGGCAGGACGAGTGGACGAACTGTCCCAGGCGCCTGCACGGGCAGGAGGCGGCAGGGCTCTAGGCGAAGTCGCGCTTCCGGGAGCATCGCGCGATCCGCCCCCGCGTCAGGCGCCGTTCGCGCTCCACTGGCGGACGAAGGCCTCGAACGCCACGGCCGGCAGCGGGCGCGCGAGCCAGTAGCCCTGGATCTCGTCGCAGCCTAGCGCCTTCAGTTTCGCGAGCTGCCCCGGCGTTTCCACGCCCTCGGCGATGACGGTCTTTCCGAGCGCGTGCGACATGGCGATGATGGCCTCCACGATCGCCTGCGAATCGGCGCTGTGCTCCAGTTCCACCACGAAGGCGCGGTCGATCTTGATGACCTTCACCGGAAAGCGCTTGAGGTAGGCCATCGACGAGAAGCCCGTCCCGAAGTCGTCCAGGGCGATCGCATGCCCGCGGTCGGCCAGCTCCTGGAGCATTTCCTCCACCGCCTTGCCGCGATCGACCAGCAGTCCCTCGGTGATCTCGATGTCCAGGCATGCCGGCGGCAGGCCCGCGGCCTCCACGACCTGGCGAATGTGGTCGAAGGTCGTGCGCTTGCGGAATTGCCTCGGCGAGAAGTTCACCGACACGCGCTCGAGCGGAAGCGCCATCGCGCGCCATTCCCGCATGCGCGCGCAGGCCTCCTCGAGGATCCAGCGGCCCAGCGGCTCGATGAAACCGGAGTCCTCCGCGATCGGGATGAAGCGGGCGGGCCCGATCGTGCCGCGCTCCGGGTGGCGCCAGCGCACCAGCGCCTCGGCGCCGCGGATGGCCCCCGTGCGCAGGTCGAGCTGGGGCTGGTAGAGCACCACCATCTCGTTGCGGGAGATGGCTCCGCGGAGCTCGCGATCCAGGATGAGGCGCGCGAGGGCCTCCTCGTTCATGCGCTCCTCGAAGAACACCACCTGCGAGCGGCCGCCGGCCTTGGCGCGATACATCGCGATGTCGGCGCTCTTGAGCAGGTCGTCGGCCGTCGCGCCGTCCTCGGGATACGAGGCGATGCCGATGCTCGCCCCGAGAAAGCTCTCCTGGTCCGCCTGGACGAAGGCCTGCCCGAGGGCTTCCACCATCGCCTCGCCGATGGGCCAGGCCTCGCGCGCGTGGCCGAGCCCGGTGAGCATCACCGTGAACTCGTCGCCGCCCAGGCGGCCGACGGTGTCCGACTGGCGCACGAGCCCCGAGATCCGGCGCGCCGCCTCCCTCAGCAGTTCGTCGCCGACGGCATGCCCGAAGGTGTCGTTCACGACCTTGAAGTTGTCGAGGTCGATGAAGAGCAGCGCCAGCGCGTGCCCCTCCCGCTGGCTTCGCGCGATCTCCCGTTCCAGGCGGTCCCGGAAGAGAAGCCGGTTCGGCAGGCCCGTGAGCGGGTCGAAGTGCGCCTGCTGGTAGAGCTTCTCGTCCCGCCAGGCCGACGACACGGCGACCGCCACCCGGTCGGCCAGCTCGCGCACCTGCTGGCGCTCCTCTTCATCGATCGTGCGGTCTTCGCGGTACCCCAGGGCGAGCGCGCCGCAGGGCGCCCCCCGCCAGGCCACCGGCTGCACGAAGGCACCCGCCATCCCCGCCTCCTGGAGGGGCGCCAGGTGGGAAGGCGTCGACGCGTCGCGCGCGATCGCGACCCACTGCCCGGCGGCGCCGTCCTGGAGGGCCGCGCGCACCGCCGCAGGGATCGTCCGTCGCTCCATCGCCAGTTCGTCGCCGCCTGCACCGCCGAGCAGGTAGTGGCGGGCAAAGTCGGGATTGTCCTGGTCGAACAGCGTGAGGGCGACGACGTCCGCGCGAAGGGCCTGCGCCAGCCGGCGAAGCACCCTCGCGACGACCTGGGTGGTGTCCTGCGTGGCGAGGATGAGGCGGTCGATCTCGGCGAGGGCCGTGAGCGAGTCGAACTGGCGCCCCAGCCGCGACGACATCTGGTCGAATGCCGAGGCGAGCTCGCCGAACTCGTCGTTCCGATCGAGATCGAGCCGCGACTCGAAATCCCGGTTCGCGACGCCCCGCGCCCGCGCGACCAGCTGGCGAACCGGGCCGACGATGCTTCTCGACTGCCGCAGCGAGATCCAGGTGACGAGCGCGAGCGCCAGCGCCACGACCGGCAGGTACAGCTGGCTGAATGCATCGACTCGGGCGAGCTGGAAGCTCTCCGGCTGGCTCGCGATCACGACCCAGTCGCGAGTCCCGAATCCCGCGCCCATGAACTGGCTCCAGGCCAGCGAACGCATCGTCTCGCCGTTCCTTTCCCAGCGGACCACGCCAGCCCGGGGACCGGTTGAGCTCGCCAATTGCTTCATCGTCCCGGCATCCACCGGCGTATCGCAGTTCAGCGGGGCGCCCGAGTCCTCCTGGACCACGCACATCTCGGTGGCCGCCGGAAATTCGTCGGCCGGACCCCACAAGTAGAGCGGCGACAGCTCGCCGACGACGTATCCGGCCACCGGCACCGCGACCGGCACGGCGAGCCGCAAGCGCCGGGTCATCCCGTCGGCATCGACGATCATCGCCGGCTTGTACTCGTCCAGCCGCGAGCGAAGCTCATCGGGCAGCGCCACGGCGGCCGACCCCACCAGGTGCAGCTCGGTATCCTTCGCGACGAAGGCCAGCGAGAGGAACATCTGCTTGGCCATGAAATCGGCCGGCAGCGCCGACGGCGCGTGCAGGGCGGACGACGCCGCGATCTCCTCGGCGAACTTGAGTCGCTCGAACACCGCCATGCCGTACGACTTCGCCGCGGCGGTCAGCCGCTGTTCGCCCGCCTGCAGGAGCATGCCGCGCACCTGCGACAGCGAGAGCACCGCGACCAGCCCGAGGGGCAGCAGCGCCGACAGCACGAACAGCACGAACATTCGCCTCGACACCCCGGGCCGCGCCAGGTCCCTCCAGGGCGCGATCACGGATCGAACTCGATGGCCGGGCCGATGAACCGGCCGTCGCGCGCCCGCAGCACGTCGTCGCGGCTCTTGGCGTTGCTCAGCGAGGGCTGGGTCTCGCCGTCGGGCCCGACGCTGTACAGGTCGAAGTCCGAGTTGAGCGGCTTGAGCGCCTTGTCCTTCCGGGCCTGCCCGTTGCCTTTCAGGACGCGGAGGTTGTAGTACTCGTAGGGCCATCCCCACGGATCGCGAAGTCCCGCGTACTTGCCGGCCTCGACTTCGCCGAGCGATTCGGGGAGCACTCCGTTCTTGCGCTCGTGCGCGCGAATGGCATCGGACATCTCGGTGAGCTCGACGATCGTCCGCACGACCCGCGTGCGCTCGGAATAGCGCCCGTAGCCAATGGCCGAGATGGCGACGATGAGCACGCCGATCGAGACGACGAGCGCCATCTCGACCAGGGTGAACCCGCGGGATTTCACGCTCACCAGAGTCTCGCCGACAAGTGGACGCGCCGCACCAGTTCCGGCAGGCGCCGGTAGGCGAGCAGGTCGTCGAAGTGCGCGCCGCTGGCCGGCTCGACGTCCGGGTCCGAGAACGCCTCGATCGTGAACGGGCCGCCCGCGTTCGTGTTGTTCCGCTGGTTGCCGGCCGGGAGGTCCAGTCGCGCGCCCGATACCGTGTAGCCGCCCGCACCCGTCGGCCCGTGGCTCACCAGCACGTAGGCGACGTCGGAATAGGGCGTGCCGAAATCGCTCAGGTTGAATCCCTTGCCGGCCAGGAAAGCCGCCTCGCTGGTTCGCTGCGTGGGGTCGGGATCCGCCGGCCGGCAGAGCCCATCCGCGGTGGTGCCAGCGCCGCCGTTGAGCGCGCACTCGACCATGCTGATCCCGTTCGCCTGCGTGAGGCTGCCGGCGGGACCGGTATAGACCCGGTACGAGAGCCTGCGTCCCCAGGCGTCGTACGAATCGTCGGCGCGAAGGCCCAGCGTGCTCCAGGGAATCGTGCCTTCCGGAAACGAGCAGCTCGCCGGCGGCGACGGCACTTCGACGCCCGTCGCCTGGGTGGGATCGGCCGGACAGGGAAGCCGCCTCGCGCTGGCGGCGTACTGCTCGAGAAAATCCGAGGCATGAGCCAGGCGCCGGTTCGTCTCGCGCAGTTCGCCCCGGCCCGCCGCGACGCGCGCGAGCAGCCCGGTCGCCAGGTAGCCTGCCATCACCAGGACGAGCACGACGACGATCAGCAACCCGCTCGCCCCTCGCTGGCGCCGGCGGGTCATGGCTGCGGGCGGGGCCCGAGTCCGGCGCGCGTGATCACGCCCAGCAGGGACGGGCGCACGATGACGTCATCGAAATGCGTGGCCCCGCCCGTCTCGTCCGGCGAGTCGTCCACGTAGTAGAGGGGCGCCAGGCGAACGGCGAGGTTGGCGTAGTTCTTCTGCTCCTCCGTGCCGTCAGTCAAGAGGCTTTCGGACAGGCTGCCCGAACCCAGCCGGGCGCCACCGCCCGACTCGCCATGGCTGATGAGGACGAACGCAGCCGCCGTGTGAACCGGGCCGGCAGGGTCCATGAAGATCACGGTTCCGGCGACGTTCTGCACCTTCAGCCCACGGTTGTGCAGGAAGTTGTAGGGCAGGGTGCAGGCCGACAAGGTCGCCGAGGTGCAAGCCGCGCAATACGGCTGCGCGACCCCGACGTTGGCACCGCCGGCCGGGTCGCAGCGCGACATGTCGAGGCGCCCGTTGGCGGCGAGCTCTGGGTCGATCCGGTAAGTAAGACGGCGGTCCCACCCGTCGGTCACTTCCGTCTCCGTCAGGCCGAGCACCCGCCACGGCAGCACGCCGTTCGACTGGTCGCCGGAGCACCCCGTGCCCGCGACCCGCGCGCCTTCCTGGCCGACCCCGTTGGCCGTCGACGCCAGGGTTCCGTCACCCGGGCACGGCAAACGCCGCTGCTGCTGCACGAACTGGATGAGCGCCGCTTCGGCGCCGGCCATGCGCGTCGCCGTCAGGGAGCGCTTCTGGGAAGCCACGATGCCGCGAGTGAGCGCGGCCGTCATCGCCACGAGGATGGCACCGACGAACAACACCACCGCGACTTCGACGAGAGTGAACGCCTTCGATCGCCCGGCGCCGGGCGAACATTCCACGCTTTTGCGGGCGGGTCGGAATTCCATCGGACGCCATGATACTGGCCGCGCCATCCCTGCGACAGACCATCGGCGCATCGTCAGCGGGGCCGGACAAGACTGGCGGAGAGGGCGGGATTCGAACCCGCGTTAGGCTGTTAACCTAAACACGCTTTCCAGGCGTGCGACTTAAACCGCTCATCCACCTCTCCGTGAGGTGCAGCGCCTTCCCTCGCGGGAAGCCCGAAATTATACCTTGCCCGCCCTTCCCGGGCGACCCCGTCGGCTACCGGCGGGCAAAGAGGCGCCGAGGCAGCACCTGCCGGGAGAGCAGCCAGGCGATCGCGAGCGCCACCGCGAGGTGAACCGGCCACAGCCCCACCCATCCGGGAATCTTTCCCTGCGCCGTCCACGCCTGGAAGATCGACAGCAGGTTGTTGTAGAGCGTGTACGCCAGCACCGCGAGTATCAGGTTCCAGGAGCGGCCCTGGCGCGGGTTCACGAACGAGAGCGGCACGGCGAAGAGCGCCATCAGCACCACCGAGAGCGGCAGCGCGATGCGCCAGTGCAGTTCCGCGATGTTGTGGTTCGTGGGGTCCCCCACCAGCGCCATCGTGTCCAGCGCCTTCGCCGGTGGCGCCTCCTTCTTGGCCTCCCGGGGCTCGATGCGGATGGCGTAGCGGTCGAAGTCCACGGTCTTGTAGTCCAGCGTGCCCGGCGTGCCCTCGTAGCGGCGTCCGTTGAGGAGCACCACGAACCGGTCGCCGTTCTCCGCGTTCTCGATGAACCCGCGCTTGGCCACCATCACGCCCAGGCGGTCGTTCTGCGTCGACTGCACGAAGACGTTGTTCACCTCGTTGTCGCGGTCCGAGATCTTGTCGACGAAGAGCACGCGGTCGGCGCGCCGCGATTCGCGGAAGACGCCCGGCGTCACGCTCGACACCTCGTCGCGGCTCTCGAGCAGGCGCTGGTACTCGGCGCTCTGGGCCTGCGACCACGGCGACAGGCCCAGGGACAGCGCTCCGCACACCACCGCGATCGGCACGCTGAACTGCAGGACGGGCTTCACCCACGCGGCGATGGAAAGGCCCGAGGTGAACCAGACCGTCATCTCGCTGTCCCGGAAGCTGCGGGTGAGCGTGAGGAGCACGGCCACGAACGCCGCGATGGACAGCAGCACGGGCAGGTAGGTGAGCACCCCGAACGCGATGAGGCCGATGACGGCCTCGGGCAGCACGGTTCCCAGGGCGGCCTTGCCCAGGAGCAGGATGAGGAGCCGCGTGAGGATGATGGCGAGCAGCACCACCACCACGGCGAGCGCCACGAGGCTGAATTCGCGGATGAGGCTGCGATCGAAGATCACGGGGCGGGAGGGGGTGAGCCTTCTTTGACTTGGCGCGTGTTAACCGGGGATAATCCCCGTTTCCCAAAGTTCGCCCAAGCTCAGGAAAACAAATGGAATTTAGCATAAAGAGCGGCAACCCCGCGAAGGCACGGACCGGATGCGTGGTGGTGGGCGTCCACGAGGGACGCAAGCTCACCCCGGCGGCGGCCGCGCTGGACAAGGCTTCGGGGGGGGTGCTCACGGCCATCCTCAAGCGGGGCGACCACGAAGGGCGCAAGGGAACGACGCTGCTCCTGCAGTCCGTCCGCCGCGTTGCCGCGGACCGCGTGCTGCTGGTGGGCCTGGGCAAGTCGAGCGAATTCGCCGAAGGTCCCTACCGTGCCGCGGTGACGGCGGCCGTGAAGGCGCTCCGGGCGACGGGCACGACCGAAGCGCTGCTGCACCTGACGGAACTGCCCGTGAAGGGGAAGGACATCGCCTGGAAGGCGGAGCAGGCCGCGCTCGCCGCCGCCGAGGCCCTCTACCGCTTCGACCGCACGAAGAGCAAGCCCGCCGGCCGGTCGCACCTGAAGAAGCTCGCGCTGAACGCCGAAGGGCGGGAGGACGTCGAGGCGGCCACGAAGGCCGTGGCGCGCGCGCACGCCATCGCGGCCGGCGTCGCCCTGGCTCGTGATCTCGGCAACCTTCCCGCGAACCTCTGCACGCCGACCATCCTCGCGAGCGAAGCCGAGGCGATGGCCAAGGCCCACGGCCTCAAGTGCCAGGTGCTGGGCGAGAAGGAAATCGAGAAGCTCGGCATGGGCTGCTTCCTCGCCGTCGCGCAGGGCAGCCGCGAGGCGCCGCGCTTCATCGTGATCGAGCACGCGGGCGGCAGGAAGGGCGAGGCGCCCGTCGTCCTGGTGGGCAAGGGCGTCACGTTCGACACCGGCGGCATCTCGCTCAAGCCCGCGGCCGAGATGGACGAGATGAAGTTCGACATGTGCGGCGCGGCGAGCGTGATCGGCACGATGAAGACCGTCGCCCTCATGAAGCTGCCGGTGAACGTGGTGGCGCTCGTGCCCGCCACCGAGAACATGCCCGGCGGCCGGGCCGTGAAGCCCGGCGACGTGATCACCTCGATGTCCGGCCAGACGGTCGAGATCCTCAACACGGACGCCGAGGGCCGCCTCATCCTGTGCGACGCCCTCACCTACGCCGAGCGCTTCAAGCCGGCGGCCGTCGTCGACGTCGCGACGCTCACGGGCGCGATGGTCATCTCGCTGGGCCACGTCGCCACGGGGCTCTTCGCCAACGACGACGACCTGGCCTGGGAACTGGTGGACGCGGGCCATGCGGCGTGGGACCGCGCCTGGCACCTGCCTCTGTGGGACGAGTACCAGGACGCGCTCAAGTCGAACTTCGCGGACATCCCCAACGTGGGCCCGCGCGCCGGCGGCGCCATCACGGCCGCCTGCTTCCTCTCGCGCTTCGCGAAGTCGTACAAGTGGGCCCACCTCGACATCGCCGGCACCGCGTGGAAGAGCGGCGCGGAGAAGGGCGCGACCGGGCGTCCCGTCGCCCTGCTCGCCCATTTCCTCGCGCGGCGGGCGGCGTGACGCGAATCGACTTCTACCACTACGCCGAGGACAAGCTGCGCTTCGCCTGCCGCCTGGCGGCGCTCGCCTTCGAGCGCGACAACCGGGTGGTGGCGTACTCGTCGGACCCGCAGGTCCTCACGGCCTTCGACCGGCTGCTCTGGACCTTCCAGTCGGTGAAGTTCGTGCCGCACTGCCGCGCCGGCGACGCCCTCGCGGGCGAGACGCCGGTGATCCTCGTCTGCGCGGGCGAGGAGGCCCCGCACCACGACGTGCTCCTCAACCTCGACGACGAGTGGCCGCCCTTCTTCGCCTCGTTCGAGCGGCTGCTCGAGATCGTGGCCCGGGACGACGCGGACAAGCAGAAGGCCCGTGGCCGCTACGCGTTCTACAAGAAGCGCGGCTACGAGATCCGGGTGAACGCGATCGAGGCCGCCTGACGACGATGGCCGACGAACGCGACCTGCTCGGCGCCGCGGACGCCCTCCTCCACCGGCACGCGGCGCCGCGCGACGAAGGCGACGACGCCGTGCCCA
>CAZPLW010000163.1:0-9931 GCA_964587315.1 uncultured Lysobacter sp.
CGGACGCTGCGCGGGCCGGCGAGGCCGGCAGGTCGTAGTCGGGCAGCAGGGCCGTGCGCGACTGCACGAGCGCGAGGCGATCGTGCACGCCGCCTTCGGGCACCGGGATCGCGGTCTGCGGGCTCGCGGCATTCGCCGCGGACCACTCGAGCCCGTCCGGCCGGGGCGAGGCGAACCACGACAGCACGCCCGCGACGAGCGCGACGGCCACCAGCAAGCCCGCCAGCGCCGGGCGCCGACGGGAAGCGGGCGCCGCCGGCAGGAGGTCGGGCCGCGCCTTCGCGAGGAAGAGGACCAGGGCCGCGGTCGCGACGCCCTCGACCAGCCCGATGGCCAGGTGGATGGGCAGCATCAGGGTGAGGAACGGCGCGGCGGGCAGGCTGGAGATGTCCGAGGCCACCGTCTGCAGCACGACGCCCAGCGCGCCCAGCTGCAGGGCCGCCACCGCCGCCACGACCGCGGCGATGACCGTGCGCAGCCGGGATGCCCCGGCGGGCGCGAGGGGGCGATAGAGGAGCGGATAGGCCACGAGGCAGGGCAGCACGCCCACGTTGAACAGGTTGGCGCCCAGCGCGAGCAGGCCGCCGTCGGCGAAGAAGAGGGCCTGGACCGCCAGCACCGAGGCGATCGCCACGAGCGCCGCCCAGGGCCCCAGCAGGATCGCGAGCAGCAGGCCGCCCCCCAGGTGCCCGCTGGAGCCGGTGCCGGGGATCGCGAAATTGATCATCTGCGCGGCGAACACGAAGGCGCCCAGCACCCCCATCAGCGGGATGAGTCGGTCCTCGGAGCGGGCACTCACCTTTCGCGCGCAAACGGCCAGGGCAGCCCCGGAGGCCACCCACATCGCCCCGCCCACGGAGGGCGAGAGCAGCGCATCGGCCATGTGCATCGAAGGTCGTCCCGTGCGGTATGAAGATGAGGCTCGATCATCATACGGCGTTTGCCGGGGCGTCTTGACCGGCGACAAGAAGGGGGCGCCTTAAGGAACGGCTAAGACTCGTCCGCGACCATGGCGGCACGTCCTCACCGAACGGAACCGCCATGCGCCCCCTGATCCTCGCCTTCCTCCTGGCCGCCGCCCCGGCGTTCGCCGCCACCCCCTCCGACCTGCTGGCCGGCTACGCCGCCGACGCCCGGCGCGAGAGCCCCGCCTTCGCCGGCTTCTCCGCCGAGCGCGGCCGCGCCTTCTTCACCGCCGCCCACGGCAAGGACTGGCGCTGCGACACCTGCCACGGCCCGAACCCCGCCCAGCCCGGCAAGCACACCGTCACCGGCAAGGCCATCGCCCCGCTCGCCCCGGCGGCCAACCCCGAGCGCTTCGCAAGCCTCGACAAGGCCGAGAAGTGGTTCCGGCGCAATTGCGGCGACGTGGCCGGCCGGCCCTGCACCTCCCTCGAGAAGGGCGACGTGCTCGCCTGGCTCGTCACCCTCAAATAGGAGACCGTCCATGAACACGACCTGGAAAGCGTTCCGGCTCGCGGGGCTCTACCTCATCGCCGCCGCGACGACGACCCACGCCCTGCACGCCGATGCCGGCAGCAAGGAATTCGCCGTGGCCGACCCGGCCTACAAGGCCGAGTGCGGCTCGTGCCACGTGCCCTACCCGCCCGCCCTGCTCGCCGCGCCCTCGTGGCGCGCCGTGATGGGCGGCCTCGACAAGCACTTCGGCACCGACGCGAGCCTCGAAGCCGCGCCCCGCGCCGCGATCCTCGCCTTCCTCGAGAAGAACGCCGGCACGCGCGACACGACCGCGGGCGGCAAGCCGTTGCTGCGAATCTCGGAGACCGCGTGGTTCCGCAAGGAGCACGGGAAGCACGTCCCCGCCGCGACGCTCGCCCTGCCCGAGGTGAAGAGCATCGCCAACTGCGGGGCCTGCCATCCGGGCGCCGAGCGCGGCAGCTACGCGGAACGCGACATCCGCGTGCCCGGCGGGAGGACGAAATGAGCGCCCTGCCCCGCACCGGCGGCACCGGCCTGCGGCGCGTCCCCACCGTGAAGGTGTGGGACCTCCTCACGCGCGTCTTCCACTGGTCCTTCGCCGCGAGCTTCGCCGGCGCGTGGCTCACCGCCGAGAGCGAGCGCTTCCGCGACGTGCACGTGATGCTCGGCTACGGGATGCTCGGGCTGATCGGCTTCCGGCTGCTGTGGGGATTCGTCGGCCCGAGGAACGCGCGCTTCTCGAGCTTCATCAAGGGCCCCGCCGCGGTCGCGGGCTACCTGCGCTCGCTCGCCGGCCCGCGTCCCGAGCACCACCTGGGCCACAACCCGGCCGGCGCGATCGCGATCGTGCTGCTGCTCGCGCTCGGCCTCGCGACCATCGCCGCCGGCTGGGCGACCTTCAACGACCTGGGCGGCGAGTGGCTCGAGGAAGCCCACGAGGTCCTCGCGGGCACGATGCTCGCCGTGGTCGGCGTCCACGTCGCGGGCGTGATCCTGTCGAGCTGGCTGCACGGCGAGAACCTCGTCGCCGCGATGCTGACCGGGCGCAAGAAGGCCCGGGCGGAGCGGACCTAGACTCGCCGAAGGGATGATCCGCTCCGAGGAGATGTCATGCGCGTGCTGCTGGTCGAGGACGATGCGCTGCTGGGCGACGGCATCCAGGCCGGGCTGCGCCAGCGCGGCTTCGTCGCGGACTGGGTGCGCGACGGCGTCGCGGCGGACCACGCCCTCGCGGACGGCGACTTCGCCGCGGTGGTGCTCGACATCGGCCTGCCGCGGCGCTCCGGGCTCGAGGTGCTCGCGCGGCTTCGCGCCCGCGGCAACGCGGTGCCCGTGCTCATCCTCACCGCGCGCGACACCGTGGACGACCGCATCGCCGGCCTCGACGCGGGCGCCGACGACTACCTCGTGAAGCCCTTCGACCTGGGCGAGCTGGCCGCGCGCCTGCGGGCCCTCGCGCGCCGCTCGGCCGGGAGCGCCTCGGCCGCCCTCGCCGTCGGCGCCCTCGTCCTCGATCCGGCGACGCGCGAAGTGCGCTGGCGCGGAGAGGCCTGCGCGCTCTCGCCCCGGGAGTTCTCGCTCCTCGAGGCCTTCATGCTGAACGCCGGCCGCGTGCTCACGCGCGAGCAGCTGGAGGAAAAGCTCTACGGCTGGGGCGAGGAGACGGGCTCGAACGCGCTCGAGGTGCACGTGCACCACCTGCGCCGCAAGGTCTCGCCCGGCGTGGTGCAGACGATCCGCGGCGTGGGCTACGTGCTGCCGAAGGACCTCGCGTGAGCGCGCGCCCGGGCAGCGTCCGCACGCGGCTCCTCGTCGCGCTGCTCGCCGGCCTCGCGGTGGCCGCGATCGCGCTGGCGGTCGCCACCACGATCCGCACCGGGCACGAGATCGGCGAAGTGTTCGACGCGAACCTCGCGCAGAACGCCTCCCTCCTCGCGATGCGCATCGGCGAGGAAGGCGACGAGATCGACACCGAGCACGCGCCGTTGCCGCACAAGTACGCGAAGCCGCTCTCCTTCCAGGTCTGGAAGCGCGGGACGCGGCTCCTGCTGCACTCGGCCGACGCGCCGGATGAAAGGCTCTCCGAGCGCCTCGAGGGCTTCTCCACGGTGACGCAGGGCGGGCGCGACTGGCGCGTCTTCAGCACCTGGGACGCGAAGCGCGAGCACCTCGTCCAGGTGCGCGACGCCGTGGCGGCCCGCCGGCACGTGATCGTCGACATCGTGAAGGCGCTCGCGACGCCGCTCGCGATCGCCGTGCCGCTCATCGCGCTGCTCGTGTGGTTTTCCGTGGGACGGGCGTTCCGCCCCCTCGCGCGGGTCGGCGAGGCGCTCTCGCGCCGCGACCCCGGCTACCTCGAGCCCCTCGAAGGCGACGTGCCGCGCGAGATCGCGCCGCTCGTCGGGCGGCTCAACGCCCTGCTCGCCCGCGTGAAGTCCTCCCTCGAGGCCGAGCGCCGCTTCGCGGGCGACGCGGCCCACGAGCTGCGCACGCCGCTCGCCGCGCTGCGCGCGCAGCTGCAGGTGGCGCAGGGCGCGCGGGACGAGGCCGAGCGCGAGCGCGCCCTCGCGCAGGCGCTCGCGGCGGGCGAACGGGCGACGCACGTGGTCGAGCAGCTCCTCACGCTCGCCCGGCTCGACCAGCAGGCCTGGAAGGAGCAGGCGCAGCCCTTCGACCTTCACCGCGTGGTGGCCGAAGCCATCGCCGAGCGCGCGCCGCTCGCCGGGGCGAAGCGCATCGCGCTCGCCCTCGAAGGCGCGACGGGCCTGCGCGCGCACGGCCACGCGGGGCTCGCCGCCATCGCCGCCGGCAACCTCATCGACAACGCCATCCGCTACTCGCCGCCCGGCACGGAGATCGTGGTGAGCGTGGCGGCCGAGGGCGCGAAAGTCCTGCTTCGGGTCGTGGACCAGGGACCCGGCATACCCGCCGGGCGCCGGCAGGAGGCGCTCTCCCGCTTCGCGCGCCTCGACACGCAGGTCGCCGAGGGCAGCGGCCTGGGGCTCTCCATCGTCGCCCGCGTGGCCGAGCTGCACGGCACGCCGCTCGCGCTCGGGGACGGCCCGGCCGGCCGCGGGCTGGACGCGCGCCTCGCCTTCCCCGCCGCCTGAGCGGTCCTCCCCGGGGGGCCGGGTGTGAGAAAATGCCGGTCCCCGAAGCACCGCCCGCCGGCTTCGTCCCGCACTCCCCGAAAGTCCCGATGTCCATCGCCCAGGAAGTCGCCCGCCGCCGCACGTTCGCGATCATCTCGCACCCGGACGCCGGCAAGACCACGCTCACCGAGAAGCTCCTGCTCTTCGCGGGCGCCATCCAGATCGCCGGCAGCGTGAAGGCGCGCAAGGCCTCGCGCCACGCCACGAGCGACTGGATGGAGATCGAGAAGCAGCGCGGCATCTCCGTGGCGAGCTCGGTGATGCAGATCGAGTACAAGGACTGCGTGGTGAACCTGCTCGACACGCCGGGCCACCAGGACTTCAGCGAGGACACCTACCGCGTGCTCACGGCCGTGGACGCCGCGCTCATGGTGATCGACGCCGCCAACGGCGTGGAAGCCCAGACGCTGCGCCTGCTGCAGGTGTGCCGCGCGCGCAACACGCCCATCCTCACCTTCGTGAACAAGATGGACCGCGAGGTGCGCGAGCCCCTGGACCTCGTCGACGAGATCGAGCGCACCCTGGGCATGGCGGCCGTCCCGTTCACGTGGCCCGTGGGCATGGGCAAGCGCTTCCACGGCGTGTACGACCTGCGCGAGAAGCGCATGCGCGTCTTCCGCGCGGGCGCCGACCGCCTCACCGACGGCGAGGACGAGATCCTCACCGACATCGACACGCCGCAGGCCGCCGAGCGCTTCGGCGAGGAGCTGGCGCACGCGAAGAACGAGTTCGAGCTGGTCTCGGGCGCCTCGCCCGACTTCGACAAGGCGGCGTTCCTCGCGGGCAGGCAGACGCCCATCTTCTTCGGCTCGGCCATCAACAACTTCGGCGTGCAGGAGATCCTGGACGCCCTCGCCGAGCTCGCGCCGCCCCCGGGACCGCGCCTGGCCATCCAGCGCGAGGTGAAGCCCGAGGAGACGCGCTTCACCGGCGTCACCTTCAAGATCCAGGCGAACATGGACCCGTCGCACCGCGACCGCATCGCGTTCGTGCGCGTGTGCTCGGGCAAGTTCGAGCGTGGCATGAAGCTCAACGTCGTGCGCAACAAGAAGGCCATCCGGCCCGGCAGCGTCGTCTCGTTCCTCTCGCAGCGCCGCGAGCTGCTGGACGTCGCCTATCCCGGCGACATCATCGGCATCCCCAACCACGGCACGCTGCGGATCGGCGACACGCTGACCGAGGGCGAGGACCTGCAGTTCACGGGCCTGCCCTTCTTCGCGCCGGAGATCTTCCAGGCCGTGGAGGTGGCGGACCCGATGAAGAGCAAGCAGCTCAAGCTCGGCCTCGCGCAGCTGGGCGAGGAAGGCGCCATCCAAGTCTTCCGCCCGCACCACGGCGGCACGCTGCTGCTGGGCGCCGTCGGCCAGCTGCAGTTCGAGGTGGTCGCGCACCGCCTGCAGCACGAGTACAGCGTGCCGGTGCGCGTGGTCCCCTCCAAGTTCACGATCGCGCGCTGGGTGACCTGCGACGACGCGAAGGAGATGGACCGCTTCATCGAGGCGAACGGGCACCGCATCGCCTACGACGCCGTCGACGCGCCCACGTTCCTCGCCTCGGCCCGCGCGGAACTCTCGGTCACCGAGGAGCTGTGGCCGAAGATCCGCTTCCACGCGCTGCGCGAGCACGCGGGGCTGGTGTTCCAGGCGCGGTTGGAAGGCTAGACCGTCAAGGCACCCGGCCAGGGGCCCCGCTTGCGGGGATGGACGGCGGGGCCCCTCTGGGACGAATCAAACCGGGCAGACGGTCGCGGCCGACACGACGACGATCAAATCCGTCACGGCCTTCGAGGAGGCCGCTGCGACGCCCTAGCGCGAGTCGTTCCTCACCAGCGCCGGCACGTCCGCCTGCGGCGCATGGCAGGACGTGCACACGTAGCGCCGCCCCTCGACCGCGAGCTTGTCGTCCTTCGTCACCCAGTGGCTCTCGGGCATGGGCGGGCGCTTCGCCTTCTTGCCGCGCTCGGGCGCCTTGTGGCAGGTCATGCAGTCGTTGGCCGCGGGCGTGATCGGCAGCGACTCGTCGATCGTGTGCGGGATCATCGGCGGCATGCCCGAGCCCGGCAGGGGCTTCGCGATGTCGTAGCCGTCCTTGAACTCGAAGGCCTTCGGCTGCAGCACATCCTCGACGGCGCCCTTCTTCAGGCTGAACTGCGAGTCGGGAATCGGCGCGGGCTTCTGGGCGAGCGCGAGCGTGGCGAAGGCGGCGAGGGCGAGCGCGGGGAGGATGCGTTTCATGGGGCGGTTCCTTCCGTCGGGACGGGTTTCGCGGCGCGCGCGCGCGCCAGCAGGTCGAAGCGAAGGGCGTTCTCGGGACACACGGCGATGCACTCGCCGCAGTTCGTGCACTCGCCCGCCGCGACGAAGCCGCGGGCGGCGCAATCCTTGAAGTCGAAGACGCGCGGCTCGGGACAGGCGCGCACGCAGTCACCGCAGCGGGTGCAGGCGGCATCGCGGAAGGCGACCTTCGTGACGCCCGCGCGCCCGGCGAGCGACCAGAACGCGCCGAGCGGGCACAGGTGGCCGCACCACGCGCGCCGGGCCACGAAGGCGTCGAGCAGGAAGATGGCGGCGGCGGCCGTGAGCCCCAGCCCCGCGCCGAAGAGCAGCTCCCGGTGCAGCATCGCGATGGGGCTCACCCACTCGAAGGCGGCGACGCCCGTGGCGGCGCTCAGGGCGAGCGCCAGGCCGAGCGCCCAGTAGCGCATCGAGGGCGACAGGTGCACGAGGTCGCGCCCGCCGATCCTCGCGCGAAGCGCATGCGCCGCGTCCGTGACCAGGTTCATCGGGCAGGCCCAGGCGCAGAAGGCGCGGCCGCCCGCGACGAGGTACGCCGCGAGCACGAGCAGCGCCCCGGCGAGGACCGTCGTCTCCGGCCGCCCTCCCGCCGCCAGCAGCTGCAGGACCGCGAACGGATCGGCGAGGGGAACGGAACCGGCGAGGGTCGCGGCCGAGAGGTTGCCCGCGAGCAGCGGCGCGCCGGCCAGCTTCCAGCCCCACGCCGCCGTGCCGAAGAAGAGCAGCAGCACGCCCAGCTGCACGACGCGCCGCGCGATGAGGAAGCGCCACGCGTGCAGCTTGCCGCTCCACGAGGACGGCATCTCGAAGTGGCGCACGGCGCGGGCGGCGGACGCGCTCACAGGCCCTCCACCGGCTGGTTGAGGTAGTCGAGCGCCTTGCGGCCGCCGGGCTCGGCGGGCCTCGCCTTCGCCGGCGCCTTGCCCGCCGGCCGGGGCGAGGGCGCTTCGGCCGGCGCGAGGTCGTGCGTCGTCACGGGCCGGCGGAAGTGCTCGCCGATCTTCCCCTGCACGAGCGCGGGCGGGAGCACCCGCACCGAGGCCACGTCCGTCGGGCAGGCCTTCTCGCACAGGCCGCAGCCCGTGCACGCCTCCGAATGGACGACGGGGACGAACACCGCGTGCTTCGATAGCCCGCGCGGGTGGGGGTCGATCGTGATCGCCTTGCCCTTCATCGGGCAGATGCGATAGCAGACCTCGCAGCGCAGGCCCTGCCACGAGAGGCAATGCTCGGCGTCGACGACCGCGAGTCCCATGCGCGCCCGCTCGATGCCCGGGAACCGGCGGTCGAGCGCGCCCGTGGGGCAGGCCTTCGCGCAATCGATGTCGGGGCACAGGTGGCAGGGCTCCTCGATCGGCACGAAGTGCGGCGTGCCCGCGGCGATGCCCGAGGCCGCCGTCGCGAGCCGAAGCGTGCCCGGCGCGCAGGCGCGCACGCACTGCCCGCACTTCACGCACAGCGCGAGGAAATCGGGCTCGGCCAGGGCCCCGGGCGGGCGCAGGGCGAAAGGCGAGGCGTGCGCCTCGCCGCGCAGCAGGGCGTACCACGCGAGGCCGGCGCCAACGGCGCCGGCGGCGCCCTGCGCGCTCCTCGCGAGGAACTGGCGGCGGCTCGCGGCCTGGGCCATGGCGGGCTATCCGGCGCGCCGTCCCGTCACGCCTTCGTGACCTTCACCGCGCACTTCTTGAAGTCCGACTCGCGCGAGATGGGGTCCACGGCGTCCAGGGCCAGCTTGTTGACGAGGAGCGCCTCGTCGAAGAACGCGGCGAAGACCGAGCCCTTGGGCATGGCGTTGCGGCCCTTCGTGTCCACGACGAGCTTCAGCTTGCCGCGGCGCGACTCGATCCAGACCACGTCGTTGCGCTTGATGCCGCGCTTCTCGGCGTCGGCCGGGTGCATGTAGAGGAGCGCCGAGGGCGCCGAGCGGTTGAGCTCCGGCACGCGCCGCGTCATGGAGCCGGTGTGCCAGTGCTCGAGGATGCGGCCCGTGCACAGCCACAGGTCGTAGTTCGCGTCGGGCTGCTCCACCGGCGCCGCGTACGGGCGGAAGAAGATCTTGGCCTTGCCGGCGAGCGAGGTCGGCTTCGCGTCGGTCACCTTGTCCAGGTCGCCCGTGGGCAGCGCCTTGAAGGCCGGGCCGTAGAAGTCGAAGCCCGCGCCCGCCTTCACGTACGGGTCGTGTCCCTCGAGGAAGCGGTACTTCGTCTCCTTGCCGTTCACCACCGGCCAGCGCAGCCCGCGCACGTCGTCGCGGAAGTACAGGTCGAAGTCGGCGAGGTCGTGGTGATGGCCGCGGCCGAACTGCGCGTATTCCTCGAAGAGGGCCTTCTCGACGAACCAGGATTCGCCCAGCGCCTTCACGGTCGCGTTGGCCTTGCCCTTGGCCACCGGGTCCGGCCACGCGAAGGCCTTGTTCTCGGGGCGCGCGAAGAGCACGTCGTAGAGCGTGGCCTCCGGGTCGTAGCCCTGCGCCTTCGCCGCCGCGAGCACGTCGGGCAGCTTGTTGTCCTCGTAGCCGTCCAGTTTGAGGCCGGGTAGCGCCTTCTCGCCCCACACGTCCTTCAGCCGGAAGCGCTTGGCGAACTCGAGCATCATCCACACGTCGGTGCGCGCCTCGCCCGGGGGATCGACCTGCTGGCGCCACATCTGCGTGCGCCGCTCGGCGTTGCCGTAAGCGCCCCACTTCTCGAAGATCATCGCCGCGGGCAGCACCAGGTCCGCCACCTTGCCCGAGAGCGTGGGATAGCAGTCGGCCACCACGATGAAGCTGTCGGTCTCGCGCGCGGCCTTGATCCAGTGATTGGCGTTGGGCGAGGACTGGAAGGGGTTCGTCACCTGCACCCACAGGAACTTGACGCCGCCGTCCTCGATGTCGCGCAGGATGCCCATGATGTCGCTGCCGGGCTTCGGGTTGAGCGTCTTCGCGGGGAGCTTCCACGTCTTCTCGGTGAGGGCGCGGTGGGCCGGGTTGTCCACCACCATGTCCGCGGGCAGGCGGTGCGAGAAGGTGCCCACCTCGCGCGCCGTGCCGCAGGCGGAGGGCTG
>CAZPLW010000164.1:0-9916 GCA_964587315.1 uncultured Lysobacter sp.
GCTCGTAGAGGAAGCTCTCCTTGTGGTGGGCGAGGCACCACTTGGCCATGATCGACCCGCCGCGCGAGACGATGCCCGTCAGGCGCTTCGCCGTCATCGGGATGTACGGCAGGCGCACGCCCGCGTGGATCGTGAAGTAGTCGACGCCCTGCTCGGCCTGCTCGACGAGGGTGTCGCGGAAGATGTCCCAGGTGAGCTCCTCGGCCCGGCCGTCCACCTTCTCGAGCGCCTGGTAGATGGGCACGGTGCCGATGGGCACGGGGCTGTTCCTCACGATCCACTCGCGCGTCTCGTGGATGTGCTTGCCCGTCGAGAGGTCCATCACCGTGTCGCCGCCCCAGCGGATGGCCCAGGTCATCTTGTCGACCTCCTCCGCGATGGAGGAGCCGAGCGCGGAGTTGCCGATGTTGGCGTTGATCTTCACGAGGAAGTTGCGGCCGATCGCCATCGGCTCGATCTCGGGGTGGTTCACGTTCGCCGGGATGATGGCGCGGCCCCGGGCCACCTCGTCGCGCACGAATTCCGGCGTCACCTCGCGCGGAAGGGCGGCGCCGAAGGACTGGCCGGGGTGCTGGCGGCCCATCAGATCCGCCAGGCGCGCGCCGCCGGGGCCGGTGGCCTTCAGCGTCTCCAGGTACGCGCGGCGATTCAGGTTTTCGCGGATGGCGACGTATTCCATCTCGGGCGTGACGAGGCCGCGACGGGCGTAGTGCATCTGGGTGACGTTGGCGCCGGCCCTGGCGCGTCGCGGCAGGCGCTTCAGGTCGAAGCGCAGCTCGGCGAGCTTCGCGTCGGCGAGCCGCTCCCGCCCGTAGAGGGAGGTGGGGCCGTCCAGCCGCTCGGTGTCCCCGCGCTCCTCGATCCACTTCTCGCGCAGCGGCGCGAGGCCCTTGCGGATGTCGACGCGCGCGGCCGGGTCCGTGTACGGGCCGCTCGTGTCGTAGACGAACACGGGCGGGTTGGCCTCGGCCCCGAAGGAGGCGGGCGTGTCCGACTGCGACACCTCGCGCATGGGCACGCGCAGGTCGGGGCGCGAGCCCTCGACGTAAACCTTGCGCGAGCGCGGCAGGGGCTGGACGGCGGCCTCGTCGACGTGGGCGGACGAGGCGATGAACTTCGGGTGGGCATTCATGGAGCGCTCCTCGGCAACGGGGATGGCGGGGAGCGGGCGGCCTTCAGGCCGCGCCACGCTCCCTACGCCGGCATGATCCGGATCAGGTTCGAAGGGTTTGTCTCACCGGCCCTGCGGGCCCGGACCCCTGCGTGCTGGGTGACAAGCTACCGCAAGCCCCGCCGGGGGGCAAATGACGCCGGGCCGCGCCGGGCCCAAAAACTACTTGACCAAGTAATTACACGGTCGTATAGTTTCAGCCAATCCCCGTCGCAGGATTGGAAAGCGCATGCCCCGACCCTCCCGCAACCTCGACCGCGCCCTGCTCGCCGCCGGCCGCGCCCTGTACCCGGTCACCGGGTGCGCCGGCCTCACCATCCGGCAGGTCTGCGACGCGGCCGGCGTGAACTCCGGGATGTTCAACTACCACTTCGGCACCCGCGAGAAGTTCCTGCGCGCGGTGATGCAGCAGGCCTACGAGGAGCTGTTCGCCAGCTTATCCCTCGTGACGGCCCGCCCGGCTGCGCCCGTGCCCGAGGAGCTGCTGCGGGCCGCCCTGCGCGTGCTCGGCCGCTTCGTGCGCGACAACCGCCCGTTCATCGCGCGGCTCCTCGCGGACGCGCTCGCGGGCGAGGCGGTCGCGAGGGAATTCGCCCGCGACAACCTGCCGCGCCACGCGACCGTGATCGCGGGGCTGGTCGCCGAAGGCCAGGCGCGCGGCACGCTGCGCCCGCTCGCGCCGGCCCAGGCCATCGGCACGATCGCGGGCGCGCTCGCCATGCCCATCCTCGCCGGCGGCTCCATCGCCGACAGCGGTGTGCTGCCCCGGCCCGCCGCCCGCGCCCTCGCCGATGCCGTGCTCTCGGACGCGGCGATCGACGAGCGCATCGAGATCATCCTCCAGGCCCTCGCCGCCCCGGCGAAGGCCGCGACCGTCCCGTACCGGAAACGGAAGGTGAAGCCATGAACCCCCAGACGATCCGACTGCTCCCGCTCGTCCTCATCCTGGCCGCCTGCAGCGCGGGCGAGGCTCCCCTGCAGGGCTATGCCGAGGGCGAATACGTCCGCGTGGCCGGCCCCATCGCCGGCACCCTCGTGAACCTCGCCGTCGCCCGCGGCGCGCAGGTGCAGCCCGGGTCGCCGCTCTTCACGCTCGAGGCCGAGAACGAGGGTGCGGCCCGGCGCGAAGCCGAGGAACGCCTGCTCACGGCCGAGGCGCGCCTCGCCAACCTGCGCAAGGGCCGGCGCCCGACGGAGCTCGACACCGCCCGCGCCCAGCTGGCCCAGGCGGAGGCGTCGCTGCGCCTGTCGACCGCGGAGCTCGCCCGCGCCGAGGACCTCGTGAAGCGGGGCTTTCAGAGCCGCCAGACGCTCGACGAGGCCCGCGCCGCGAACGAGCGCGACCGCGCCCGCGTGGCCGAGCTCAAGGCGTCCCTCGCCACGGCCGAGCTGCCGTCGCGGCCCGACGAGATCCGCGCCGCGGAGGCCGAGGCCAACGCCGCGCGCCAGTCGCTCGCGCAGGCCGACTGGCGCCTGCGCCAGAAGAAGGCCGTCTCGAGCGTGGCGGGCACCGTCACCGAGACGCTCTACGTGGCCGGCGAGTGGGTGAACGCGGGTTCGCCGGTGGTGACCATCCTGCCGCCGGAGAACGTGAAGGCGCGCTTCTTCGTGCCCGAGACGATGCTCGGGGCGGTGAAGGTCGGCCAGGCGGTCCAGCTGCGCTGCGACGGGTGCGCCGCGCCGATCGCGGCGAGGGTCACCTACATCGCGCCGCAGGCGGAGTTCACGCCGCCGGTGATCTTCAGCAAGGACAGCCGCGCGAAGCTCGTCTTCCTCGTCGAGGCCCGCCCCTCGGCGCAGGATTCGGCGAAGCTGCGCCCCGGCCAGCCGCTCGACGTGACGCTGCCATGAGCGCGACCGACATCGTCATCGACGTCGAGGGGCTCACCAAGCGCTTCGGCGGCAAGACCGTCGTCGACCGCTTCTCGATGCAGGTGCGTCGCGGCCAGATCTACGGATTCCTCGGGCCCAACGGCAGCGGCAAGACGACCACGATCCGCATGCTCTGCGGCCTGCTCACCCCGGACGAGGGGCGGGGAACCTGCCTGGGTCTCGACATCATCACGCAGTCGGCGCGGATCAAGCGGCAGGTGGGCTACATGACGCAGCGCTTCAGCCTCTACGAGGACCTCTCGATCGCGGAGAACCTCGACTTCATCGCCCGGGTGTATGGCATGGACCGGAGGAAGGAGCGCGTGGCCGGGGCGATCGAGCGGCTCGGGCTCACCACCCGGCGCGGGCAGCTCGCCGGGACGCTCTCGGGCGGCTGGAAGCAGCGCGTCGCCCTGGCGGCGTGCCTCCTGCACGACCCGAAGGTCCTGCTGCTCGACGAACCGACCGCCGGCGTCGACCCCAGCGCCCGCCGCATCTTCTGGGAACACCTGCACGAGCTGGCCGCCGGGGGCATGACGGTCCTCGTGAGCACGCACTACATGGACGAGGCCGAGCGCTGCCATGCGCTCGCCTACATCGCCTACGGCAAGCTCCTCACCCACGGCACGGTGGACGAGGTGATCGCGGGCGCCGGCCTCGCCACGTGGGCGATCGAAGGCGAGGGCCTCGCCCGGGTGGCGAACGAGCTGCGCGGTCGCCCGGGCGTCGACATGGTCGTGCCCTTCGGCAATGCCCTGCACGTGAGCGGACCCGACGCGGGCCGGCTCGAGGCGAGCCTCGCCGACGTGCGCACCCGGCCGGGCCTGCGGCTCGAGCGCGTGCCGACGGGGCTGGAGGACGTCTTCATCCACCTGATGAAGGAGGGCGAGCCGGTTTCCGCGACGGCCGCCCCGGGAGGCTGAGCCATGTTTTCCTGGAACCGCTTCATCGCCGTGCTCGTGAAGGAATTCGTGCAGATGCGCCGCGACCGGCTCACCTTCGCGATGATGGTCGGCGTGCCCGTGATGCAGCTGGTGCTCTTCGGCTACGCGATCAACATGGACCCGAAGGGCCTGCCGACCGCGGTCGTGAGCGCCGAGACGAGCGCCTTCTCGCGCTCGTTCGTGCGCGCGATGGAGAACAGCGGGTATTTCCGCGTGGTGGCCCAGCCCGCGAGCGTGGAGGAGGGCGAGCGGATGATCGCCCGGGGCGAGATCCAGTTCCTGCTGCAGGTGCCGGCCGACTTCTCGCGCCGCCTGCAGCGCGGCGAGCGTCCCGCGGTCCTCGTGCAGGCCGATGCCACCGACCCGGCGGCCACGGGCAATGCCGTGACGGCGCTCCAGAACCTGAACCTCACCGCGCTCGAGCGCGACCTCGCCGGGCCGCTCGCGTCCCTTCGCGCCACGCCCGCGCCCTTCGAGGTGCGCGTGCACCGGCGCTACAACCCCGAGGGCATCACGCAGTACAACATCGTGCCCGGCCTCATGGGCGTGGTGCTCACCATGACCATGGTGATGATGACCTCCATCGCCATGACGCGCGAGCGCGAGCGCGGCACGATGGAGAACCTGCTCGCCACGCCGGTGCGCCCCTTCGAGGTGATGCTCGGCAAGATCGTGCCGTACATCCTCATCGGCTACGTGCAGGTGGTGGTGATCCTCGTGGCCGCGAAGTACCTGTTCGCCGTGCCCATGGTGGGCAACCTCGCGCTCCTCTCGGCGGTGCTCGTGCTCTTCATCGCCGCCAACCTCGCGATCGGCTTCACCTTCTCCACGCTCGCCCGGAGCCAGATGCAGGCGATGCAGATGACGTTCTTCTTCTTCCTGCCCTCGATGCTGCTCTCCGGATTCATGTTCCCGTTCCGCGGCATGCCCGGCTGGGCGCAGGCGATCGGCGAGCTGCTGCCGCTCACGCATTTCCTGCGCGTGGTGCGCGGCATCCTGCTCAAGGGCAGCGGCTGGGCCGACATCGCCCCCAACGTCTGGCCCCTGGCCGCCTTCCTCGTGGTCGTCGCCGCGGTGGCGATGAGCCGGTACCGCGAGACGCTGGATTAGCCGGGATCCGGGAGACCGCCCCCGTGAAATGCCGTTTCGCTTTGATACAATTCCCTTTTTCCGCGGCCGCCCCCGTCCCTTACCATGAACGTCGAACAAGCTCGCTTCAACATGGTGGAGCAGCAGATCCGCCCATGGGACGTCCTCGACACCGCCGTGCTCGACCTGCTCTTCGAGGTGAAGCGGGAACGCTTCGTCCCGCCGGCGCACGCCGGTCTCGCCTTCGCCGACCTGGAGATCCCCCTCGCGCACGGCGAGTCGATGATGAGCCCCAAGATGGAGGCGCGCATCGTGCAGGAGCTCGGCGTGAAGCCCGGCGACACGGTCTACGAGGTGGGCACGGGCACGGGCTACCTCACCGCCCTGCTCGCGAAGCTCGCGCGCCACGTGACGAGCGCCGAGATCCACCCGGACCTCGCCGCCGGCGCGAAGGCGAACCTCGCCGCCGCCGGGATCGGCAACGTGACGCTGATCGAGGGCGACAGCGCCCTCGCGCCGCTGGGCGAGAAGGCCTACGACGTCATCGTGCTCACGGGCTCGACGCCGGTGCTGCCCGAGGCCTTTCTCGCGAGACTCAACCCCGGCGGGCGGCTCCTCGCGGTCGTGGGCGATGCGCCGGTGATGAAGGCGGTGCTCGTGGAGCAGGCGGGCGCGGGCGAAGCGCGCCGCACGGAGCTCTTCGAGACGATGCTCCGGCCCCTCGTGAACGCGCAGGCGCCGGCGCGCTTCCGCTTCTGATGCGCCAGCTCGAGGCGCCCGAACTGCAGGCGTGGCTTGCCGGGCGGTCGCAGCCCGTCACGCTGCTCGACGTCCGGGAGCCCTGGGAGTTCGCGCTGTGCCGGATGGACGGGTCGCTCCACATCCCGCTCGCGCAGCTGCCCGCGCGCCTCGCCGAGCTGGACCCGGAGCGGCCCACGGTCGTGATCTGCCACCACGGCGTGCGCAGCCTCCAGGCCGGCATGTTCCTCGAGCGGCAGGGTTTCGGCGACGTGATCAACCTGCGCGGCGGGATCGACGGCTGGGCCCGCGGCGTGGACAGCGCCATGGCGGTCTACTGAACACGGGAACGAATCGCGGCGCCGGGCGAATCCGCGCGGCCCGCCCGAGGCGTCAAAGCCCCTACGACAACGAACCGAGAGACCCATTGATGAAGCCCACCCGAATTGCCCTCCTCCTCGCCGCCGCCGGCCTTGCCACGAGCGCCTGGGGCGCGGACCTGTTGGGCGTCTACAAGGACGCGCTCGTGAGCGACCCGGTCTACCAGGGCGCGCGCGCCATCTACACCGCCGGGCTCGAGCGCCTGCCGCAGGCCCGCGCCGGGTACCTGCCCAACGTGATCGGGTCGGCCTCCGCGTTCAAGAACAAGCTCGACCGCGACTACGCGGACGACTTCTCCTACAACAACCAGACCTACGCGGTGACGCTCACCCAGCCGCTCTTCCGCTGGCAGAACTGGATCGCCATCGGGCAGGCCGAGAAGCAGATGCTGCAGAACGAGGCCAGTTTCAGCATCGCCCAGCAGGACCTCATCGTGCGCACCGCGCAGGCCTACTTCGACGTGCTGCTCGCCCAGGACAACGTCGCGCTGTCGGAGGCGCAGAAGAAGGCCTTCTCCGAGCAGCTCGCCCAGGCCAAGCGCAATTTCGAGGTGGGCACCGCCACCATCGTCGACACGCTCGAGGCCCAGGCGCGCTTCGACCAGACGGTCGCCAAGGAAATCCTGGACAAGAACGACCTCGAGGTGAAGCGCCAGGCGCTCACGCAGCTGATCGGCAAGCCCGCCGAACCGCTCGTCCCCCTCAAGGAGCCGCTGCCGCTCGTGCCCCCGAAGCCCGCGAACATCGACGAGTGGGTGAACGCCGCGGGCGCCTCGAGCCCGTCCGTCGCCATCTCGCGCGCCGCCTACGAGATCGCCCAGAAGGAGGTCGACCGCGCCCGGGCCGGCCATTACCCGACGGTGGACCTCGCGGCGCAGTACGTCTACAACAAGAACCCCAACCTCACCTCGGGCATCGGCACGCTCGCCCAGAACACCGGGTCGGTGGGGGTCTCGGTCTCGGTGCCCCTGTATGCCGGTGGCGCGACGCAGTCGCTGGTGCGCCAGGCGGCCGCCGGCAAGGACCGCGCGCAGCAGGATCTCGAGAACACCCAGCGCACGGTGGCGCAGGCGGTGCGCCAGAACTTCCTCAACGTGACGAACGGCGTCGCCCTGGGTCGCGCCCTCGAGCAGGCCCTCGCCTCGACCCAGAGCCAGCTCGACTCCACGATCCTCGGCCGCGACGTGGGCGTGCGCACCAGCGTGGACGTGCTGAACGCGCAGCAGCAGGTCATCCAGACGCGGCGCGACCTGCAACAGGCCCGTTACGCCTACCTCCTCAACACGCTGCGGCTGAAGGCCGCGAGCGGCACGCTCGCCGAGCCCGACCTCGAGCTGGTCAACCGCGCCCTGGGCCGGAACTAGCCGGCAGGCGGGGCGCGAGCCAGGCCTCCAGCCGCCCGAGCGCCCCGCGGTTGTCGCGCGCGAAGGCGAGCGCCGCCTCGCCCATGCGCGAACGCCTCGGGGCATCCGCCAGCAGCTCCTTCGCGAGCACCACCGCGTGCGCCGCGTCGCGTGCACGCAATCCCGCGCCGCGGTCGATGGCCGCCTCGGCCGCCTGCTCGAAATTGAAGGTGTGCGGCCCGAAGAGCACCGGACGGCCCACGGCGCAGGCCTCGATGAGGTTCTGGCCGCCGAGCGGCAGGAAGCTGCCGCCCACGACGACGAGGTCGGCCGCGCGGTAGTACGCGAGCATCTCTCCCATCGAATCGCCCAGGGCGTAGCGCGCCCCGGCCGGCACGGCCTCCCCGCGGCTTCGCCGGGCGACGGCACCGCCGCGGGCGGCGAGCAGGGCCGCCACCTCGTCGAAGCGCTGCGGATGCCGCGGCACCAGGACCACGAGGACGTCCGGGTCGAGCCCCGCGGCCTCGATCGCCTCGACGAGCAGCGCTTCCTCGCCCTCGCGCGTGCTGCCCGCGACCCACACGCGCCGTCCTTCGCCGAAAAGCGAGCGCAGCGTCCCGGCCCGGGCCTCGGTGTCGGCGGGGACGTCGAGATCGAACTTGATGTTCCCCGTCACGGCCACCGCGCGCGCGCCCAGCGCCTCGAGGCGCGCCGCATCCTCCGCCGTCTGCGCGGCGACGCCCGCCAGGTTCGCGAGCGCCTCGCGGGCGAGCGGGGCGATGCGCCCGTATCCCGCTGCCGACCGGGCGGAGAGCCTCGCGTTCACGAGGAAGACGGGAATGCGCCGCGCATGGCACTCGGCCAGCAGGTTCGGCCAGATCTCGGTCTCGAGGACGATGCCGAACGCCGGATTCGCGCGGGCGATGAAGCGGCGCACGGCGAAGCCCGCGTCCCAGGGCAGCCAGCAGCGCGTCACGCGGTCGCCGAAGAGCTCGACGCCCGTGGCGCGGCCCGTGGGCGTCATGTGGGTGAGGAGGATGCGGGCGCGGGGAAAGTCGCGCGCGAGCCGGGCCACGAGCGGGGCGGCCGCGCGCGTCTCGCCGACGGACACCGCGTGGATCCAGATGACGGGCTCGGACCCCGAGCGCGGCGCCGCGCCGAAGCGCTCGCCGAGGTGCTCGAGGTAGCCGGGCTGGCGCCGGGCGCGCCACGCCAGGCGCGCGAGCGCGAAGGGCAGCAGGAGCGTGACGACGAGGCCGTAGAGCGCGCGGGCCATCACGCGGCCGCGTCCGCCCCGAACAGCACGCTCGCGACGTCGAGGGGGGAGGGCGGCGCGCCGGGCCCGCCGAGATTCACCGCCCGCGGCCCGCCGTGCAGCCCCGTGAGCCCCGGTTTCGTGGCGACGTAGAGCCCGACCGTGGGACAGCCGAGCGCGACGGCGAGGTGCGTGAGGCCCGTGTCGACGCCCACGACCGCGCTCGCCCGGGCGAGGAGGGCGGCGGCTTCGGGCAGCGTCATCGGGGGCGCGGCGACGCCGCCGGGAGACGCCTGCGCGAGCCGGGCGGCATCCTCGCGCTCCGCGGGCGATCCGCCCGGAAAGACGACGACGATTCCGTCGCGCGCGAGGCGCTCGGCGAGCGTGCGCCAATGGGCGTCGGGCCATCGCTTCGCGCGCTTGCTCGAGGCGTGCAGGCCCACGACGTAGTCCGTGCGCGGCGCCCAGTCCGGGGCCTCGGCCGGCGGCGAGATGCCGTAGTCGGGCTCGCCCTCGACCGGGTAGCCGAACACCGCGCCCAGCAGCCGGCGGCAGCGCTCGACGGCATGCAGGTCGCGCGGCACCGCGAGGCCCATGTCGTAGAAGCGCGCAGCCGATTTCTCGCGGATGCTGGCGCGGTCGTAGCCGAAGAGGACGCCTTTCGCGAGGCGCGCGACGGCCACGCTCTTGAGGAGCCCCTGCGCGTCCACGATCCAGTCGTAGGCGACGGACCGCAGGTGACCGCGCGCGCCCGCGAGCGCCCCCCAGCCCGCGGGCGAGAGCGGGTTCGCCCGCAGGCGCCGCAGGCTCACGGGGAGGACGCGCTTCACCGCCGGATGCATCGCGACGACGGGCGCGAAACCTTCCTCGACGGCCCAGTGGATCTCGACCTCGGGGCGCCTGCGGGCGAGGTCCGTGACGGCGGGCAACTCGTGGACCCCGTCGCCCAGCGCGGAGAGCTTCCCGAGGAGGACGCGCGCCGCGGGCATGGCCCCGTCTACATGCCCGGCCCGGCCCGGGTGGTAAGGTTTTGGCTGCTTTTTCAGGGCCCGGATACGCGGCGAACCGGGCGGCGCGAGCCGGAACAGCGCGTACAGGCGCTCGAGCGCCGCCAGCCAGGCGCT
>CAZPLW010000165.1:0-9897 GCA_964587315.1 uncultured Lysobacter sp.
GAAACGCCCGCGCCGCTGCGGCTGGTTCGACGCCGCGGCGCTCAAGCGCGCGGTGCAGCTGAACGGCGTCTCGGGCCTTTGCATCACCAAGCTCGACGTGCTGGACGGCCTCGACACCGTGCGGCTCGCCATCGGCTACAAGGTCCGAGGCGAGATGCGCGACATCCTGCCCGCGGGCGCCGAGGCGCGCGCGAACCGCGAGCCGGTCTACGACGATTTTCCGGGCTGCAAGGCGAGCCCCGTCCGCCTGAAGTCGTACGAGCCGCTGCCGCCCTCCGCCCGGGCCTACCTGAAGCGCCTCGAGGATCTCGTGGGCGCGCCCGTCGTGCTGATTTCCACCGGGCCGGACCGCGACGAGACCATCGTCCTGTCGCACCCGTTCGCCTGAATCCCCCGACCGGCGCCAGCAACGAAAAAGCCGGCTCATCGCCGGCCTTTCGTTCGATAATCATGGTGCCCGGAAGAGGACTCGAACCTCCACGGTGTTACCCGCCAGTACCTGAAACTGGTGCGTCTACCAATTCCGCCATCCGGGCTCGGCACCATCCGGGGAAATTCCCCCGACCGAGCCCGCAATTCTAGAAGGAACACCCTTTTTTGTCCAGCAAAACCAAGAACCTAAGGCAGGCCGACCCGCACCACGCGCGTGAAGCCGCCAAGTACGAGCACCCCCTGCCCAGCCGCGAGATGATCCTCGAGGTGATGGGCCGCGAGGGCGTGCCGCTCGCCGAGGACGCGCTCGCGCGCACGCTCGGCATCGAGGAACACGAATTCGACGCCTTCTCGCGCCGCCTCTCGGCGATGGAGCGCGAGGGCCAGGTCATGAGGAACCGCCGCGGCGCGATCCTCGTCGCCGACAAGGCCGGCCTGGTGAAGGGCCGCGTCATCGGCCACCCGGACGGCTACGGCTTCCTCAAGCCCGAGGACGGCGGCGCCGACCTCTTCCTCGCCGCCAAGCAGATGCACAAGGCCCTGCACGGCGACATCGTCCTCGCCCGCGTGACCGGCGTGGACCGGCGGGGCCGCAGCGAGGGCTCCATCGTCGAGGTCCTCGAGCGCGCCCACCAGCGGATCGTGGGGCGCCTCTTCTCGGAGCAGGGCGTGCTCTTCATCGTGGCCGAGGACAAGCGCATCGCGCAGGACTTCCTCGTGCCCCCCGACGGCGCGAAGGGCGCGAAGCACGGCCAGGTGGTCGTGGCCGAGATCGTGCAGCAGCCCTCGCCGCAGTCGGAGCCCATCGCGCGCGTGGTCGAGATCCTGGGCAACTACGCCGACCCGGGCATGGAGATCGAGATCGCGCTGAGGAAGCACGACCTGCCGCACGAGTTCTCGAAGGAAGCCGAGCAGCTGGCGAAGAAGCACGGCGACAAGGTCGCGGCCAAGGACTTGAAGGGACGCAAGGACCTGAGGGCGCTGCCCTTCGTCACCATCGACGGCGAGACCGCCAAGGACTTCGACGACGCCGTCTGCTGCGAGCCCCTGGGCACCGGCAAGGGCCACCGCCTCCGGGTGGCCATCGCCGACGTGAGCCACTACGTGCGTCCCGGCGACGCGCTCGACCGCGAATCGCGCGAGCGCGGCAACTCGGTCTACTTCCCGCGGCGCGTGATCCCGATGCTGCCCGAGGGCCTGTCGAACGAGCTGTGCTCGCTCAAGCCCGAGGTCGACCGCCTCGTGATGGTGTGCGAGATGGAGGTCGGCACGAGCGGTGCCGTCCGCCAGTACCAGTTCTACAACGCGGTCATCCATTCGCACGCGCGCCTCACCTACACGCGCGTCGCGGCGGTGCTGGAAGGCCGCGGGGCCGATCCGCCCGTGCCCGCGGCGCTGGAGCCCGCGATCGCGAGCCTCTACGCAGTGTTCAAGGCGCTGCTGGGCGCGCGCGCCAAGCGCGGCGCGATCGACTTCGACTCGGTCGAGACGCAGATGATCTTCGATGAGCAGGGCAAGATCGAGCGCATCGTGCGCGTGCAGCGCAACGACGCCCACCGCCTCATCGAGGAATGCATGCTGGCCGCCAACGTGTGCGCCTCGGACTACCTGATCGCCAACGGCCACCCGGCGCTCTACCGCATCCACGAGGGGCCCACGCCGGAGAAGCTCGAGGCGCTCCGCTCGATGCTCAAGGACTTCGGCCTCACCCTCTCGGGCGGCGACGAGCCCCACGCGAAGGATTACGCGCACCTCCTCGGGCGCATCAAGGACAAGCCCTATGCGGGGCTCCTGCAGACGGTGATGCTGCGCTCGCTGCGCCAGGCCGTGTACAGCCCGGACAACGTGGGCCACTTCGGCCTGGCCTACGAGGGCTACGCCCACTTCACCTCGCCCATCCGCCGCTACCCGGACCTCGTGATCCACCGCGCCATCAAGGCGGTGCTCGCGGGCACGACCTACGACGCCGGCGACTGGCCGGCCCTGGGCGTGCACTGCTCCGAGACGGAGCGCCGCGCCGACGACGCCACGCGCGACGTCGACGCCTGGCTCAAGTGCTACTTCATGCAGGACCACGTGGGCGACGAGTTCGAGGGCACGGTGAGCGGCGTGGCCGGATTCGGCGTCTTCGTGACGCTGGACGAGCTCTTCATCGACGGCCTGGTGCACATCTCGGACCTGGGCAGCGACTACTTCCAGTACGACCCCCAGCGCCATCTGCTCAAGGGCGAGCGCACGGGCGTGCGCTACCAGCTGGGCGCGCGCGTGAAGGTGCGCGTGGTCCGGGTGGACCTGGAAGCCTCCAAGATCGACTTCGTGCTCGTGGACGGCGGTCCCGTCGCCGTGGCGCGCGAGGGCGAGTTGCCCCACGCCGTGCCGGTGGCTGTGCAGAAGCCGCGCGACCAGGACAAGAAGAACACCCGCATCGACACCCGCAACACCGATGGCGGGCGCGGCAAGAAGGGCAAGCGATGAAGACCCTCGCGGGCTTCCACGCCGTGCGCGGGCGGCTCAAGCAGGACGCCGCCACCGTCTCGGAGATCTACGTCGACGCGGGCCGTCTCGACGGGCGCATGAAGGCGCTGAAGGACGACGCGGAGCGCTTCGGCGTCCGGGTCATTCCCGTGGACGCGAAGCGCCTGGACGGCCTCGCGGGCGGGGCGCGCCACCAGGGCGTCGTCGCCGTGGCGGCGCCCGTGCAGATGCCGCAGTTCATCGAGGACGTGCTCGAGGGCCTCGAGGAACCGCCGCTGCTGCTGGTGCTCGACGGCGTGACCGACCCGCACAACCTCGGCGCCTGCCTGCGCGTCGCCGACGGCGCGGGCGCCCACGCGGTCATCGCCCCCAAGGACCGAAGCTGCGGCCTCACCACCGCGGCCATAAAAGTCGCCTCGGGCGCGGCGGAGACCGTGCCCTACATCGTGGTGACCAATCTCGCGCGGACCATGCGGGACCTGAAGGAACGAGGGATCTGGATGGTCGGCACCGCGGACGATGCGCCGCAGACCCTCTGGCAGGCCAAGCTCGACGGCGGCCTCGGCCTCGTCCTGGGCGCGGAGGGCGAGGGGCTGCGACGGCTCACGCGCGACACCTGCGACCACCTCGTCTCGATCCCGATGCTGGGGTCCGTCGAGAGCCTCAACGTCTCGGTCGCGAGCGGCGTTTGTCTTTACGAGGCGCGCCGGAAAAGAACCGTGACGCCGAAGTAGGGTCCAAGAGGCGATAATCGCGCCCTTCGCCGCGTTCCTTCCCGAGGATTCCATGCGTCTGCTCCGCCTTTTCGTCGCGGGCTGGCTCGCCTTCGCCGCCGCCGCGCCCGCCATCGCGCAGGTCTCCCTGCCCGCCGGCGTCACGCGCGTCACCTCCGTCGAGGGCATCACCGAATACCGGCTCGCGAACGGGCTGAAGGTCCTGCTCTTCCCGGACCTCTCCAAGCCCACCATCACGGTCAACGTGACCTACCTCGTGGGCTCGCGGCACGAGAACTACGGCGAGACGGGGATGGCGCACCTGCTCGAGCACCTCGTCTTCAAGGGCACGCCGAGGAACCCGGACCTCGACAAGCAGTTCAACCAGCGCGGCGCGCGCTCGAACGGCAGCACCTGGCTCGACCGCACGAACTACTTCGAGCTCTTCCAGGCGAACGACGACAACCTGAAGTGGGCCATCGAGATGGAGGCCGACCGCATGGTGAACTCGTTCATCCGCAAGTCCGACCTCTCTACCGAGATGACGGTGGTGAGGAACGAGTTCGAAAGCGGCGAGAACTCGCCCTTCGGCGTGCTCCTGAAGCGCCTCCAGAGCATCGCCTACGACTGGCACGGCTACGGCCGCTCCACCATCGGCAACCGCAGCGACATCGAGAACGTGAAGGAGGAGAACCTCCAGGCGTTCTACCGGATGTACTACCAGCCGGACAACGCGGTGCTGCTCGTCGCGGGCAGGTTCGACGAGGCCAGGGCGCTCGCGCTGGTCGCCGCCGCCTTCGGCCCCATCCCGAAGCCCGCGAGGAAGCTTCCGGAGTTCTGGACCGTCGAGCCCGTGCAGGACGGCGAGCGCGAGTTCCGCGTGCGCCGCAAGGGCGACCTGCAGCTCGTCGTCGTCGCCTACAAGGTGCCCTCGGCGCTGCACGAGGACGCCGACGGCGTGTCCTTCGCCAACTTCGTCCTCACCGACACGCCGACCGGGCGCCTGCACAAGGCGCTCGTCGAGACGGGCAAGGCCACGCAGGTGCTGGGCTTCCCGCTCACGGGCACGTATCCGGGCCTCCACATCTTCGGGGCCATGGTGAAGAAGGGCGATCCGGTCGAACCCGTCGCGGCCGAGATCGCGCGCATCGTCGAGGGCTTCGCCGCCGCGCCCGCCTCGGCCGAGGAGATCGAGCGCGCGCGCCGGTCCTTCGAGAACCAGTTCGAGACGACGCTCGCCAACCACGAGTCCATCGGCGTGCAGCTCTCCGAGTACATCGCCCTGGGCGACTGGCGGCTCTTCTTCCTCTCGCGCGACGACCTCCCGAAGTCGACGCCCGACACCGTCGCGCGGGCGGCGCGGGCCTACTACCGCCGCGACAACCGCACGACCGGCTACTTCCTGCCCGAGGACGATCCGCAGCGCGCGCCGATCCCGGCCGCGCCGTCCGTCGAGACGGTGATGAAGGACTTCAAGCCCAAGGCGGCGGCCGCCGCCGCGGAGGCCTTCGACCCGACGCAGGCCAACATCGACGCGCGCACGAAGCGCTTCACCGTGGGCGGCGTGAAGGTGGCCCTCCTCGCCAAGAAGAACCGCGGCGAGACGGTGAACGTGTCGCTGCGCCTGAACCTGGGCGACGAGAAGAGCCTCTTCGGGCAACGCACCGCGGCCCAGTTCGCGGGCGGCATGCTCTCGCGCGGCACCTCGCGGCTCACCCGCACGCAGATTTCCGACGAGATGGAGCGCCTGAAGATGTCCGGCGGCGTGGGCGGCACGGGCGCCAGCTTCCAGACGACGGGTCCGAACCTCGAGGAGGCCCTGAAGCTCGCGGTGCACGTGCTGCGCGAGCCCTCGTTCCCGGCCGCCGAGTTCGAGCAGCTCAAGACCCAGGCGATCACGGGGATCGAGGCCCAGAGGTCCGATCCGAACGCGCGGGCTTCGGAGGCCCTGCGCCGCCACTTCAACCCGTGGCCCCGGGGCGACTGGCGCTACGCGCCCACGCTCGACGAATCGCTGGCCGACGCGCGCGCCGCGACGCTCGAGGACGCGAAGCGCTTCCACCGCGAGTTCTACGGCGCCCACGCGGCCGAGATCGCGGTCGTGGGCGACTTCGACGAGGCCGGTGTCCGTGCGCTCGTGGAATCGCTCCTCGCCGGCTGGAAGGCCGAGCGCCCCTACGCGCACGTCCCCGCGGCTCACCGCAAGGCGCCCGCCGAAAGCCTGACGATCGAGACGCCGGACAAGGAGAACGCCATCCTCCTCGCCCGCCAGCCGCTCGATCTTCGCGACGACGACCCGGACTACCCGGCGCTCTACGTGGCCAACTACATCCTGGGCGGGGACGCGGGACTCGATTCGCGCCTGGGCAAGCGCCTGCGGCAGCAGGAAGGGCTCTCGTACGGGGCGGGCTCGGGGCTCTCGGCGCCCTCGGTCGACCGCACGGGCGAATGGAGCGCCTACGCCATCGTCGCGCCGCAGAACATGGCGAAGCTGGAGGCGGCGTTCCGCGAGGAGCTCGCGCGCGCCCTGAAGGACGGATTCACCGAGGCCGAGCTCGCCAACGCCAAGTCCGGCACGCTCCAGCAGCGGATGCAGACGCGGGCGCAGGACGGGGCCCTCGCCGGCGGGTGGACGTACAACCTGCACCTGGGGCGCACGTTCGCCTTCAGCAAGGCGTTCGAGGACCGGGTCTCGGCCCTCACCGTGGCGGACGTGAACGCGGCGCTGAGGAAGCACCTCGACCCGGCGATGCTGACGGTGGTGAAGGCGGGGGATTTCAAGGGGAAGGCGAAGTAGGGCATCGCCCCTTCGCTTCCGCCGGCCCGCTCAGCGCATCTTCACGCCCGGCGCTCGCCGTACCCGGCCGGATTGGTCGATTGCCATCTCCAGGCGTCGCGACACATGTCGCCCAGCGACCGGCGCGCGGACCAGCCCAGCTTGCGATGGGCCAGGTTGGCGTTGGCATAGCAGACCGCCACGTCGCCCGGCCGGCGATCCACGAAGACGCGGGGCACGCGAATCGACGTGACGCGCTCGAAGGCCTTGACGAGCTCGAGCACGCTCACGCCGCGTCCCGTGCCGAGATTCAGCGTCATGACGCCGCCCTCGCGCGCCGAACCGAGGGCGCGCAGCGCGGCCACGTGGCCCTCGGCGAGGTCCATGACGTGGATGTAGTCGCGGATGCAGGTTCCGTCGTGCGTGGGATAGTCGGCGCCGAAGATCGAGAGCCGATCGTGCCGTCCGGCGGCGGTCTGGCAGACGAAGGGCATCAGGTTGTTCGGGATGCCGGCCGGGTCCTCGCCGATCAACCCGCTCTCGTGCGCTCCCACCGGGTTGAAGTAGCGCAGGTTGATCACGCGCCAGCTCGGGTCGCTCTGCGCGAGGCGGGTGAGCATGCCCTCGATCTCCAGCTTGTTCTCCCCGTAGGGGCTCTGGGGAGAGGTCCGGGCCGATTCGGGAATGGGAACGCTGTCCGGGCTGCCGTAGACCGTCGCGGAGGAGCTGAAGACGATCCGCCGCACGGGGGAGTCGGCAACGGCCTCGAGGAGCCGCTGGGTGCCGACCACGTTGTTGTCGTGATAGCCTTCCGGGTCATTCAGGGACTCTCCGACGGCCTTGAGGCCGGCGAGGTGAATGACACCTGCAATCTCGCCGGAAGCCAGGATCCGGCGCAGGGTCGCCCCGTCCCGGATGTCCCCCTCGATCGCCTCCACGGCGCCCGGAACGAGCGTTTCGACCCGTTCGATCGCGGCGGGCGACGAGTTGGAATAGTTGTCGTAGCAGATACTGCCGACACCCTGGCCGGCCAGGACCGTCATGACATGGGAGCCGATGTAGCCCGCTCCTCCCGTGACGAGAACCTTTTGCACTGGTCGTTGCTCCATTTCGTGGATGGAAACCGTTTCGGTCCGGGCGGAATATCCCGTTCGGGGCGCTTCCCCGGCCCGGATGCCCTCCAGGGCACGCGAACGCAGTACGAATGCTATGCCAGCGGTCCCCGGGGAGCCCTCCGGAGGCGATTTCAATTGAAATCCCGTATATCGCGGCTGTCACACAAATGGGAGGGCGCAGGGCTGATAGTGACGTCATGATTCGGTTCCCGGCCGGCGGGTTCGCCCAACGGGCTTTCCGGACCGCAAATCCAGTCGATTCACTCAGGCGTAGGTAGGGAAGCTGACAAGCGGGATGACGTGCCCCCGGGCTTGCGACGGTGGCCCGGCAAGTCCGCGAAAGACAACAAAAAAGGCAATCCATGGCGCATTCGACTACCAAGGCGGAAGGCATCGGTTCCTCCGCAGGCGTTGGCGGGTATGCCGCCAACGACCGGTTCCGGGAAGGCCCGCCGGAAGGCACGGTGATCCGGCCTCTCGAGTTTTCGCCGGTCACGTCGCGGTCCGTCCCGGCTCCCGCGCCCGCCCCGTCCTTCGGCAGGCCCGAAACCCACGGCAAGCCGGCGGCGACCGTCCCGACCCTGCGGTTCTTCAGCAGCAACGTCCACCGGATCACCGCGCTCGCGCTCGTCGAGTTCTCCCTCGCGTTCCTCTCGCTCTTCGCCGCGCAGTTCCTGCTCGCGGGCGAAGGCATCGCCAGGCTGGGCCCGCTCTGGCCCGAGGCCCTCGTCGTCGCGAGCGTCATCGTCGTCGCGCTCCTGTCGATGGGTCTCTACCAGTTGCGCCACCGCGCCGGCCTCAATGGCGTCGTCGCGCGGATTCTCGTCGCCACGACCTCGGCCTTCGCCGTCATCGCCCTGATCGCGCCGGCCCTTCCGGAGCTTGCGATCGCCCCGCGTGTCCTGGCACTGGCCGGCGGCCTCTGCCTGGCGAGCCTCATGGTCTCGCGGTTCGCCTTCGCGAAGCTCGTCGACCAGGAATTCTTCAAGCGCCGCGTCCTCGTCTGGGGCGCCGGCGAGCGCGCGGCGACCATCGGCCGCCGCCTTCGCCGCCGCACGGACCAGCGCGGCTTCCGGGTCGTGGCCTATGTCGGCATGGCCGGCGAATCGGTCGGCGTCCCCGAGGAGCTGCTCGTGGGCGAGAGCGATGGCCTGATCGACCTCATCGAGCGCGAGCGGATCCAGGAAATCGTGATGGCGATGGACGACCGCCGCAAGGGCTTCCCGGAGGCGTTCCTGCGCGAGTGCCGCCTGCGCGGCATCCGGGTGGTCGACGTCGTCGGTTTCCTCGAGCGGGAGTCCGGCCGGGTGGCCGTCGAGCTCGCCTCGCCCAGCTGGCTGATCTATTCGGAGGGCTTCCGCGTCGACATGGTGCGGGTGGCGCTCAAGCGCGCCTTCGATGCCGTGGCGGCGTTCGCGCTCATCGCCGTCAGCCTTCCCGTCATGCTGCTCGCCGCGGTGGCGATCTGGCTGGAGGATCGCGGCCCGATCTTCTACCGCCAGCAGCGAACGGGGCAGGGCGGCCGCACGTTCAGGATCCTCAAGTTCCGCAGCATGGCGGTGAACGCCGAATCGTGCGGCGCGCCCGTCTGGGCCGTCCGCAACGATCCGCGGGTCACCCGGGTCGGCGCCTTCATCCGCCGCATGCGCATCGACGAGCTGCCCCAGGCCTTCAACGTGCTCATGGGGCAGATGAGCTTCGTCGGGCCGCGCCCCGAGCGCCCCGAATTCGTGCAGTCCCTCGAGCGCACGATCCCGTTCTACGCCGAACGCCACTTCGTGAAGCCGGGCATCACCGGCTGGGCCCAGGTGCGCTACCCGTACGGATCGTCGGAGAGCGACGCGCGCGAGAAGCTCGGCTACGACCTCTACTACGTGGCGAACCACAGCCTCGTCTTCGACCTCATGATCCTCCTGCAGACCGTGGAGATCGTCCTCTTCCGAATCGGCTCCCGCTGAGGCACGACCCATGCCCAACGATCTTTCGCACGCCGTCTCCACCGCCTCGGGCCAGCCCGGGTTTCCCGCCGAGCCCACCCTGGCCGTCGTCGGCCTGGGCTACGTGGGCCTGCCGCTCGCCGTGGAATTCGGCCGCCGCTTCGCCACCGTCGGGTTCGACCTGTCGGCGCAGAAGGTGGCCGCCTACCGGGACCACCTCGATCCGACCGGCGAGGTGTCGACCGAGCAGCTGCGGGATGCGAAGCGCCTGCAGGTCACCTGCGACCCGTCCGCGCTCAAGCAGGCCGATTTCATCGTGGTCGCGGTCCCGACGCCGGTCGACGACGCCCACAACCCGGATTTCAGCCCGCTCGTGGGCGCCAGCACGTTCGTCGGGCAGAACCTGAAGAAGGGCGCGATCGTCGTCTTCGAATCGACGGTCTATCCCG